>NZ_JBSGQV010000031.1:0-76972 GCF_053606025.1 Streptomyces sp. NPDC055254 | reverse complement strand
GTCTGGGGCGTATTCCCCGGCATCGTCTATTTCCTGTTCCCGGACGACACTTTCCGCTTGATCGACGGCCTGCCCTTGCTCTGCCGGCGGGGGCCCTCCCCTCGTTCTCTTCCGTCCTCGGCGCCCTGGTCGTTCTCGGCAGCCGGCTCGTTTACAGGAGCTGCTGCTTGACGGCGGCGGCGACCCGGCCGCCCTCCGCCAGCCCGGCGACCTTCGGGTTCACGATCTTCATGACCGCCCCCATGGCGCGCGGCCCTTCGGCGCCCGCGGCCCTCGCCTCGGCCACGGCCTGCGCCACGATCGCGGACAGCTCGTCGTCCGACAGCTGCTTCGGCAGGTACGTGTCGAGGAACTCGCCCTCGGCGGTCTCCCGCGCGGCCTGCTCGGGACGACCGCCCTGGGCGAAGGCCTCCGCGGCCTCGCGGCGCTTCTTCGCCTCCTTGGCGATCACCTTGAGGACTTCCTCGTCGGAGAGCACACGTGCCTCCTTGCCGGCGACCTCCTCCTTGGTGATGGCGGAGAGGGTCAGGCGCAGCGTGGACGAATGCAGCTCGTCGCGCGCCCTGATGGCGGTCGTGAGGTCTTCCTGGAGCTTGGCCTTGAGCGTGGTCATGCCCTTGAGTCTGCCAGGTGCGGGGGCGGGGGCGCCCGTCGGTTTTCCGGGTCTGCGACGATGGGTCCATGCGCGCGCGTTACGGAGTACCCCTGAAAGCCGCTGCCGCGGTCGCGGCGGTCGGGGCCGCTGGAGTGGCCTATGCCGCCGGTTTCGAGGCGCGGTCCTTCCGCCTGCGCCGGGTCACGGTGCCCGTCCTGCCCCCGGGGATGCGCCCGTTGCGCGTACTCCAGGTCTCGGACATCCACATGGTCCGCGGACAGGGCAAGAAGCGCGCCTGGCTCCAGTCCCTGGCGGGCCTGCGCCCGGACTTCGTGGTGAACACCGGCGACAACCTCTCCGACACCGACGGCGTGCCGGAGGTGCTCGACGCCCTCGGTCCCCTGATGGCGTTCCCCGGCGCGTACGTCTTCGGGTCGAACGACTACTACGGGCCGCGGCTGCGCAACCCCGGGCGGTACCTGATCGAGAAGACCCAGGGCCGGCACGGTCTGAACGGCAACAAGCCGGTCGTCGGCGCCGTCCACAACCCGTGGGAGGAGATGCGGGACGCCTTCGACGCGGCGGGCTGGCTGAACCTCACCAACACGCGGGCGCGGATGAAGCTGGACGGCCTGGAGCTGGCCTTCACCGGACTGGACGACCCGCACATCAAGCGCGACCGCTACGAGAGGGTGGCGGGCGGTCCGCAGGCGGACGCCGACTTCTCGATCGCCGTGGTGCACGCCCCGTACCTGCGCACGCTGGAGTCCTTCACGGCGGACGGCTATCCGCTGATCCTGGCGGGCCACACGCACGGCGGGCAGCTCTGCATCCCCTTCTACGGGGCCCTCGTCACCAACTGCGACCTGGACACGAAGCGGGTGAAGGGCCTCTCCACGCACGAGGCGGAAGGCCGGCGGGCGTACCTGCACGTCTCGGCGGGCTGCGGCACCAACCGCTACACCCCGGTCCGCTTCGCCTGCCCGCCGGAGGCGACCCTCCTCACGCTGACCCCGAAGGCGTAGCGGCGGGGCCGCCGGACCCCTGCGGGGGGCCGGCGGTTGGCCTGCGGCGCCTCGGCGGGTCTCCGGCCCGCGGCCCCGCCGGCCCGGGACTGACCCGGCCGGGGCGTACCGGACCGGGACCGGACCGGGGAACGTACGGGCCCGCGGCATACCCATCGAGTGCGCGTGCGACAGCGTGCCCGTGGTCCTGAGCTTCTTCACCGTCTGGACGCACATCTGGTTGGCGACGGCTTGGGCGCCGGACAGCTCGGCGAGGTCCCGTGCCACGTCGAAGGGGGCCTCGCGCTGGTCGCCGCCGACCGCCGCCGCCCGCCCCCACCACTGGCCCCGCGCCCGCCCCGCGAAAACCGGATTTCGTCTCCGGCCACAGGTCCGCTAAAGTAATCGATGTCGCCAGGGCAGCAAGCGCTGCAAGGCGGCGATCGGGGTGTAGCGCAGCTTGGCAGCGCGCTTCGTTCGGGACGAAGAGGTCGTGGGTTCAAATCCCGCCACCCCGACGCTGTAGTATCAGGTCAGACCACTTACCAATTTCGGTAAGTGGTCTGACCTGTTTCTGTGAGTGACCATGCCCTCGGGTCGATCTTGAAGATGCCGTCCATGGCGACCGCCCCAGTCTGCATCACCGGGCGGATCTGCTTGCGGTAGACCTCCTCCGTGACCGCCGTGCCGGACTGCCCAACCGGTCGCGAGATCTCTTCGAGCGGGACCCCGCTGTCAGAGAGCAGCGAGACGAAGCTGTGCCGCAGCCCCCGCGGCGTCGCTCCTTCGCGTCGACTCCCTCGGCGCCGGTGATCGCCTGTCGGAAGGCGCGCCGGACGTTGGTGGAGTCCAGCTCGGTCCCCGTCGCCGAGGAGAAGACGAGCCCGTTCTCCGTCCACTGATCACCGGCTGCAAGCCGGTCCCACCCCTGCTCCTCGAACTGCTGCCAGAGTGCGTCCACGCATCGCGCCGGCAGGGCGATCGTCAGGCGCGACTTCTTGGTCTTCGCGTCCCCGGGTGGGGCGGACCGACCGCCACACAGCGATGTGCGGCGGTACGGGCGGCGACGCGTCTGGGTCCCCCTCAGGAAGACGTGATCCCAGGTGAGCGGCCGCATCTCTTCCGTCCGGGCCCCGGTAGGGCCACCACGATGTACGCGTACACGGACGTCCCCTCGGCCGCATTGAGCACCGCCTCGGCCTGGCCGGCGGCACTGGCAGGGACCGGCGGCCTTCATGTTGGGGCGGCCCCCGCATGCCGAACGGGTACAGGTGCGGCAGTTCTCGAAGGGCCGCTCGCCCTCCCGCACCGGCAGTACGGGCAGGCCCAACTCGGCGAGCCAGAGCGCGGTGCGGAGGTGGCGGGTAAGGACGGGCGGGCGGGGTCTCGGGGGGAGTCGGTGGTGTGGGTCATGCTGGTGCTCCACTTCTCGCGAGTGCTGGATGGGAGCGGCCCGGTCATTGGCGTGAGGGGCCGCTCTCGGCATCGATGTAGGAGATCGCGGGCCATGCCATCTAGACCGGCTGTAATGGAGCTCGTACGCTGCGCGCATGGGGTGGGGGACTCTGGCGGTTGCGGCAGTGGGTGCGCTATTCGGGATTGGGGCGACGTTGATCACCGACGTCCTGCGTTCCCGACGGGCACAGCACCAGCAGTGGGCGGATACGAAACGAGTCGCTTACGTTCGGTTTCTGACTGCGCTGGCTCAAGCCCACAGTCGTATGACGATGGCGGCCGCCCGGGAGGAGCCCGGGCCCATCCGTACGCAGGCCATTCACGACGCGTTTCTCAGCGATCCGCAGCACTCGGACGCCAAGTCGGTTCTGCGTGAGCTGGCGATAGCGGCGCCCGACCACATCTATGAGGCTGCCGTGCCGGTCTATCACCAGCTACGGGCAGCACGCGACCTGCTTGCCGTCGATGGGGTGACCTTCGAGACGCCTCAATATCAGCAGCTCGTACAGCCGTTCTTCGCGGACTTGGATTCGCTGCAACGGCTGATGCGAGACGACTTGCAGCCCCCGGAGCGCCATCGCAACTGAGGAGGCGTTGAGCTGATCACTGAGGGCTCGCCGGTCCGGGGTGGTGCCCGCGGTGTGGGTGTGGGGCGATGCGGACGCCGGGCGTTGGCGGTGGCAGGGAGTCCGGGGCTCGCTCCGCAGATCGGTCCGTGGTGGGGTTTCGGGGGGTGTTTCGGGGGGTGCCTCCCTGGCTCCCTGGCAGGGTGTTTGCGCTGATCGGTCCATCGCGGACCGCGTCGCCTCCGGTCGTACCTACCGGCGCGGCGAGCAGACTCAGTCCGTCAGCCTCATCGAAGCACCCGCTTCTGCGGTTGAGGCTCCTTGAACGGCAGCGCCTCCGGGGCGGGGTGATCGCGCAGCCTGAGGTCCTGGCGGATCGGTGCCACCGCAGCCGGGCGCCGAGGGTGTCCGGGCGGCGCTCATCCCTTCAGGTGCAGGGCGGTTCGCGCGCTCAGCCCTTCCCATCCGTTCTCGGTCCTCCAAAGGGTCTCCATACCGAAGACCCCTCGCACCGCATCCGGCGCCCAGTCATCGGCCGGCTGCTCGGACATGATCAGGTACCGGTGGTCGGCGGCCCGGGGGCCGATGTGGTCGATCTCCATCAGGCGGGCCGCTGCCGCGCGCAGATCCGCGTAGGCCGAACGGCCCGCGCCGAGCACCTCGTAGAGGCAGAGTCCGTTCGGACCGTCCGCGATCACGTCGGTCGTCGGAGAGTCCGTGGGGCGCAGTCCCGCCCGCAGGAGCGCGGCCTTCAACTCGAAGCGGACGGCTTCGTGGGTGTTGCACTCCCTGTCGGCCTCCGCCGCGCGTGCCAGTTCCCGTGCGAGTGCCTGGCCGGGCGCCGTCTGCCCTGTGGGCCGGAAGGCGACGGTGTCCGAGAGGGCGGCGGCGTCCATGGCGTGGGTGTCCTTCGGCTCGTGTGGCGTGCGGGGTTCCGACGACGGTGCCGGAACCCTCCCGAGTGGCCCGGTGGGCTCGGGCTCGGGTCCGCCCGTGGCAGCGGGCTCGGGTGCGCTCCCCGGCCCGTGGCCCGGTTCGGTGTCGAGCTGACGGCGCAGCTCCCCCTGGGCCCGAGCGAGAGGACCGGCCCAGTGGTCGAACACCGGGTCGGCCGCCAGGTCCGTGTGCAGGCCGGGAGTTTTCGAGGTGACCGCGTGGCGCGTGCGTTGCGCGAGGTCCGCCAGGGTGTTCAGACGGTCCCGGTCCGCAGAGCCCAGGAGACGCCACACGCTGAGCCAGTCGACCCGGTCCCGGCGCAGGCACCGGTTGGCCATGCCCTTCAGTTCGGAGAGACGGTCCGCGGTCCCGGGCGCCACCGTGCCGTCGCCGTGGCCGATGTCCTGCAGGACGCCGAGCGCCGCCAGATAGCGCGGTGCCATCCGGGCGGTGATGGGCCGGCGGCCGAAGTCTCCGGCCGCGACGAGGCTCACCGGTCCTTCGTTCCGGGTCACCCAGGTGTCCAGCTGTGAGCCGGCCCTGGGCGTCGGTTCACCGTGGCGGGTCACGAGGAGAAGCGTGCGCTCGGTTTCCGGGAGGAGGGCCTTGACCTTCCAGTGCGCGCCGGGGCCCGAGCCGAGCACACGCACCTTGACCCTGGTACCGACCGGCAGTTCCTCGACGACCGCGGTCCCGGGCTCCGGCGGTGCAGCGGCGGCGGCCGGGGAAGCCGCGCGGCCCGGCCCGGGTGGAGCCGTGGGCGAAGGAGAGGAGGAAGCCGGGGCGTCCGTGTCGTCTGCTCCCGCACAGAGCTCCCGGGGCAGCGGCGTCGTGTGCAGGACGGTCAGTGTCTGGGTGCTCCGCGTCAGGGCGACGTACAGCTGGCGCAGTCCTGCGGGGCCGCGGTCGGCGATGGTCGACGGCTCCAGGACCAGGACGTGGTCGAATTCCATGCCCTTGGCCTGCGCGGCGGCGAGCACGGATACGGACCGCAGCCGCGTCTCCGCGGTGCCGTCCCCGCCGTGCACGCGTCGGCGGACCTCTTCGAGCCAGTGGGAGTCGTCGGGTACGACGACGGCGATCGACCGCGGTGACCGCCCGTCATCGGTGCCGGCGAGTCGTGTCGTGCGGGACGCGGTCTCGTCCATCAGCTCCCAGGGAGTCGTCGGGACGAGGCGCACCGCTTCCTCACCCGCCAGCCGCACAGCGGTCGGGTAGGGCAGGGAAGGCGCCACGGCCCGGGCCAGGGGAGCGACGAACTCCATGATCTCCGCGGGCACCCGGTAACTGGTGTTCAGCTCCGCCACCCTCCAGTCCCCGTGGTCGGAGAGAAGACCGCCCAACCGCTCCCACGTGGTGTACCCGTGCGGGCCGGTCGCCTGGGCCAGGTCGCCGAGCACGGTCATCGAGCCCGTCGGGCAGCGCCTGCGCAGGGACCTCGCCTGCATCGGGGTCAGGTCCTGGGCCTCGTCCACCACGATGTGCCGGTACCGCTGCGGGCTCTCTCCGGCGATCAGGAACCGCAGTTCTTCGAGACAGACGAGGTCGTCCAGGGTCCAGGGTTCCTCGTCCGCGTTGTCCGCCCTGGGTCGCTGGAGGGCGGCCTGTTCGTCATCGTCGAGGTCGGGCGCGGCGCATTCACTCAGCCTGCCGCGGGAGTCGAGCAGGCTACGCAGTGCCTCCTCGGGGCTCAGCGCGGGCCATGTCCGTTCGACGAGGCCGGCGACCTGCCGGTTGCGTTCCAGGTCGCGGCGCACCGTCGCGTCGCGGCTGCGGCGCGGTGCGATGCGGACGAGCTCGCTCAGGAGCCGATCGACCAGCAGGGTGCGGAAGCGGTCCCTGCGGATGCGGTAGGCCCCGGCGCCCTCGCGGGCGTCTTGGAGGAGGCGGAGCACCTCGGAACGCGGGAGCCGCAGTGACGTGCTGCCCACGGTGACGACGAAGGCCGCCTCGTCCTGGGCGTGCGAGGGCGCCGAGGTGAGGGAGTCCAGGGCTTCGGGCCGGCACTCGCTCTCCACGCGGCGCCGCAGGACGGCCGCCATCCGTTCGTCCGACTTGACCAGCCGGGCGGCGACGGAGTCGGCCGCGCGGATCTCCCCTTCCCACAGCCGGGCCAGCTGCACCGCTGTGACGTTGCGGGTGCCGAGGGTGGGCAGGACGCGTCCCACGTACTCCAGGAAGTTCTGGTGCGGCCCCACGACCAGGACGTCCTGTGCCCGGAAGTGGTCGTTGTTGACGAGCCAGGTCACGCGGTGCAGGCCGACCGCAGACTTTCCGGTGCCGGGTCCGCCCTGGATGACGAGGATGTCCGCGGGCGAACCGGTGACCAGGGCCATCTGGTCACGCCTGATCGTCTCGACGATGTCCCGCATCCGGCCGCTGCGGGACCGGCGCAGTTCCCTGAGCAGGAAGTCGTCGACCGGCTGGGGCTTCTTCCGCTGCCTGCGGGCAACCTCGCGCGGCGACGGCGAGGGGAGTGACGGTGAGGGGGATGACGGGGAGGGGAGTGACGGTGAGGGGGATGACGGGGATGACGGTGAAGGGGATGACGGAGCAGCCCGGTCTTCGGCGCTCCGGTCGCCGGTCCCGACCGGTGTCCCGAAGCTGTGCGGCGCTGTCCCCCGCAGGGCCGTGTCCTCCTCGGCGGGATGCGGAACGGCAGCTTCCCCCGTGGGCTCCGGCGCGTTGGCCCGCCGTGCGTCAGTCCGGGCGATCTCGTCCCCGAAGTCCTCGACGGTGCGCTCGGTGCAGCGCAGCTGCCGCCGCAGGAGCACCTCTCCGGGAGTCTCCGGCGAGGCGTTGTGCCAGCGCACGGCGAGCGGGTTCGTCCAGTTGACGACCACCTGCTCCCGGGTCTCGGTGTCGAAGACGTGCCGCCGTCCGACGTAGAACGTCTCCGCCTCGGTGTCCCCCGCGTCCTGGATGTCCACCCGGCTGACGACGAGGGCCTCACCTCCGAGACCGCCGTACGTATCCACCGTGGCCTCGGCGCCCTTGCGGACGGCGATGCTGTCCTTGCCGCTGGCGGAGGCCGTCGCCGCCGTCTGCGAGGTCAGCTCCACGAGTCGCGCCTCGTAGCAGTCGTAGGCGCGGTCGACGGCCTTCTGCTCGGTGGCGATGACCGCGTCCCGAGATGTCGTGCTCACGTGTGTTCCCCTCCCGCAGCGCTGGACGCGCTGTCGCGGGCCCGAGGCCCGCCTCTCCCGGTTACAGAAGTAGCAGAGATCGGAGCTCGGACCGCCTCAAACGGACAACACGGCTACCAGCCCCACGACTTCGGCACGCCACGCGCGCACCTGGTCCTCGGTGGGTCCGATCTCGTACTGGTGGTAGTGGCATCCCAGGCAGAGCTGGCTCCACACGGCCCTCGCCCGGCGGGCCGTCTCGGCTTCGGTGCAGCCGCGGAGCCAGAGGAACGCAGCCCTGTTGGTGCCTTCACGGATGGCGCGCGGGGCGAGGTGAGCGGAGAGGCGGTCGGCGACCGCGCTCTCCAGAGCAGCCCGCAGGGCAAAGGCGGCGCCCCGGTGCCTGCTCGCCGCGGTGGTGGTGGTGAGCGCCGTGGGCTGAGCGGGCACGACGGTGAGCGATCCGGCTGTAGCGGGCCGTTCGGTGTCCGCGACTAGCAGATCGGCGGTGTCGAGCAACTGACGGATCGTCGCGTTCACCGGGTGGCCTCCCGCGGGTTGCGCACGGTCTGGGCGACGGCCTTGATGTCAGCCACGAAGCGCAGGGGGTCCGGCATCGAGGTGCCGGACGGGTGGGCGCCCTCTTGGCACTGCCGGACGAGGTCCACCGACCCGGGGCCGCACCGCCTGATCAGCTCGCGGTACACGTCACCGGCCGTCTTCGTCGGGTCCGCGAAGAAGCCCAGCGCGGCGATGTCCGTCAACGTGACAGCAGCCGTGACGGTCCTCTCCGCCTCGCGCTCGGTCAGTCCGGCGCGGTGCAGCCGCAGCCACGCGGCCTCGGAGAAGGCCCGTTCCAGGACGGTGCGACAGAGGCTGGGCAGTACGTGGGTCATGGCGACCGGTGGAAGGTTCGGCGTACGGGCGAGGGCGCGTGCGTCGTCCAGCGCCTGCCCGACCGGATCGGTCACCCGGCACACGGTCACAACCGAACGCGCCTCCCGCTCCACCTCCAGTACCGACACCGGAAGTTCCTGGTTCGTGAAGGCCCGCTGGAGGCGCGTGTCATGGGTGAAGACCACGACCTGGCGGGTCTCGCCGAGGTCGTGCAGGACCTTCGCGAGGCCGTGGACCTTCGCGGGGTCCATGGACTGTACGGGGTCGTCGATGACGACGAACCCGAACGGGCTGTCGGGTGCGGCGGCACGCGGCAGGAAGAGCGAGAGCGCGAGGGAGTGCAGCTCACCCTGGCTCATGACGCCCAGCGCGGCCGCATCCGTGCCGTCCACGGACACGTCCATCACGAGCTTGCGCACGGTGGCCTTCTCGCTGCCGGCCAGGCGTACGGAACGCAGGTCGACGTTGCTCTGCTGGCGCAGTTCCTCCCAGATCCGCTGCGAGTGGTCCTCGAAGGGCCGCAGCCGCTCCTCGCGCAGCTCGGCACACATCTCCTTGAGCCACTTGCGGGCCGCCCTGACCTGGCGCAGCCGGGCCTTGCCGGCGTGCGCGGTCCTGGCCCGGTCGAGCCAGGCGGCGAGGTGGGTGACGCAGCGCCGCCACTGCTCGTCGAGCTTCTCCAGCTCCCAGGAGGCCTCCTCCCGCAGGGCCGCGCAGGCGTCGGCGAGGACGAGGGCGGCGGTCTCGGCGCGGGCGGCGAGCCGCTCGGCGTCGTTGATCGCCCGGCAGGCCGCCCACTCCTCCCACGGAACGACGAGCGGGGCGGGCAGCCACGCGGGGACCCGAGTGACGAGGTAGCGGACGGTGTCCACCGCGTCCCGCAGTGCGGTGCGGGCCTCCTGCGCGGTGGCGGCCTCCTGTCGAAGGGCCGCCACCTGTTCGGCGGCCCGCTCGGCCCAGGCCTCGTCGAGCGGCCGGTCGGACCAGCACACCGGGCAGGCGTCCTCGTCCGGGTGCCGACGGCTGTGGTCCAGGGCCTTGGCCAGCAGTTCGGCGCGCTGATGGGCGTCCTCGGCACCCGAGGCGCGTACGTCGTCGAGTACGGCGGCGGCCTCGCGCAGCCGGTCCACGGCGGCGCCGACCGCGTCGAGGTCGGGACCGGCCAGCTCGACGGTGGCGCGCAGCTCCCTCAGACGGTCGTCATCGGCGTCGGGCAGTCCGGTCACGAGGGCGTCCAGCCCGTCGAAGTCGGGAGTCCCCGCCCCGCTGACGGCCGCGAGGGCGCGTACCGCCCGGGGATCGTTCAGCGCGGACAGCTCCTCGACGAGTGCGGGCCGTTCCGCCTCGACCGTCTTCGCCGCGGTGTTGAGCGCCTTCTCGATGGCCTGGAGCCGCTCGTCCGCGGCTGTCAGCTCGCCGAGCCCGAGGATGGTGGCGACCGAGTCGTACAACTCGCTGGGCCTACCGCTGATGACCTTGTCGAGATCGGAGTACGACAGGAAGGGCCGGTAGTCGTTCAGCGCCCGCTCCCAGCCGACGTCCTTGAAGGGCCGCCGGCCGTGACCCGGCCGCCTGAACTCGACCTCGGGAGCCGTGACATCGTCGTCCGGCCAGGTGCACGTCAGCGTGGACGGCCCCGCGTCGCCCGCGATGGCGAGGCGGATCTCGGCCTTCGGCTCGGCCCCGTCGTGCAGGTTGCGCCAGTGCCGGCGCCACACCTCCCCGCGCTGCTTGTCGAGGCGCGCGGTCCGGCCGGTGAACGCCGTCTCGGCCGCCTCGGCGAAGCTGGACTTTCCGGAGCCGTTGCGCCCGACGACGAGGGTGACGCCGGGCTTCGCGGTCAGCGGCAGTCGCGCCTGGCGGCCGATGCCGCGAAAGCCGCTGACGCTGATGGATTCGAGGAACACCCGGTGGTCCCGGTGCGGGCCGGCGGGTGAACCCGAGTCGGTTCCCGACTCGCCCAGCGCCTCGCGCAGCATCTCCGCGGTCGCCGCGGCGAGAGTGGACGCTTCGAGGCGTCCGGCCAGCCGGGCGAGCGTCGAGGAGCCGCCGCTGCCGGTGGCCTGCCCGGCCTGCCCGGCCCGCGCGGCCTGCTCAGCGTTCTCCGGGGGCTCGTTCTGCTCGGTGGGTTCCGTCATGGCGCCATCCGCCCTTCCGTGGTCCGTTCCGATGGGAAGTCGGCCGGGCGGGTGCGGCGCGCGGAAGGGGTGGGCCTCCGGCCGCTGTGCGCGAGCCCGGCGTGACGGAACAGACGTTAGAGACGAAGAGGTGTCCGGACCCATGATTCCGGCGATAACCCGGCTTATCGCAACTGTGTTCTTCCATGGGCCAGTTACCGCCTCGATGGCCGCCTCCGCCCATACCGTCCTACCCACGGGGCGGCGAGGCGCCGACCCCCAGCGCACGGCCAGGACGTCCACCAGGAGCAGTCCTCGACCGGACTCACCCTCGGGGCACGACGAGGGCGGGACCGTGGGCGGCCGCTTCGCGCAGGCGGCGTCCGCGACCTCGATGCGAACCGGGCCCGCAGCCGCGTCGAGGGCGAGCCGGAGGCCGAAGTCGCATCCGGGGACCCGGCCGTGCCGTACGGCATGGGCCGCGAGTTCGCCGACGACGAGGGCGACCGTGCACGACGCGTCCGTCGCGGGCGGATGGTCCCAATCCTCCATGCGCCCGACGGCGAGACGTCGGGCGAGCCCCGCCCCTCGCGGCGAGGAGACGAACTGCGCCGCGAACGCGGGAATATAGGCGAGTTGAAGGCCGGGCGGCACCGTCCCTGAGGCGGCCGGGCCCCGGCCGCCGTCCGCGTTCCGGGTTCACCGGGCCCTTGTCGACGAGGGTCCGGTCGGCCACTGACCTCCTGAAAGAACCGGGAGAAAGAACTACCCACCCGCCCACCCTCCCCGCCGGGAAGCCCGCGTCACCCGTCCGGGTGACCGGCTTGCAGAGGCGGGATACGGACGGTTACGTTCGCCGCGACAACCGCAAAAAGATACGGCCCCCGGCCGGGACGGCAATCCCGATCGAGGGCCTGACCGCTCAGGAAGAGATCGACTTCCCGATGGCTGACCCACAGTCTAACGCGCCCCTGCGCGCCTGCGCCGGAGCTCCGACTTCCGGCGTGATCCATGTCCGCACCCGCCTCACGGCCGAGTTCGCGGTGCTCTCCAACTCCCTCGCCCAGCGGCGCGGCAGCGCGGTCACGGTCGGCGTCGCGGCGTACATCTCCTCGCTGCCCGACGGCTCCTCCGTGACCATCACCGCCCTGTGCGAGCACTTCAACGAGGGGGAGATCCTCATCGCGCGAGCGCTCAGGGAGCTCGAAGCGGACGGATACCTGGAGCGCCGCCGCGAGCGGACGCCCTCCGGGCAGGTCCGTACCCGGACGCACTTCTACGACGTACCCGGCGGCGATCCGGGTCCGGGTACAGGTCCGGGTACAGGTCCGGACCCGGACCCGGACCCGGACGGACCGTCCGAGCCGATGAAGCCGCGCCGGCCCCGGCCCCGGTCCCGGAAGTCGCCCGCGGCCGAGCAAGCCACGCCGGCTCCGACGACCACCACCGAAGCGGCGCCCGCGCCCGCCCCCGCCCGGGACCAGCCGAGGAAACCGGCGTCGCTCTCCGACGCCGATCCCCGGGCAGTCGCCGTTCTGACCTCGCTCCGCCGCGCCGATCCACGTCTCGTCCTGTCCGAGCGGGAGGCGGTGCGTCTGGCGCCGGCCGTCGCCCAGTGGCTCGCGGCCGGTGTCGCGCCCTCCCAGATCACCGCCGTGCTGACGGCAGGGCTCCCCGATCGCTTCCTGACCCGCCCGGCGGGCATCCTCGCCTTCCGCCTCCGGGAGACGCCCCTGCCCGCACCGCCCCCACCTCCTGCCCCGCAGATCACGGGGCGACCGGCCGCGCTGCCGTTCCAGACCTGCGACGGCTGTGAGCGGGCGTTCCGCGCGCCGGAGCCGGGACACTGCCGGGAATGCCGATCCGGAGCGTCCCGGGACCGCCTCCGTGCGGCCTGCTGAGCCGGCGGTGGGCGGGTGTGTGGTCCGGCCCCGGGTGGGAGGCTTGATGTGCGACGATGCGAGGCCCGCTACCGGGCAGAACAGCAGCAGGAGGTGGGGCATGGTCGACAGGTTCGGGGACGGACTTCTAACTCCTGCGGAAACAGCCTCCTACCTGGAGATTCCGTACTCGACGCTCACCTCGTGGCTGAAAGGAAGGGCCGCCGGGGCGCCTCTGGTCCATCAGGTGGAGCCGCTGCGCACGGAACAGCCCTCGGTGCCGTTCATCGCGGTGGCCGAGGCGCACGTCCTTCGTTCCCTGCGCTCGCTGGGGCTCCGCATGAGTGAGATCAGGGAGGCGGCCGCAGCCGTACGCGACGCCTTCGACACCCCCTACGGCCTCGTGTCGAAGCGGATCGCGACGGACGGCGTGGACATCTTCGTCGAGCACGGTTTCGGGGACCTCCGCAGGGCCCGGGACGGCCAGGCCCCCATCCACGAGGTGGTCTCCGGCTACCTCCGCTACCTGAACTGGGAGAACGACGACGACTTTCCCTCAAGCCTGAGGCTGAGGCAGTACCCGGAGGCCGTCCCCGTCGTCATCGACCCGAGGTTCGGGCACGGGAGGCCCGTCGTAGCCGCCAACCGCGTCGCGGTCCATGCCATCACCGACCTGTGGGAGGCCGGGGAGAGCATCGAGGACATCGCGTACGACTTCGACATGACGCCCGAGCAGGTCGACGCGTTGTGCGGGGCAGTGGTGCGCCTTGCCGCCTGAGTTCTTCCTCGACCGCAATCTCGGGCGTCGAGTCGCGGAAGGGCTGAGAGCGTGCGGCTGGACCGTTCACCGCATCGGGGACGTCTTCCCCGACGACGGACAGGACGTGGCCGACGAGGAGTGGATCGCTCACGGTCTCGACCAGTCATGGGTGCCGCTGTCGAAGGACGGCCGGATCAAAAGCCGGGACCTGGAGATCCGACCGGTCCTTGAGCGGGAGGCGGTGCTCTTCTACCTCGACAACCAGCAGCTACGCAGTAGCGAGATGGTCGAACGGCTCGACGCGCACCGTGAGGCGATTCATCGCGCGGTGGACAGGGGCGGTCCCGCGGCCCACGCGGTACGACGCGACCGCGTCGAGCGCACCTGGCCGTGACGGGCGGACGGTCCGCACCCGGTCCGCCCGCCGCGGTTCGCGGTGGACTGCTCGGGCCTGGAGGGCACGGTGCGGGTGGGGCCGCCGCACCGGACCGGCTCGACGGGGACCGGGAGGGGGTCGGATGCGACAGGGCGTCGGCCCGTGACGGGAGTTGGGGGGACCGGAGATCGGTTCGGTTAGTCTGGCCCGCGACGTGTCCAGGCTGGGGGAAGGCGGACGGGCGTGCTTGAGGACGTGGGCGGTCAGGGAGCGTCGGGGCATCCGTGGTTCGGGGGGCAGCGGCTCAAGCCGGTCGCGCCCGCCGGGACGATACGGGAGATGCTGCGCCACGAGATGCGGGACATCGGGTGGCCGCACCAGACGCTGGTGCCCGCGGCGCCCCTGGCGCTGCCGCACGCCTCCTACGCCGAGCTGTTCCGGGTCGGCGCCGCGCTGACGGAGCTCGTACGGCGGACCGCGCTGGAGACCGCCGACACCACCGCCGGGCGCCTGGCCGCGTACCGGATGCCGGAGAACGAGCACCAGCTGTTCGTGGACGACCCCTTCATCGAGGAGCGGTACGCGGACTGCGTGGTCCGCCCGGACGTCGTGATCGGGCCGGACGGGCCGCGCTTCCTGGAGTTCAACGTCAGCGGAGCGCTCGGCGGCACCATGGAGACGCACAGCCGCATGGAGGTGTGGCGCCAGCTCTACGACGACGGCCGGGGCCGGCTGCCCTTCGCGTACCACGACTCCTTCGCCGCCCGGGCCGCAATGTTCAAGCACCTGAGCGCCGAGCTCGGGGTGGCCCCCCGGGTGGCGTTGCTGGGCAGCGCCCGCGACCAGGGCGGGCACAGCCGGTACTTCGACGTGCAGGCCGACTACCTCAACCACCACGGCCTGAGCGCGCGGTTCTTCGAGCCCGAGGACCTGCACGAGGCCTGGGACTGCCCGCCGCAGCTGCGCTACCCGCTCGGGCTGCGCGACTTCACCATCCCGGACTGGGCCGAGCTCGGGATCGACACCACCCCGGTGCAGGCGGCCCTGGACCACGGCTGCCTGCTCGTGGCCACCCAGACCTCCACCTTCCTGTCCAGCAAGCTCACCATGGGCATGCTGTCGGAGGGGCGGCCGTGGATGAGCGCCGCCGAGCAGGCGCTGGTCGAGCGGTACCTGCCGTGGACCCGGATCGTCACCGACCGGTCGACGACGCGGGGCGAGGGCAAGGTCGACCTGGTCCGGTACGTACTGGAGCACCGCGCGGACCTGGTGCTCAAGGAGGCCATCGGGATGAGCGGCAAGCAGGTGCTCATCGGCCGGGACACCGAGCCCGCCGACTGGGAGGCGGCGGTGGCGGCGGCCGTCGGTACGGGCACCAGCATCGTGCAGGAGTTCGTGGAGCCGCGCACCTGCACGCTGGCGATGATCGCCGACGGGGAGGACGAGCCGCACGACGCCCAGGTCGCGCCGGTCTTCGGGCCGCTGCTCTTCGGCGGCCGGCCGGCCGGGATCTTCTCGCGGTTCTTCGGCGACGGGACCAACGGGATCGTGAGCATCCTCGGCACCCGCAGCTCCGACAACTGCGTCGTCGCCGTCTGAGGACCTGACGGATTCCCCGTCCCACCCCCGGCCGATTCCGGCCGGGGGTCCTCGCGCGGGGCGACACGCGGCGCGGTGGCCCGAATGGATGTACTGGGCAGGGGAGTTCGCGGTGTTCGCCGCGGTGTCCGGCCCCAACTCCCGCGGCGCGCAGAACCGCACGTCGGTGCGGCTGCCGGGTCCGCGCACAACCACCGTCCACCCGTCGTTTGTTGACGCATCTCCTCCGCGACCGTTGACGCTCGGGGCTGGCCCGATCTAGCCTCAGGCTCGTTCGAATTACCGAACACCGGAGATCGAATAACGGTGATCCGTCGTTATCGAGGGACAGGGGCATCGTGGCGGGGGTCACATCGGGGTCCGACTCCGGACTGGGGTCCTACTTAAGGCTGTTGCGGGCTCCGGGCGCCGGATCACTGGCGTTCTGGGGGATGATCGGCCGCTTCCCCATCGCGATGCGGGCCATCAGCATCCTCATGCTCGTCTCCGCCGTCACCGATTCGCTCGGGAACGCGGGGATCGTGGCGGCGGCGATGCTCGTCTCGCAGGGCGTGGCCAGCCCGGTGCTCGGGCGGATGGCCGACCGGCACAGTCAGCGGCGCGTCCTGCTCACGGCGTGCCTCGGGCACGTCACGGGGATGGCGCTGCTGCTCGTGTCGATCGTGCTGGAGGCCCCGCTGTGGGTCCTGGTCGTCACGGCGGTCGCCACCGGGTGCACCTCGGTGTCGTTCACCTCGTTCATGCGGGCGCGGTGGGCGGTGATGGTCGAGCAGGGGGCGCTGCGCACGGCGTACGCCATGGAGTCGATGCTCGACGACACGATCTTCCTGCTCGGCCCGCTGCTGGTCACCGTGCTGGCGTCGGCGGTGCACCCGGCGGCGGGACTGGTCGTCTGCCTGGCGATGACCGCCGTCGGCTCCGTGTTCGTCGCCCTGCACCGCCGCTCCGAGCCCGCGCGGCACGAGCCTGAACCGGGACACACGCCACGGCGCGCGATCACGGTCCCCGGCGTGTGGGTGCTGACGCTCGCCTACGCCGGAATGGGCTTCCAGTTCGGTGCGGTCGACGTCACGATGATCGCCTTCGCCGAGGAGCGCGGGACACCCGGGCTGGCCGGCGTACTGATCTCGCTGATCGCGGTGGGCAGCCTGGTCGCAGGCGTCACCTACGGGGCGGTGAACTGGCGCCTGCCGCAGGCCCGGCTGCTGTCGGTGACGACCTTCCTGCTGACCGTCGGCGCGGTCCCCCTCGTCTTCGCGAACTCCGCCCCGGTGATGGCCCTCTGCGCCGTCGTCGCGGGGATCGCGATCTCCCCGGCACTGATCGGGGGCAGCACGCTGCTCGAATCACTGGCTCCCAAGGGCTCGCTCTCGGAAGCCTTCTCCTGGCTGACCAGCGCCGGGGCACTCGGTATCGCCTCGGGCACCGCCGCGGGCGGGCAGCTCGCCGACCTCGGCGACTTCACGCACGCGGCGTGGGCGGGGGTCGCGGGCGGGGCCTTCGCCCTGGCCCTGAGCCTCGCGGGCCAGCGGGCCCTGCGGAAGGGAGAGCCGGCTCCGGATCCGGCATCGGACATGGCACCACTAGACAAGTGAGGGTTGAAGCTGTGAGCAGAGAACACCCCGCCGACGAGCGAAGCGCTCTCGGGGGCCTCCCCGTCCCGCGCATCTCGTTCGACGAGTTCATGGCCTTCGGCCGCTCGGCCCTCATCCGGGCCGACGTCCCGGTGGTGATCACCCTGCCCAAGGGGTCCCAGGGCCTCGGCCGGGACGGCGTGGCCGAGCGGCTCGGCGAGATGATGGTGACCCTGTTCACCGAGCCGAGCAACAAGCAGAACTCGCAGCGATGGACCACCCGCGAGATCCGGCTCCGCGAGTTCTTCGAGGACGAGAAGCTCCAGGGCGACCCCGGCACGTGGAACCGCATCGTGTCGAACTTCCGCAACAGCCCGGCGGACGTCAACGCGATCCTCGGCTTCGACGCCGAGAAGCTCTTCGACTACCGGCGCGCGATGAACGCGGCCAACCTGTGGATCAGCCACCGCGGGGTGTTCACGCAGAGCCACTTCGACGAGCTGGAGAACTTCAACATCGCCCTGGAGGGCCGCAAGCGGTTCGTCCTGGCGCCTCCCGGCTTCTGGGAGTACTACCCCAGGTCGCTGAAGCAGGGCTTCGGCGACAAGTCGCAGGTCTTCGACTTCGACGACGTGGACTGGGCGCGCTACCCCAAGCTCGCCTCCAAACTGGCCCAGCGCCGGGAGCTGATCCTGGAACCGGGCGAGATGCTCTACCTCCCGCTCGGCTGGTGGCACCAGGCCGAGTCGCTGGACGAGATGAACATCAACATGAACTTCTGGCTGCGCGATCCCAAGATCTTCCGCAGGCCCTACGTGCTGGGCGTGGCGATCTACACCGCCGTGTTCCGCAAGCTCAAGGGCGTCTACAACTACGAGCCCGCAGAGGCAGCGTCATGACCGAGCTCAAGTCCATCACCCCCACGCACCGCTACCGCAACAACGACAAGTTGATCGGGATCGGCAACGAGTTCTGGGACATGTCGGAGCGCAACGGGCTGGCCGGCATCGTCGCCGACTACGGCCACGGCGTCCTGACCACCGACGCGAGCCACGAGTTCATCGAGGCCGGCCACGAGTTCATCAACTTCAGCTGCTGCTCGTACCTGGACCTCGACTCGCACCCCAAGGTCATCGAGGGCGGCATCGAGGCCCTGCGGCGCTACGGCGTCCTGGACCACTGCATCGCACGCAGCCGGGTGCAGATACCCGCGATGCTGGAGCTGGAGACCTCGCTGGGCGAGCTGTTCGGCGCGCACGTGGTGTGCTCCATCGCCGCCAGCACCGCGACCTTCGGGCTGCTGCCGCTGATCGCCTCCGGGCACCTCGGCAACGGCAAGCGACCGTTGATGATCTTCGACAAGAACGCGCACGTGTCGATGGCCAACCTCAAGCCGGTCTGCGCCGACGAGACCGAGGTCGTCACCTCCCCGCACCACGACCTGAACTTCATCGAGGACGCCTGCAAGAAGTACGAGCGGGTCGCCTACGTCTGCGACGGCAGCGACAGCCTCGGCGGGTACGCGCCGGTCAAGGAGCTGGCGGAGCTCCAGGACAAGTACGGCCTGCTCGTCTACTACGACGACTCCCACTCGCTGTCGGCGTACGGGAACCGGGGCGTGGGCTACGTCCGCTCGCACAGCCCGATCCTCGACGAGCGCACGATCGTCGTGATGACCCTGAACAAGGCCTTCGGCACCAGCGGCGCGGCGATCGTGCTCGACGGGTACGAGAAGGAGACGCTGCGCGTCATCGAGCGTTTCGGCGGAGCCCTGAACTACTCGCAGCTGCTCAACACCCCCGCGGTCGGTGCCGGCCTCGCGTCGGCGGAGATCCACCGGACCTCGGAGCTGACCGACCTCCAGGACAAGCTCTACCGCAACATCTCCCTCTTCGACTCGCTGGTCAGCACCGACCAGGCCGGCAGCACCTTCCCGATCCGGCTCGTGCCGATGAGCGACTCGACGGTGATCGAGGCGGGCCGCCGGGTGTTCGAGGCGGGCTTCTACGTCTCGCCGGTGTTCTTCCCGATCGTCGCGCGCGGCACGGCGGGGCTCCGCGTCATGATGCGCGCGGGCCAGACCGAGGAGCAGGTCCGCAAGCTGTGCGCGGTGCTCGCCGAGGTGGGTGCCGAGACGGCGGTCCCGCCGCTGCCAGACGGGGTGGCCCGATGACGGGCGCGGCTCGCGCGATCCCCCGGAGCATCCTGTACACGCCCGCGCTGTCGCTGGACCGGGTCGTCAAGGCCTGGTCGTACGACGCGGACGTGCACCTGATCGACCTGGAGGACTCCGTCCCGCCGGCGGCCAAGGCCGCCGCGCGGCTGGTGTGCCGGGAGGCCCTGGAGAAGGCGCCGGACCCGGCGCGCACCGCCGTACGCGTCAACGAGCTGGGCACCGTCGAGGCGGTGCACGACCTGGTGCTGCTCACCGGGTCCGCGGTGGCGCCCGGCATCGTCGTGATGACGATGGTGCGGTCCGCGGTCGAGGTGACGCTGCTGCGCGACACCCTCGCCGCGGCCGGGGCGCACCCGGAGATCTACGTGACCGTGGAGACCGTGGAGTGCGTGACCGGCATCGACGCGATCGCCGAGGTCAGCGACGGGCTGCTGTTCGGCTCGGCGGACCTGGCGGCCACCCTGGGCATCGAGATCACCTGGGCGGGGCTGCTCGCGGCCCGGCAGGCGATGGCCCTGGCCGCCGCCCGGCACGGCGCCGCCTGTATCGACACCGCCAACTACCGGCTGGCCGAGCCGGACGTACTGGCGCGGGAGCTCGACCGGATCCGCGAGCTGGGCTTCCACGGCAAGGCGACCGTGCACCCGAGCGAGCTGGACGCGATCAACGGGGCCCTGCGGCCCAGCCCGGAGAAGCTGCGGGTGGCCCGCCGGGTCACCGAGGCCGTACGGGCGGCGGACGGCGGGATCGCGGTACTGGACGGGAACATGGTCGGCCCGCCGTTCGCCCGGATGGCCCGCGCCGCGGTGGCCCTCGGGGACGCCTGGGCCGGGAAGTTCGGCGCGGCCGGCGAGGCGCGCGGCGCGGGCGACGAGCGCGGGGAGGCCGGCGATGACCGTCACTGAGGGCGTATCCGCCGCCGGACCGCGCGGCGGCATCGGCAGCGGCCCGGGCGCGGGACCCGGCGCCGCTTCCGGCAGCCGGCCCGGGCCGCCCGTACGCGTCGCCGTCATCGGCACCGGGGCCATCGGGCAGGACCTGGTCAGCAAGATCCACCGGTCTCCCGTACTGGAGTGCGCGCTGGTCGCCGGCCGCAACCCGCAGTCCGCGGGGCTGCGGCACGCCGCCGCGCTCGGCTACCCGACCACCGCGGGCGGCATCGACGCCGTCGTCGCCGCGCCGACCCCCTTCGCCGTGGTCTTCGACGCCACCAACGCGATGTCGCACGCCGAGCACTGGCGGCGGCTCCAGCCGCTGGACACCCTGCTGATCGACCTGACGCCCAGCCGGGTCGGGCAGATGGTCGTGCCGACCGTGACGGGTACGGACGCGCCGACGGTACGCAACGTCAGCATGATCAGCTGCGGCGGGCAGGCGTCGAGCCCGATCGCGCACGCGCTCGCCCAGCACTTCGAGGTGGAGTACATCGAGGTCGTCTCCACCGTGGCCAGCAGCATCGCGGGCCGCGCGACCCGGCTCAACCTCGACGAGTACGTGGCGACGACCCAGCACGCCATCGCCACCTTCTCCGGGGTGCGCGACACCAAGGCGATCCTCAACATCAGCCCGGCCGTGCCCCCGGCGACCTTCCGGACGGCCGTCCACGCGGTCGTTCCGGGCGCGGACGAGGAGGCCGTGCGCACGGTGGTCGCCGAGGCCGCCGAGCGGGTGCGCGCCTTCGCGCCCGGCTACGAGGTCCTCGGGTGCGCGGTGAACGGCGACCGCGTCGTGGTCTCGCTGGAGGTCACCGCCGAGAGCGACGTGCTCCCCGCCTACGCGGGGAACCTGGACATCATCAACTCGGCCGCCGTCATGGTCGCCGAGCAGCACGCGGCCCGGCTCGCCCCGGCCGCCGGGACGGGGGCGTACCGATGAGCGACGTGGTCATCCACGATCCGACGCTGCGCGACGGCCAGCACGCGGTGCGGCACCAGCTCGGGGTCGCCGCGCTGCGCGGTTACGCGCAGGCGGCCGACGCGGCCGGGGTGCCGGTCGTGGAGGTGGGGCACGGCAACGGGCTGGGCGCCTCCTCCCTCCAGGTCGGCCGGGCGGCCGTCAGCGACGACCTGATGCTGTCGACCGTGCGGGAAGCCCTGCGCACCAGCCGGATGGGCGTGTTCATGCTGCCCGGCTGGGGCACCTCGGACGACCTGCGCAAGGCGGTCGCGCACGGCGCGGACGTGATCCGGATCGGCGTGCACTGCACCGAGACCTCGCTGGCCGAGCGCCACCTCGGCTTCCTGCGGGAGGCCGGCGCGGACGCGCACTGCGTGCTGATGATGAGCCACATGGCGACGCCGGCCCAACTGGCCGAGCACGCCGCGCTCGTCGTCGGGTACGGGGCCCGGGCGGTCGGGATCATGGACTCCGCGGGCCACTTCCTGCCCGAGGACGTCACCGAGCGGATCGGCGCCATCGCCGGCGCGGTCGGGACCGGCATCCCGGTGATCTTCCACGGGCACAACAACCTCGGCATGGCCGTCGCCAACTCCGTGGCCGCCGCACGGGCCGGGGCCACGATCATCGACGGCTGCGCCCGCGGCTTCGGCGCCGGGGCGGGCAACACCCAGCTGGAGGTGCTGGTGCCGGTACTGGAGCGCAGCGGCTTCCGCACCGGCATCGACCTGTACGGGCTGCTCGACGCGGCCGAGTTCGCCGAGCGCGAGCTCATGCCGGCGCCGCCGGTGACCGGCTCGGTGGGCATCGTGAGCGGCCTGGCCGGGGTGTTCTCCGGCTTCAAGCACCAGGTGCTTGAAGCGTCCGCGCGCGCCGGGGTCGACCCGCGCGACGTGTTCTTCGAGCTCGGCAGGCGGCAGGCCATCGCCGGGCAGGAGGATCTGATCGTGGACGTCGTCGCCGAACTGAGCACCCGTAAGGCGGCCGCCGCGTGACCGGGCCCGCGACGACCGGTTCGCCGGCCGCCGGCCCCCTGATGATCGGGGCCGATCTGATGGCGGGGCCGGAGCGGCTGCTGCGGGTCGTCGACGCACTGGCCGGCGTGTTCGGCGACCTGTCGGCCGGCCGTACCTCGTCACCGCCGCGGACCGTCGTCCCGCACGGCCCGCAGCGGGAGCTGCTGGCCGGGACGGCGGTGTGGGAACGACGCGGGGTCGGCAGCGTCAAGATCACCACGCTCACCCCGGACAACCCGGGGCGCGGGCTGCCGCTGATCCACGGCGTGGTCGTGCTGACCGACCTGGAGACGGGACGGATCACGGCGCTGCTGGACGGCGCCGAGCTGACGGCCGTCCGGACCGGCGCGGTCGCCGGTCTGGCGACCCGGCTGTGCGCGCCCGAGGACGCGCGGGACCTGGCCGTCATCGGCGCCGGGGTGCAGGCGCGGGCGCTGGTCCGGGCGGTGTGCGCCGTCCGGCCGATCCGCTCGGTACGGGTGTTCTCGCGCACCCCGGAGCGTACGGAGGAGTTCACGCGGTGGGTCCGCGACACCTGCGGCCCCGCGGTCTCGGTGACGGTCTGCGACACGGTCGAGGAGGCCGTCGTGGGCGCCCAGGTCATCTGCACGACGACCTCCACCAGCGACCGGACCCCGCTGGTGGCGGCCGACTGGGTGGCGCCGGGGGCGCACGTCAACGTCATCGGCGGGACCCACGAGGACGCGCTGGAGGTCGATCCGGCCCTGCTGGCGGACGCCTTCGTCATGGTGGAGGAGCGGGCCGCCGCGGTCGCGGAAGCGGGCGAGGTACGGGCCGCGTTGGCCGCCGGGCTGATCACCGAGGACGCGCTGCACGAGCTGGGCACCCTGGTGGACGAACCGGCCCCGGGCACTCGCTCCGGGGCGGGCCGCCGGACCTCGGTGTTCCGCTGCGTGGGCATGGCCATCGAGGACACGGCCGCAGCGGCGGCGCTGCACGAGGCCGCGAGCGCCGCCGGCTGACTCAGGCGGCCTCGCGGCAGCGCACCATGAAGGACCGCTCGAACACGATGACGTCCTCCCCGGTGGACTTCGTGCCGGTGGTCTCCACCGTGATGATCCCCTGCCCCGGCCGGGACTTGGACAGCCGCTTGTCGAGGATCCGGCTCGTCGCGTACAGGGTGTCGCCGACGAAGACCGGGTCCTTGAGGCGGACCTTGTCCCAGCCGAGGTTGGCCACGGCCCGAGCGGACAGGGCCTGCACGGTCATGCCCCCGACCAGGCAGAGGGTTATCCCGCTGTTGACGAGGATCTGGCCGTATTCCGCGCCTTCGGCGTAGTTCCGGTCGAAGTGCAGCGGGTGCTGGTTCATGGTCAGCAGGGTCAGCCAGGTGTTGTCGGTCTCGGAGATGGTCCGGCCCGGCCAGTGCCGGATCACCATTCCGGGTGCGAAGTCCTCGTAGTCCCCGCCGTGTTCCTCGACGTACTCGTTGTCCTGAACGTGGCGCAGTGTCATGCGTCTTTCTCCCGTGTGCGGTACTTCGGACGGACAGGGCGTGACAGCGTACGCGGGGGCCCCGACGGGCCTTTCCGTTACACCGCCGGTCCATATGATGGACGGCGCACACCAGTTCGCCATACAAGGAGGAACCGTGGAAGAGGCCGCAGCCGAGGAGCAGCCCATCAAGCAGCGGAAGAACGGCCTGTCCCGGGGCGTCTCCGACGAGCTCGCGCAGAACATGGCGTCCGGCTGGGCCGACACCGAGGCCGACCTGGAGCCGATCGCCCAGGCCGCGAACACCGCCGCCCGCCGTGCCGCACTGTCCGCGCGGTTCCCCGGCGAGCGCCTCGTCGTCCCCGCGGGCAATCTGAAGACCCGCTCGAACGACACCGAGTACCCCTTCCGGGCGGCCACGGAATACGCGTACCTCACCGGTGACCTCAAGGAGGACGGGGTCCTGGTCCTGGAGCCGACGGACGGCGGCCACGAGGCCGTGCTGTACCGGCTGCCGCGCTCCGACAAGGAGAACGGCGAGTTCTGGCTCGACGGCCAGGGCGAGCTGTGGGCCGGCCGCCGGCACAGCCTCACCGAGGCCGAGGCCCTGTTCGGCATCCCCTGCCGCGACGTCCGGACCGTCACCGAGCACCTGCGCGAGGCCGAGGGCCCGGTGCGCGTGGTGCGCGGGCACGACGCCGGCGTCGAGGCGGCGCTGGCCGACAAGACGGTCGCCCAGACGGACGAGGAGATGCACGTCTTCCTCTCGGAACTGCGCCTGATCAAGGACGAGTTCGAGGTCGGCGAGCTCCAGAAGGCGATCGACTCCACGGTGCGCGGCTTCGAGGACGTCGTGAGGGTCCTCGACAAGGCGGAGGCCACGTCCGAGCGCTACATCGAGGGCACCTTCTTCCTCCGCGCCCGCGTCGAGGGCAACGACGTCGGCTACGGCTCCATCTGCGCGGCCGGCCCGCACGCCACCACCATCCACTGGGTCCGCAACGACGGCCCGGTACGCCCGGGCGACCTGCTGCTGCTCGACGCCGGCGTGGAGACCCACACCCTCTACACCGCCGACATCACCCGCACGCTGCCGATCAGCGGCACGTTCACGCCGATCCAGCGCCAGATCTACGACGCCGTGTACGAGGCCCAGTCGGCCGGCATCGAGGCCGTGAAGCCGGGCGGGAAGTACGTGGACTTCCACCACGCCGCCCAGCACGTGCTGGCGGAGAAGCTGGTGGAGTGGGGGCTGCTGGAGGGCCCCGTCGAGCGCGTCCTGGAGCTCGGTCTCCAGCGCCGCTGGACGATGACCGGCACCGGCCACATGCTCGGCATGGACGTGCACGACTGCGCCGTCGCCCGCCGCGAGGCGTACGTCGACGGCACGCTGGAGCCCGGCATGTGCCTCACCGTCGAGCCGGGCCTGTACTTCCAGCCCGACGACCTGACCGTGCCGCAGGAGTACCGCGGCATCGGGGTGCGGATCGAGGACGACATCCTCGTCACCGAGGACGGCAACCGGAACCTGTCCGCCGCCCTGCCGCGCACCTCCGACGAGGTCGAGGCCTGGATGGCCGGCCTCAAGGGCTGACCCGTACGGGAAGGGCCTGGTCCGCGGTGCGGGTCAGGCCCTTCGTCCGTCTCCGGGGTGCTGTGGTGCGCCGCGCCCTCCCATCAGCCGGTCAGCACGCGGAGCAGGGGGCCGGGCCGAAGGTGGCGGCGGCCGGTGGCGCCGCCGGGTCCTCGGTACGGGGAGGACCCGGCGGCGGCGGGTCAGCGCAGGCCCAGCGAGGCGTAGGTGGCGTCGAGCTCGGCCACCTCCAGGCCGGCGGCCAGGCGGACGAGGCGGATGGCCCGGTAGATCTGGTTGATGTGCGCGATGTCGTGGCCGATGACCTTGCGGATCATCACCTCCATGGTTTCGCCGCCCTGCTCGCCGTGGCGGCCGGTGCGCTGCCAGTCCTCGGGCGAGAACGAGGCGAGGAGCGCGACGTTGGAGGCCCGCAGCCCGGTCCAGGCGTCGAGCATCTGGCGGAACGGCAGGCGGGGCAGCGGGGCCCAGAGCTGCTCGTCGTAGCCGGGGTAGACCGGGTTGTCCTCGGTGGCGACCAGGCGCCAGCGGAAGCCGTAGACGATGTCGACGTCGAAGAGGTGGCCGACGACGAAGGCGGCGGGCCACTCGCCCGGCTCCGGGACGGTCTCGGCGAGCTCGGTCGGCAGGTCGGCGAAGAGCGCCGCGGCCCAGACCGGGGTCTTGGCGAGGACGTCGAAGGCGTCGCGGTCACCGGCCACGTCGAGCAGCGCGGTGACGTAGGCCGCCGGATCCTCGGTCGCCGAGGGGATGTCGATGCGGTGCACGTCGGCGTCCGCCGGGGCGGAGTCGGTCGTGGCCGTGGTCTGCGTGGTCATGCGGGATGGGCCTTTCGGTTCTCTGTCGGTGGTGCGGTGGATGGAGGCAGGTGGACGGGGCCGGAATGGGCCCGGTGGGGTGGGCTGTCGTACCGGTACCGAGGGGGCGGACCGGTGCGCGCGGGCGGAGCGGTGCGCGGGTGGTCAGCCGGCGGCGGGTGGTCAGCCGGCGGCGGCGGGTTGGGGCTTGGAAGCGGACGCGGCGTCGCCGGCGCCCGCGGTCGGCGCCGCGGTCGTGATCGCGGCGTCCGCCTCGGCGACGGCCTCGGCCTCGGCGGCCCTGGCGGAGTCGCCCACGTATCCCCGGTCGCCGGGGTTGGCGCCGAGCACCAGCAGGGCGCCCAGGACGGCGACGGCCGCGCAGACCACCCAGTGGAGCGGGGCCGAGATGCCGTAGAGCAGACCGCCGACGGCCGGTCCGAGGGCGCCGCCGAGCGTGTGCGCGATGCCTTCGGCGCCCTGGTAGCGGCCGCGCAGGTGGGCCGGGGAGAACTCGGCGGGGTAGGCGTTGGCGATCGGTGTGTAGACGGTCTCGGCGACGGTCCACACCACCACGGTCACCGCCAGCAGCCAGATGGCACTGGCCGCGCCCGTCAGGGCCATGCCGACGCCCAGCAGGACCAGGCCGGCGGCGATCACCCGGCGGGGGTTGCGGCGCTCGGTGTGCTTGGTGATCGGGAGCTCGATCAGGACGCAGAGCAGGGCGTTGAGGCCGAGCAGCAGGCCGTAGACCTTGTTGTCGAAGCCCGCGTCGGTGACGTGCAGGGGCAGGGTCACGGTGGACTGCCCGTAGACGAAGGTCGCGGCGACCATCGAGCCGAGGAACAGCGCGTAGGGGCGGTCGGACAGCACCTGCCGGTAGCCGCCCTTGGCCTTCTTGCCCTCGCCCGCGTTCGCCGCGGCGTCGGCCGGATCCACCTGGACCGGGCGGCCGCCCGGGAGCGTCAGCAGGGCCAGCGCGCCGAAGGAGAAGGCGAAGAACGCGTCGCCGAGGAAGAGGTAGGTGTACGACATCCCGCTGAGGAGACCGCCGACGAGCGGACCGACGGCCATGCCCACGTTGATCGCGAGGCGCAGCACGGCGAAGGACATCACCCGCTGGTCCTCGGGAACGAGGTCCACCAGCAGCGCACCGGCCGCGGGCCGGTAGAGCTGGGCGAAGACGCCCACCACGCCGACCAGGGCGGTGGTGGTGAACAGTCCGTCGGTGAGCGGGACCAGTGCCGTGGCGGCGCTGCTGCCGAACATCGACACCGCGATGGCGGTGCGCCGGCCGAAGCGGTCGGCGACCGTACCGCCCACGGCGTTTCCGACGAAGGCTCCGACGCCGACGACGCCGAGGGCCACGCCCGCCTCGAAGGCGGAGTATCCCTGGGACACCAGGAAAAGCACCAGGAATACGTTGAGGAAATTGCCGAATTTAATGAGGAACATTCCAGCGAAGATGACCCAGGCGCTTCTGGGAAGTTCACGCAATCGTCGGCGCAAGGGTTCCTCGCTGGCCATGAGGGGCTCCTTCTAGTCAAGGGGTGAGGTGGTGGGAACCATGGAACCCACTGGCCGACGCCTTGAGAAGGGAAACGGGCTGGCACGAAACGGCCGGGCACGATCCTGCCCGCACACCATCCGTGACCACCCGCCCTGACCTGCTCGGACAGTACCCGAATCCCCTCAGGTGCGGACCCGGCGGCCGTATCGATCCCGACGGACGCAGCGCCCGGGGCGCGTCTTTCGTGCCGGGCACGGTTGTGCCACCCGGAAAGCATTCTCCGGCCGGAATTCATGCGGCAGAGTTCTGGCCATGACCGAACACAAGCTTCTCGTCGTCGGCGGACGCATACAGACGTTGCGCAAGGCGGCGGCGCTCGGAATCCGCTTCGTACTGATCCAGCACAAGGACCAGTTCGTGCCCGAGTCGGCCGAACTCGCCGAAGCCGTCCTGATCGCGGACTACACCGACTGGGACGTCACCCGCCCCCTGGTGGAGGCCGCGCACAAGGCGTACGGGTTCACCCGCGTCGCTTCGATCACCGAGCCGGGTCTGGTGCCCGCCGGCCGGATCAGCGACCTCCTGGGGCTCGGCAACACCTCCGAGGAGGTCGCCGAGCTCCTCCGGGACAAGTACGCGATGCGCCGTCACCTGGCCGCCTCCGACTCCCCCGCCGTGCGGGCGCTGTCCGTGGCCGCCGCCGAGGTCGAGGACGCCGACGCCCTGGTCGCCTTCGGCGCCGAGCACGGCTACCCGTTCGTGCTCAAGCCCGCGGACGCCACCGCCAGCCTGGGCGTCGTACGGATCGACGGGCCGGAGCAGGCCGCCGAGGCGTGGGAGGGGGTCGAGGCCCTGCGGGCCCGTACGGACCTCCAGTGGGGTTCCTTCTTCCACATCGGCCGCTTCATCGCGGAGCAGTACATCGAGGGCCCCGAGTACAGCATCGAGAGCTTCTCCTTCGCGGGCCGCCACATCGTGCTCGCGGTGACCGAGAAGCTCACCGGCGGTCAGGAAGGGTTCATCGAGTTGGGCCACGCCCTGCCGGCCCGGCTCTCGCCGGAGGTGGAACGCGGTATCGAGGAGGCGGTCTCGCTCTTCCTCGACGCGATGGGCCTCAAGGACGGCGCGGCCCACACCGAGGTGCGGCTGTCCCCCGCCGGTCCGCAGATCATCGAGAGCCACAACCGCATGGGCGGCGACCGGATCTTCGACCTGCTGATCGCCGCCTACGGCATCGACCTGGAGGAGTGGATCCCGGCCTGGCAGTTCGGCCTGATCCCGGCGCTGACCGAGCGCCCGGTACCGCTGCGGTCGGCCGCCACCCGCTTCCTGTCCGCACTGCCCGGCACGGTCGAGGAGGTCCAGGGCAAGGACGAGGCGCTGGCCCTGGACGGGGTCATCGACATCGACACCACCGTGGGGCCCGGCGACACCGTCGGCGAACTGCGCGGCAACTGGGACCGCGTCGGCCAGGTCCTGGTGACCGGCGCCGACACCGAGGCGGCCGTCGCCGCCGCCGAGCGGCTCCTGGAGAAGGTCTCCATCGTCACCCGTCCCACCGGCACCACCGGCACCACCGGCACCACCACCGAAGAGGCCCAGTCGTGAAGATCCTGCTGATCATGCGGAACACGTACGCGTGGCACCGCGAGCACATCGAGACCCTGGAGCGGATGGGTCTGGAGATCCACCTCGCCACCTCCGTCGCCCAGGCCGGCGACGACGGCCGCTTCGCCTCGGTCGTCCCGGTCGGCGACCGGGAGGGCACGGTCCTCGCCGAGTTCTGCGCGGCCGAGGCCCGACGGCTCGGCATCGCCACCGCGATCACCTTCTACGACAGCGACATCGCCGTCACCTCCAAGACCAACCAGCTGCTCGGCCACCAGTGGCCGCGACCCGCGGCCGACGAGATCTCCCGCGACAAGAAGCTCCAGCGCACCTTCCTCCAGGACAACGGCCTGCCCTGCCCCGGATTCGCGAGCGTCTCCGGCGTCGAGGAGGGCCTGGCCGCCGCCGAGGCCTTCTCCTTCCCGTTCATCGTCAAGCCCAGCGGGCTGGCCGCCAGCATCGGCGTGAGCCTCGTGCACGACCGCGAGGGCCTGGAGCGGGCGCTGGCCGACGTGGAGCGCCTCGCCGCGGAGTGGGGCGGCTACTTCCCCACCGAGGGACCGGAGATCGCCCTGCTGGAGGAGTTCCTCCCGGGCAAGGAGGTCACCCTCGACGGCGTGGTCACCGGCGGCGTCTTCCACCTGGTGGGCGTCACCAACAAGATGCAGATGCCCGGCCCGTACTTCGAGGAGGACTTCTACACCCTCCCCTTCCGCACCCCGCAGGAGGAGCCCGGCCTGGTGGCCGTCGCCGAGGGCATCGTCAAGGGCCTGGGCGTCGAGCACTGCCTGTTCAACGCCGAGTTCCGGCAGGACGCGGACGGCACCTACCGGGTCGTGGAGTTCGCCACCCGCATGAGCGGCGGCCAGAACTACCGCAACCTGCGCGAGGTCCACGGCATCGACGCGGTCAGGCTGTACACCAAGGCCGTGCTCGCCGGCGACGACGAGCGGGCCGCCGCATCGGTCACCGACGGCGAGGTGCCCCGGGCCGCGACCCCGCGCGCCGCGACCTGCATCAAGTTCGCCTACCGCACCGGGACGCTGGTCAAGAACAACCCCGGCGAGGCCTACCACTCGCCGTACTTCCGCTCGTACATCCCCGCCTCCAAGACGGGCGACCGGCTGCGGCGCGCCCCGGAGGGCTGGTACGAGATCGCCGGCTCGCTCGCGGTGGCCGCCCCCTACCGGTCCGTCGAGGACATCGACCGGGTCGAGCGGATCGCCGCCGAACTGGACGAGCGCCTCGACGTGGTCGTGGTCCCGGCCGTCCGGGCCTCCTGATCCGGCGCGGACCCGCCCGGGCGCCCGGCAGGCCGCCGACCCGTCCTCCTCGTACTCACCCCACGACCGCGGAAAGAGCCCCACGTGCACGCCAATGACCCCGTGTTCCGGATGGGAATCACGGAGCCCACCGCCATCGACCCCTACAAGGCCCAGGAAGGTGAAGGGATCCTGGTCTGCAAGGCCCTGTTCACCGGGCTGCTGGCCCTCGACGAGGACGGCGTCCTGGTCCCGGCCACCGCCGCCTCCTGGGAGAGCGACGAGACGGCCACCACCTGGACCTTCTCCCTCCGCACCGACACGGTGTTCAGCAACGGCGAGCCGGTCACCGCGCACTCCTTCGTCCGCGGCTGGTCGCGGGCGCTGGACCCGGAGGCCAACACGGAGACCGCCTACCACCTGGCCGGTGTCCGCACCTTCACCGCGGTCGACGACGCCACCCTGCGCGTCGAGCTCAGCGAGCCGGACGTGCAGTTCGACCTGAAGACCCTCCAGCCCATCTTCAGTCCGGTGCCGAGCGTCGCCGGCCCCGCCCTCGATCCGGAGTACAACGACCGGCCGATCGGCAACGGCCCCTTCGTGCTGGACGGCCCCTGGATCCACAACGAGTCGATCAAACTCGTCCGCAACGACCTCTGGTTCGGCCCGGCGCCCGAGGTCCGCGAGGTGCACATCGACATCCTCGACGCGGTCACCGGCCTCGACGACGAGTACGAGCGCTTCGTGGCCGGCGTGTACGACTACGCCCGCATCCCCCCGGCGCGCACCGCCGAGGCCGCCGGGCACCCCGGCTTCCTCGAACAGGAGGGCGCCGGCCTCTTCTACCTGATCCCCTTCTGCCATCAGGCCCCGATGGACACGCTGGACGCCCGCCGGGCCCTGTCCTCGGCCATCGACCGCCAGGGACTGATCGACACCTACTTCCAGGGCCGCCGCAGCGCGGCGCACTCGCTGCTCTCCCCCTGGTTCGGCAAGGCGCACACCCCGCGCCCGGCCCCCACCGGGGTGAAGGACACGGCTGACGCCGCCGAGACCGACTGGACCGCGTACGACCCCGAGCGGGCCCGGGCCGCGGCCCTGCGCGCCGGCCTGCCGCCGGGCACCCGGGTGGAGTTCGCCTACAACACCGGCGCCGGCCACGACGACTGGGTGCAGGCACTGGCCCGGGGCCTGGAGGAGGTGCTGGGCTGGCGGATCGAGCTGCTGCGCACCGACGCCCGCGGCCTCGTCGACCACCGCACCGCGCTCGCGGCGACCGGCTTCTGCCGGGCCGGCTGGGCCTGCGACTACCCGACGCCCGACAACATGCTCTTCCCGCTGCTGCACTCCTCCTGCACCGCCCCCGACGCCGAGGGCACCGCCCACGGCGACAACGAGGGCCGTTACGTCAACCCGGAGTTCGACGCCCTCGTGGCCAGGGCCCGCGCCTCGACCGACCCGGCCGAGCGGGCCGACGCCTGGCGGCGCGCCGACCGGACCGCCATGGCCGACCTGGCCCTGATCCCGCTCTGGTACCGCACCGACCAGCGGGTCCACGCGGCCGACCGGATCGCGGGCCTGCGCATCGACTTCGACGGAAATCCCACTCTGACCACAGTTACGGCAAGGAGCACCACACGATGAGCGCCACCACTGCGACCACGTCGACCACGGCGGCTCCGGTGTACGACATCCTCGGCATCGGTTTCGGCCCGGCGAACCTGGCCCTGGCCATCGCTCTGGAGGAGCGCGAGTCCCCGCTCACCGCCCGCTTCCTGGAGGCCCGGCCGACCCCCGAGTGGCAGCCCGGCATGCTGCTGGACGGTTCCGACATCCAGAACCACCCCAGCCGCGACCTGGTCACCCTGCGCAACCCGCGCAGCCGCTACAGCTTCCTGAACTACCTGCACGAGCAGGGCCGGCTGCTGCGCCACCTGAACGTGCCGGGCGAGTTCCCGCTCCGCAAGGAGTACGCGGGCTACATCCGCTGGGCCGCGGGCTTCTTCTCCCACCTGGTCGACTGCAGCCAGCGGGCCGCCGGGGTGGAGGTCGTCGAGGAGAACGGCGAACGCGTCTACGCCGTCACCACCATGACCGGCAGCCGCTACCTGGGCCGCACCCTGGTGATGGGCCCCGGCCGCACCCCGTACGTCCCCGCCCCCTACGACTCCGTCCGCACCCCGCGCGTCTTCCACCTCACGCAGTACCTGCCCCGGCTGGCCGAGCTGGCCGGCGAGGGCCGCGAGCCGGAGTCGGTGGCCGTCATCGGCGGCAGCCAGAGCGCCGTGGAGCTCGCCCTCGACCTGAGCCGCCGCTTCCCGCGCACCAAGGTCACCACCTACACCCGCTCGCACTCGCTGCGGCTGAAGGACACCAGCCCCTTCAGCGAGGAGGGGTACTTCCCGGAGTTCACCGACTACTACTTCCGCGCCGACCGCGCCGGCAAGAACGCCCTCGACGGCTACATGCACGGCACGAACTACTCCTCGGCCGACGGCGACGTGCTGCGCGAGCTCTACGTGACCATGTACGAGCAGGAGCTCGACGGCGACCAGCGGGTGTTCCTGCGCGGCAACCACGAGGCCACCGCGGTCCGCGAGGCCGGCGACCGGGTCGAGCTGGACTTCCTGGAGCGGATCACCGGGGAGCACAGCACCGACTCCGTGGACTTCGCGGTGCTGGCCACCGGCTTCCGCAACATGGGTCCCGGCCCGCACGAGGAGCTCTGCCCGCCGCTGATGGCGCCGATCGCGAAGCTCTTCGCGACCGAACCGGACGGCCGGCTCCAGGTCTGCGCCGACTACACGCTCACCGCCGTGGCCGACGGAACCCCGCCGCTCTTCCTCAACGGCCTGTGCGAGTCCAGCCACGGCATCGGCGACGCCGGCTCCTTCAGCCTGCTGTCGCTGCGCGCCGCCTCCCTCGCCGATGCCCTGACCGTCCGCCTGACCGCGGCCGCCACCGACCGCAGCGCCGTACTCGCCGCCGCCTGACCGGAAAGACGCCCACCATGACTGCCACCATCGACACCCCGGTCGAGCCGGTCTACACGGCTCCGGTCATCACCGGCCCGCTGCCCGGTCCGCGCAGCGCCGAGCTGCTCGACCGCCAGGCGGGACGGGAGTCCAACTCCCGCTCGTATCCTCGAAAACTCCCGATAGCCATCCGGCGGGGCCGGGGCTCCTACGTCGAGGACCTCGACGGCAACGTCTTCCTCGACTTCCTCAGCGGCGCCGGCGTGCTCTCGCTCGGCCACAACCACCCCGAGCCGCTCGCCGCCGCGCACCGCCAGCTCGACGAGTTCGTGCACGGCCTGGACTTCCCCACCCCGATCAAGGACGAGTTCACCGACCTGACCATCGGGATGCTGCCGGAGCCGATGCGCGAGCGCACCCGGATCCACTTCTGCGGCCCGACCGGCGCCAACGCCGTCGACGCGGCGCTCAAGCTCTGCAAGACCGCCACCGGGCGCGAGGAGATCATCACCTTCCAGGGCGGCTTCCACGGCGCGACCCTGGCCGCGCTCAGCGTCACCGGCCTGGTCGAGCAGAAGGAGCCGGTCCGCGGACGGATGCCGGGCGTGCACTTCTTCCCGTACTCCAACTGCCACAACTGCCCCCTCGGCCTCAAGCGCGACAGCTGCCAGGTCAACTGCGCCGCCTTCCTGGAGAAGGCCCTGACCGACGTCAACGGCGGCATCACGCTGCCGGCCGCCGTGATCATGGAGCTGGTGCAGGGCGAGGGCGGCGTGATCCCCGCCGAGGTCGAGTTCGTCCAGCGGATCCGCGAGGTCACCAAGCGCCTCGGCATCCCGCTGATCGTGGACGAGGTGCAGAGCGGCTGCGGCCGTACCGGTACCTGGTTCGCCTTCGAGCAGTACGGCATCGAGCCGGACGTCGTCTGCGCCTCCAAGGCGCTCAGCGGCATGGGCCTGCCGGCCTCCGTCATCCTCTACGACGAGAAGCTCGACCAGTGGAAGCCCGGCGCCCACTCCGGCACCTTCCGCGGCAACCAGCCCGCCTTCGCCGCCGGTGTGGCGACGATGAAGGTGGTCCGGCGCGACCGCGTCCTGGAGAACGTCCGGGCCCGCGCCGACCAGCTGATGGTCCACCTCCAGGGCCTGCGCGAGATCAGCCCCTACGTCGCCGACGTACGCGGCCTCGGTCTGATGACCGGCGTCGAGCTGTCCGACCCGGAGACCGGTGAGCCCGCCTCGGACCTCGCCAAGCGGGTGCAGTGGCAGGCCGTCAGCCGCGGTCTGATCATCGAGCTCGGCGGCCGCGACGACTGCGTCGTGCGGATGCTGCCGCCGCTGAACTGCACGGCCGAGCAGATCGACCAGGCGGGTCAGATCATCCGCCAGTCGCTGATCGCCGCGGTGGCCGCGACCACGCCCTCCAAGGCGGGCGCGTGATGACGTACTCCGCCCACGGCGGGAGCCCCGAGGACGGCGCCGCGGCCCTGGACCTGGTCGTGGCGGGCTTCGGGCCCTCCGGGATCGCGCTCGCCGCCGCCGTCGAGGACCACGACGACGCCGCCGGCGGCGCCCCGCTGGCCGCCCGCTACCTGGAGAAGGCCGCCGACTCCGCCTGGCAGCCCAACCTGGTCCTGCCCGGCACCGACATCCAGCACCACTTCCTGCGCGACTTCGCCACCCCGCGCGACGCCCGGTCCCGCTTCACCTTCCCCCACTACCTCCAGCAGAGCGGGCGCTTCTACCCCTTCACGCTGATGGGCGGCTACGTCAGCCGCCTGGAGTGGTCGGACTACGTGCAGTGGGCCGCCCGCCAGGTGCGCGGCCCCGTGGACTACCACCGCGAGGTGGTCTCCGTGGAGCCCGTCACCGCCGGCGACGGCCGGGTGCGCGCCGCCCGCGTCGTCAGCCGCGACACCCGCGACGGCTCCCTGCACTCCTCGGTCGGCCGCAACATCGCGCTGGCCACCGGGCACGAGGCGTACGTACCGGAGCTGTTCCGCCCGCACCTGGGCGAGCGGGTCTTCCACGCCTCCCAGCTGCTGCCGAGCCTGGCCGCCCTCGGCGACCGGCCGCCGAAGCGGGTCGTGGTGATCGGCGCCGGACAGACCGCCGGCGAGATCGTCCTGCACCTGGCCGCCCAGGACCCCGACGCCGAGATCCACTCCCTGGTGCGGCACGCGGGCTTCCGGATGTACGAGCTCGGCCACTTCAGCAACGAGGTGTACTTCCCCGACGAGACCGACTACTTCTACGGGCTGGAGGGCGAGCAGCGCGAACGCGCCCTGGCCCAGGCCCGCGCCACCAACTACGCCGCCGTGGACCCGGACGTCTCCACCGCCCTCTACCAGGCGGTCTACCAGGACCGGTTCACCGGCCGGCAGCGGCTCCACATGCACAAGCGCACCGAGGTGACCGAGGTCGAGCGGACCGCCGACGGCGGGGTGCTCCTGCACACCGAGGAGGTGTTCACGGGAGAGCGCGGGCTCATCGAGGCCGACGCCGTGATCATCTGCACCGGATACCGCGAAGCGGCCCTGCCGCAGGCGCTCGCCGCCTTCACCCCGTACCTGCGGCTCGACGCCGAGGGCCGTCCCGAGGTCACCCGCGCCTACCGCGCCGAGACCACCGAGGACTGCGAGGTCGGCATCTACCTCGACGGACTCACCGAGTGGCGCCACGGCATCGGCAGCGCCACCTCCTTCAGCCAGATGGCCGCCAAGGCCGACACCATCCACCGCGACCTGCGCAGCCGCCTGCGCCAGCCCGTCGCCGCCTGACCGCTCCCGATTGGACCGTACACATGCACATCTTCACCGCCCACGAGGACGACATGGTTTTCGAGGAGCTCTACAACGTCAGCGGTCGGCGCATCTTCCCCTGGCCCGAGGCCGTGGCCGAACCCAACTGGGGCGGCGCCTGGGTCGACGTGGCGCCCGGTGCCACCTCCACCCTGCACCACCACGACGAGAACGAGATGTTCTTCATCGTCCAGGGCTCCGGACTCATCCGGATCGGCGAGGAGACCACCCGGGTGCGCTCCGGCGAAACGGTCTTCATCACCCCCTTCGAGGACCACGACCTGACCAACGACGGCGACGTGACGCTGCGCTTCATCACCATCTGGTGGGGCGGTGCCGACGCCCTGGCCCGCGACCGCGCCAAGTGGGCGGCCGAGTTCGGCATCGAGGACCCGGGAGCGACCGCGCCGGCCGCGGCGGACTCGGCGGTGCCGGAATGAGCCCCATCGTCCACGCGAACGCCGACGCCGTCGTCGTCGGCGGCGGGGTGATCGGTGCGGCCATCGCGCACCAGCTCGCCCTCGCCGGCCTCGGCCGGATCGTCCTGTGCGACCAGGGCCGGGTCAACGCCCAGGGCGCCACCTCCCGCTCCGGCGGACTGCTGCGGCTGCACCACACGTCGGTCGCCGACATCCGGCTCGCCGCCCGCAGCATGCCCGTCTTCGAGCAGTGGTCGGACGTCATCGGGGGCGACTGCGGCTACCGGCGCACCGGCTTCGTGATGATCGTCGGCGAGAACCACGCCGACGACCTGCGCGACAACGCCGCCCGTGCGGGCGACGCCGCCGGCTACCGCCGCGTCGAGGTCATCGACCCCGCCGAACTGAAGGAGATCTACCCCGGCCTGCGCACCGAGGGCGTGGCGCTCGCCGCGTACGAGCCGGAGGGCGGCTACGCCGACCCGATGATGGCGTCCGCCGCCCTGCTCACGGCCGCCTACCGGCTCGGCGTCTCCCCCTCCGAGGGGATCCGCGCCGTCAAGGTCCTCGAACACGCGGGCACCGTGACCGGCGTGCTCACCTCCATCGGCCGGATCGAGGCGCCGCTGGTCGTGCTGGCCGGCGGGGCCTGGGGCTCCGCCCCGGCCGAGTACCTGGGCATCCACATCCCGGTCACCGCCCGCCGGATCGGCCTGGCCCAGGCAGAGCTGCCCGGCGCCGGCCGGCGCGGCTCCGCCTCCTCCGTCCCGACCTGCATCGACGACACCACCGGCAGCTACTTCCGGCCCGACGGCCTGGACCGCTTCTACTTCGGCGTCCCGAGCAAGCCGGACACCGAACTCGGCCGCGACGTGGAGCCGCTGACCGAGGCCGAACTGGAGTCGGCGATCAAGGCGATCGCCGGGCGCGTCCCGGCGGCGGCCACCGCCCCGCTCGCGGGCACCCGCTCCGGACTCGACGGCTACACCCCGGACAAGCGCCCGGTGGTGGGCGCCGCCGGCCCCGACGGGCTCTACCTGGCCCTCGGCTTCAGCGGCGGCGGCTTCAAGCTGGCCCCCGCCGTCGCCGAACTCGCCGCCAAGGAGATCCTCGAAGGCGGGGCCGTACCCGGCAAGGCGGTCCAGGAACTGCTGGAGCCCTACCGCCCGCAGCGGTTCCTCGCGGGCCGCCCGATCCGCCCGGAGGCCCCCTATGACCACATGTGAGGAAAACCCGGCCGAGAGCGGCGAGAAGCCGCTGTCCCTCCTCGCCAAGCTCCGCGAGGACGTCCAGACGGTCCTGGCCAAGGACCCGGCCGCCCGGTCCCGCGCGGAGGTGCTGCTCTACCCGCACATCCACGCCCTGTGGACCTACCGGATGGCGAACTGGCTCTGGAAGCGCGGCCACCGCGTGAGCGCCCGGGCCCTGTCCCTGCTGGCCCGTGCCGTCTCCGGCATCGAGATCCACCCGGGAGCCACGATCGGCCGCCGCTTCTTCATCGACCACGGCACCGCGGTCGTGATCGGGGAGACGGTGGAGATCGGCGAGGACGTGATGCTCTACCACCAGGTCACGCTCGGCTCGGTCGGCTGGTGGAAGGACCTGCGCCGGCCCTCGGGCTCGCGCCGCCACCCCGCCGTCGGCGACCGCGTGATCATCGGCACCGGAGCCAGCGTGCTCGGCCCGGTCACCGTCGGGTCCGACTGCCGGATCGGCGCGCACTCGATCGTCCTCGACGACCTGCCGGCGCACAGCCGCGTCATCGCGGCCGCCTCCGACGCGCTGCCGCCGCTCGACACGACGCCGCTCGACTCCTCTTCCCTGCGCTTCCCCGAAGGAACCCACGCGTCATGACCTCCTACGTGATCACCAGCGCCCCGCCGAACCCGAACGGCGACCTCCACCTCGGCCACCTGTCCGGCCCGTTCCTCGGCGCGGACGTGCTCGCCCGCCACCTGCGTCAGCGCGGCAACGACGTCCGCTACGTCGGCTACTCCGACGAGCACTCCGCCTACGTACCGCGCCGCGCGGCGGAGATCGGCTCCACCGCCTACCCGACGGCCAAACTGTTCGGCGACCGCATGGAGGAGACCCTCTCCATGGGCGCCATGCACCACGACTGGTTCACCCGCCCGCTGACCGACTCCACCCACACCGAGTTCGTCCAGCGCTTCTTCCTGGAGCTGTGGGAGTCCGGCGCCCTGGAGGTCCAGGAGCTGCCCGTCTTCCGCTGCACCCCCTGCGACCGCTACCTGTACGAGTCCGAGGTACGCGGCGAGTGCCACTTCTGCGCCGAGCCCTCCGACGGCATCTACTGCGAGGCGTGCGGCCTGCCGCAGACCTCGGGCAGCCTCGCGAACCCGAAGTGCACCGCCTGCTGGAACACCCCCGAGACCACGACCCTGCGCCGGATCGTCTTCCCGCTGGAGCGCTGGCGCGAGCGGCTGGAGGCGTACTACGCCGACGCCCAGGCGAAGGCCGAGTGGCGTCCCCGGCTGATCTCCTACCTGGAGGGCCTCTTCGAGCGGGAGCTCCCCGCCACCCCGATCAGCCGCGAGGCGGACTACGGCATCCCGGTCCCGCTGGCCGGGTGGGAGGGACACATCCTCGACACGTGGTTCAGCGGCATCTGGGGCTTCGCGGCGGGCACGGCCCGGCTGGCCGAGGCGAACGGCGACAAGAGCGAATGGGAACGACTGTGGACCGACCCCGAGACGCGCATCGTCAACTTCATCGGGTTCGACTGCTCCTTCTCGCACGCCGTGCTCTGGCCCGCGCTGTTGTTGGCACAGGGTGAGCTGACCCTGCCCTCGCAGGTCGTCATCAACGAGTTCTACCGGCTGGAGGGCGACAAGTTCTCCACCAGCCGCGGCCACGCCATCTGGGGCGGGGAGTTCCTGCGCCGGGTCAACGCCGACGCCCTGCGCTTCCACCTGTGCCTGACCGGGCCGGAGCGCGAGCAGAACAACTTCTCCATGAAGGAGTTCGCCGACACCGTCTCCACCGTGCTGGCCGGCGGCATCGAGCGCTGGACCGACACCGTACTGGACCTGCTGGGCCAGGACTTCGACTCCCTGGTGCCCGCCGCGGCTCCCGCCGGTGAGCTCGTCGCCGAGCGGGCAGCGCTCCCCGGTGAGATCGCCGCCGCGCTCGGCGCCGAGGCCTTCTCCCCGCAGCGGGCGGCGGCCGCCCTGGCCACCACCGTCGACCGGGCCAACGCGGACCTGCGCGAGCTGGGCCTGCTGCGCGCCGCCGGCGCCGGCGAGGCGTACGCCGCCCGGCTGGCCGCGCACCTGGAACTGCTGGCCTCCGTCGCCGTCGCCGCCGCGCCGGTGATGCCGGGCTGGTCCGCCTTCATGGCCGGCCACCTGGGCCTGCCGGTGGACCTGGCCACCCGGATGCCGCACTGGGCGGACGGCGAGGGACGGCTGCTCGCCGAGGGCGCCCGGCTGCCGAGCTCCACGCCGCTGTTCTTCCACGAGCTCTCGTGAGAGCAGCCGGCACGGCCCGGACGCTGGGAGCGGTGCTCGGTCTGGGCGCCCTCGTCCTGCCGGCGGCGCTCGCCCCGGTGGACCCCTGGACGGGGACGGTGCTGGCGGGCGGGCTCGCCTGCTGGTGCCTGCTCGTCGCCGCCTCCGGAGGCACCGCGCGCGCCGGGCCCGTGGCGTTCGTCCGGGACCGGCTGGGCCCCGCGCCCGCCCGTGCGGTGACCGCCCTCTACTTCGGCGGGTTCGCCACCGGACAGGCCGCGGTGGCGTTGGCCGCCGCCGAGTTCGCGCTCGGCCGCCCGGGGTGGGGCGACCGGGTCGGCGGGACCGACGCCGGTGGGGGCAACTCCCTCTTCGGCGACTCCGGTTGGGGTGCGTTCGCGCTGGCGGCCGCCGTCCTGGTCACCGCCGCCGGGCACGCCGCGTACGCCCCGCACCCGCTCTCGCCCGGGGCCCGCCGGCTCCGGCTCGGCGCCGTCCTCGGCCTCGCGGCCGCCTGGTGGCTGCTCGACCGTCCGGCCGCCGCACCGTCCGACTGGGCCCCGGCCCTGCTGGCGGTGCCGCTGCTGTTCGGCTGGGTCGGACTGGAGTCGGCGGTGCCCGCCATGCGCCGTACGGGCGGGGGCCGCGCGGACCCCGGTAGCACCCCGGAGACCGGACCCGACGGCGCGGCTTCTCCGGGGCAGCACCTCGGCGCCACCCTGCTGGGCCTCGCGCTCGCCGCCGGACTGTACGGACTGCTGCTGCGGCCCGTCGCCCGGCTGCCGGCGCCGCACCCGGCGCTGCTCGTCGCCCTCGGCATCGCGTCGGCCGCCGTCTGCTGGACATACTGCCGCACCAACCTGCTCGCTACAGGCGCCCGTTGGGCCGAACTGACCGCAGCCGGCCGGCGCGCCGGAATCCTCGCCGGCGCAGCCGTCGCGCTCACCGCACTCCTCCTCGGCCGGCTCGCCGGCTGGGGCACACCCGTCCTGCTCATCGGCCCCGGTACCGCCACCGCGGCCATCTACCTCTTCATCGCCGTCGCGGCCGTGCGCCGCCCGCACCCCAAGGAGCCCACCCGTCATGACCACCGTCACCGCCCCCTCGAAGGTGCTGCGCGTTCCGCCCGCTGACCCCGCCGAGGCCGCCGCGCACTTCCACCGCCGCTTCACCTTCGAGGCCGACGTCGCCGACGTCCACGCCGACGTCGAGTCCGGCGCGGAGGGGTTCGTCGTCGTCGACAGCCGCAGCGCCGAGGCCTGGGAGCAGGGCCACATCCCCGGGGCCGTGCACCTTCCGACCGACGAGATCGCCACCCGCGCCGCCGAGGCCGTGCCGCCGGGCACGGTCGTGGTCACGTACTGCTGGGGACCCGGCTGCAACGGCGCGACCCGCGCCGCGCACGCCTTCGCCTCCGCCGGCTACCAGGTCAAGGAGATGCTGGGCGGCTTCGAGTACTGGTCCCGCGAGGGGTTCACCGTCGAGGACGCCCACGGTCTGCGCCGGTCCGCCCCGGACCCGCTGACCGCCCCGGTCACCGGTGACAACTGCGGTTGCTGACGGGCGCACCCCGCCCGGAGCGCCGACCGGCGCCGGGATGCCCATCGGTCCTGCCGGTCCGACCGACCTCAGAGCAGGCCGTGTTCGACGGCGCGCTGCCCGAGCTGGAAGCGGCTCTGCGCGTCCAGCTTCTCCATCAGCTCCGAGATCAGCCGCCGTTCGCTGCGCAGGGAGATCCCCAGGCGCCGGGCGGCGGCCTCGTCCGTGTATCCGAGGGCCAGCAGCCGCAGCAGCTCGCGCGGCTGCGAACCCGGGTCGTCCAGTCGGCGGCGGGGCGGAGCCCCGAAGGGGGTGGCCGTCTCCCACACCGCTTCGAACAGGGCGCAGAACGCGGCGACCGCACCCGGTTCCCGCAGCAGCACCGCCCCCTGGGCACTGTCGGTCGGATCGATCGGCATCAGGGCGGATTCCCCGTCCGAGATCACCATCCGCATCGGCAGCGCCGGCACGGTCCGCACCTCGCCGCCGCGCTCGGTGAGCCAGCGCGCGTGTTCGAGGCTGGCGACGTCGTTGCGGATGGAGTCCTGGTAGATCGTGCGGATCTTGACCCCGCGCGCGACGAGGTCCTCGGTGAGCGGCTCACTGGCCGTGAACTGCGACGCCGGCACCGGCCCGCCGGGGTGGAAGGAGATCGACTCGCGGCGGGTACGGGCGCTGAGCACGGCGAGCTTGGCCCGGACCGCGTCCACGCCCTGGAACCGCTCCGCCTCGTGCGCGGGCTGCGCCGGATTGAGCTCGGCGTACCGCGACAGGAGCTGGCTGGCCGCGGCCTGGCTCTCGGCGAGCACCCGGTGCCGCTGGGCGATCTCCGCCTGCTGGTGGGCCAGCAGCGAATCCAGGGCGGCCTTCGGGTTCACCGCCCGCAGCTGCCCGCCGGTGCGCCAGGACGGCGTCAGCAGCGAGAGCTCGGTGAGCTCGGCCAGGTCCTCGCGCACCTCGTCGTCCGGAATCCCCAATTCCGTGGCGACGTCGGTGACCGCGAGATCCGGCCGTCTGAGTATCAGTCGGTAGAGCGCGTCGGAGCGCTCCGTGAGTCCTAGAGAAACCAGCAACAGGAGCCCCCCAGCTCGCGGTTTCGGAGCGGCGAAGGACGGATACCGGCAACGTTGGCGGCGGGATGAGGCACGGACTCGGTCCGGGTCTCGGCGGCGCCACTCCGAGGTCGATCACACACCCCGGATTCTCCTGACCGCGCTCCGCCAGCACAAACACCGTCCATTACGCGGACAGGCCCGTACCGGCCGCGAGCCCGGCGGGTGCGACAGGCACAAAGTACCGCCTCGGGGCCCCTATGGACCCGGCTCTGTGGCATGGATGTGTCAGATCTCTTTGTGCCAGTCGAAATCAGCGACAGGGGCCACCCCGCCTGGACACGATGGCTGCACGCCGGGACGAACGAACCGGCCAAACAGCAGCCGCTCACGCCGATCCGTAAAGGGCATCCCACCATGCGCCGCAAGCTCGTCTCCCTGGTCCTCGTCACCGCCGCCGCCCTCGCCGTCATCGCCACGAACACCGCGGAGCGGACCGGGGATCAGTCCACGAACACCGTCGTCCTGGCGGACCCGGGCTGGTCGGCCCCGAAGCCGCTGGCGCTGATGGACCCGGGCTGGTCCTAGTACGTCGGCTGGGCGGCCGAGCCGCAGTAGGAGGCTGTTGCAGGGCTTGATCCGCGGCGCGGATCAAGCCCTGTCGGCGTTCCGGGCCAGGGCGGCCGGGCCGCGCGCCGGGCGGTGGCACCGATGTGCCGCGTCACGCGTCCAGCGGGTTCGCCGCGATCCGGCCCGCCGCGCCGCCCGCGACGTAGTGTGCCGCCGCGCACGCGGGCTTGCGCCGCGCCTGGTCCTCGACCAGGGCGAGGAAGGACGCCCCGAACCCGGCCCGGGGGTGGTCGGCCAGCAGGCGGGCGATGAACTCCGGATCGAACTCGGCGACCCGCAGCCCCGACACGTCGGCGCTCGTGCCGACCTGGAGGAGGTGGCTCTCGACGTCCTCGGCCGCCGTGACGTCGTCCCGCATGTGCAGCACGATCACATCATGGGCGCGGGCCCGGCGGGCGGCCGTCCAGCCCAGGCCCGCCGTCAGGACGCGCGCCACGTGACCGCCCGCCTCCTCGAAGGGCAGGGTGTGGCTGTCGAACGGCGCCGTCAGACCCAGGTCGTGCAGGAGGGCCGACACGCACAGGAGCTCGGCGTCGTACACCAGCCCGTGATCGGCGGCGTACCGCGCCCCGAAGGCGTAGGAGCGCACGGAGTGGTGGAGCAGCGCCGGGTCCGCGTACTCCGACGCGATGTCGAGGGCGGCCCGGGCGGAGTCGGTGTCCAGTGTCCACGTCATGGGACCCCAGCCTAGTGCGGTCGCCGGGGAGACCGCCGGGCGCGCGACCGGTGGACCGTGCCGGTCCCAGCACCCGTCCCAGCAGCCGTCACAGCACCGGGCTCCGGCCGAAGTCGACGTCGGCCGGGGCCTGCCCCGGCCAGGACAGCCGGGTCGGGGCGGGCGGCGTCTCGGCGAGGACGTTCCCGCGCGAGACGACGTACCGCGGCCGTACCTGGCGGCGGATCGCCTCCTCGGGCGAGGGCGCGGGGAGCAGGACGAAGGAGGCGGGCGCGCCCTCGGCGATGCCGTACTCCGCACCGCTCAGGCCGAGCACCCGGGCCGCGCGGTCCGTCACCATCGAGAACGCGGTGGGAATCTCGGCGGCCCCGGTGAGCTGGGCCGCGTACAGCCCGACCAGGGCGGTCTGGAGCGGGTTGCCGGTGCCCAGCGCGTTCCAGGGGTCCATCACGTCGTCGTGCCCGAAGGCCACGTTCACGCCGGCCGCCAGCATCTCCTTGACCTGGGTGAGCCCGCGCCGCTTGGGATAGGCGTCGAAGCGGCCCTGCAGGTTGAGGTTGGCGAAGGGGTTGGAAACCAGATTGATCCCCGAACGGGCCAGCAGGCGCTGGAGTTTGTAGCTGTACGCGCCGTTGTAGGAGCCCATGGCCGTGGTGTGCGAGGCCGTCGCCCGCCCACGGAGCCCCGACCGCAGCGCGAGGGCCGCCAGCACCTCCACGAAGCGGGACTGCTCGTCGTCGATCTCGTCGCAGTGCGCGTCCACGCGCAGCCCGTACTCCTCGGCCACCGCGAAAGCGGTGTGGAGCGACGCGACCCCGTCCTCGCGGGTGTCCTCGAAGTGCGGGATGGCGCCCACGACGTCGGCGCCCCGGGCCACCGCCGCGCGCAGCAGCGCCTCGCCGTCCGGGTAGGAGACGATGCCCTCCTGCGGAAAGGCCACGATCTGCAGGGTCATGACGTCGCGCACCCGGTCGCGCACCTCCAGCAGCGCGTCGAGCGCGGTGAGGGACGGATCGGTGACGTCGCAGTGGGTGCGCACGTGCAGCACACCCTGCGCCGCCTGCCAGCGCAGCACCTCGGTGGCCCGCGCGACCACGTCCTCGCGGGTCAGCGTCGCCTTGCGGTCGCTCCAGCAGGCGATGCCCTCCCACAGCGTGCCGGAGGCGTTCGGCCTCGGCTCACCGGCGGTCAGGGCCGTGTCGAGATGGATGTGCGGCTCGACGAACGGGGCGGTGAGCAGGCTGCCGTGGGCCTCGATGATCACACCGGTGGCCGGCGGTTCCTTCTGGTCGTCGTGCGCGAGGACCCGCGCGATCCGTCCGTCCTCGCCCACCTCGACGTCGGACAGGCCGTCGCGGGCGACGGGCTGCTTCCGGTCGGTCTCCTGGTCGGTCCACAGCCGGGCGCCCCGGACGATCATCCGCATGCCGCCAGCGTACGCACGCGGCCCGCGGCTTCCGGGGAGGCCGCGGGCCGTTGACCGGAGCGATCGGCATCCCGGTGCCCCGTCCGGCAAGAATGGGGGGCATGACGAGCGACAGCGATGTGACCACCGGCGAGACGCCCGAATCCCCTGTGACGCCCCCCGCCGTGCCCGATTGGGAGAAGAGGTTCCGGGCGCCGCGCGTCGGTCTGCCCGAGTGGGCGCAGGACGCCCCGGACCGCTCGATCTTCGTGTCCAACGCGACCGGCACCTTCGAGGTCTACGCCTGGGACCGCGCCACCGGCGCGCAGCGGCAGGCCACCGACCGCCCCAGCGGCACCACCGACTGCGCCCTCTCCCCGGACGGCGAGTGGATCTGGTGGTTCTCCGACACCGACGGCGACGAGTTCGGCACCTGGGTCCGCCAGCCCTTCGCGGGCGGCCCCGACGAGCCGGCCGCCCCCGGCCTGGAGCCCGGCTACCCCGCCGGACTCGCCATCGGCCGCGACGGGACGGCCGTCATCGGGCGCTCCACCGACGAGGACGGCTCCACCCTCCACGTGGTCCGCGCGGACGGCACCGCGCCGACCGTGGTCTACCGCCACCGCGAGTCCGCGGGCGTCGGCGACCTGTCCCGGGACGGGACGCTGATCGCCGTCGAGCACACCGAGCACGGCGACGCCATGCACTCCTCCCTGCGCGTGCTCACCCTCGACGGCGCCACCGTCGCCGAGCTGGACGACACCCGCGGCGGCACCGAGGAGCTGGGCCTCGCGGTGCTCGGCTTCGCCCCGGTCGCGGGCGACACCCGGCTGCTGGTGGGCCACCAGCGGCGCGGCCGCTGGGAGCCGATCGTGTGGGACGTGGCCACCGGGGCGCAGGAGGAGCTCGCGATCGACCTGCCCGGCGAGGTCCACGCCGAGTGGTACCCGGACGGCAGCGCGCTGCTGGTCTCCCACACCTTCGAGGCGCGCGGCGAGCTGTGGCGCTACGACCTGGCCGCCCGGGAGCTCGTACGCCTGGACACGCCGCCGGGGTCGGTGGTGGAGGCGACGCCGCGGCCCGACGGGACGGTGGAGTACACCTGGTCCTCGGCCGCCGAGCCGCAGACCGTACGGTCCACCGCGGGCGGGATCGTCCTGGACCCGCCCGGCGCCAAGGCCCCCGGCTCGGTACCGGTGGAGGACGTGTGGGTGGAGGGCCCGGGCGGACGCGTGCACGCGCTCGCGCAGCGCCCCGCGGGCCACGGTGACGGCCCCTTCCCGACGATCTTCGAGATCCACGGCGGTCCCGCCTGGCACGACAGCGACACCTTCGCGGCGACCCCCGCGGCCTGGCTGGACCACGGCTTCGCGGTCGTCCGGGTCAACTACCGGGGCTCGACCGGGTACGGCCGCGCGTGGACGGACGCGCTCAAGCACCGGATCGGCCTGATCGAGCTGGAGGACATCGCGGCCGTCCGCGACTGGGCGGTCTCCAGCGGCCTCGCCGACCCCGCGCGGCTGGTGCTGTCGGGCTCCTCCTGGGGCGGCTACCTGACCCTGCTGGGCCTGGGCACGCAGCCCGAGGCCTGGGCCGTGGGGCTGGCCTCCGTACCGGTCGCGGACTACGTGGCCTCGTACGAGGACGAGATGGAGGCGCTCAAGGCCCTGGACCGCACCCTCTTCGGCGGCACGCCGCAGGAGGTCCCGGAGCTGTGGGCGGCGTCCTCGCCGCTGACCTACGTGGACCGGGTGGTGGCGCCCGTCCACATCGCGGCGGGCGTCAACGACCCGCGCTGCCCCCTCCGTCAGATCGACAACTACGTCGACCGGCTGGCGGCGCGCGGGGCGGTCCACGAGGTCTACCGCTACGACGCCGGACACGGCTCGCTGGTGGTGGAGGAGCGCATCAAGCAGATCCGGATGGACCTGGAGTTCGCCCTCAAGCACCTTCCGCGCTGACCCGGGACACACGGACCGGTGCACCCCCCGTACCGTGGTGGGGTGCACCGGTTTCTCCTGACCCCGCGCTGGTGGGGGATCAACGTCTTCGTCGCGCTCGCCGTCCCCTTCTGCCTGTTCATGGGGTCCTGGCAGCTCGGCCGCTTCGAGGACCGCGTCGACAGCCACAAGGAGGCGAACTCCGCGCGCCCGGCCGATCGGGCCGCGGTGCCGCTGGACTCCCTCCTCCCGGTGGACAAGAAGACCTCCGGGCGGCTCGCCTCCGCCTCCGGCGAGTACGGCGAACAGCTTCTGGTGCCCGAGCGGCGCCTGGGCGGCGAGTCCGGCTTCTACGTGCTGACCCTGCTGAGGACCGACTCCGGCAAGGCCGTCCCGGTGGTCCGGGGCTGGCTGCCGGGCCCGGCCGATGCGGCGAGGGCGCCGGCCGCACCGACCGGCCGGGTCGAGGTCACCGGGGCCCTGCAGGCGTCGGAGAACTCCGGTACCAAGGGAGTGCACGCGGTGGGCGGCCTGCCGGCCGGGCAGCTCGGGGTGATCGGGGCGGCCTCGCTCGTCAACATCGTCCCGTACGACCTGTACGACGCCTGGCTGACCGTGCAGACGCCGTCCGACGGGATGGTGCCGGTGCCCGCCCGGGCCCCGAACAACACCGGCCTCGACCTCAAGGCCTTCCAGAACCTCGGCTACACCGGCGAATGGTTCGTCTTCGTCGCCTTCGTGCTGTTCATGTGGTTCCGGCTCTACCGGCGCGAGGTGGAGACCCTGCGCGACACGGAGGCGGGCCTGCTCCCGGAGCCGACCGGACCTGCCGGACCTGCCGGACCTGCCGGACTTTCCGGGTCGGACGGAGCCGCCGCGTCGGACGGTCCCGCCGCGTCCACCGGGTCCGCCGCCACCCGGGCCTGACCGCGGGCCCCCGCGAGGGCGCCCCGCCGCGTCACGACTCGGGGGCGTCCAGCGCAATGGTGCCCGTCCGGTAGACCGTCCCGCCGCAGGCCGCGGGAATCGTCGTCCGGGTCGTCGGCGCGCCCGTCCCAGGGGTGTGCGACACCGCCACCCCGGCCGGTTCCGGGGGCGTACCGGACACCGGCGGTTCGGCCGCCCGCCCCGCGTCCCCGTCCGACCCCGACGGGGTGCCCGACGCGCCGTCCACCGGCTTCGAGCCCGTCCCGCCGCCGCTCGTCGTCTCCGCCGGGCACGGCTGCCCCGAGGGCACCCACGCGAAGCGCACCTCGTACGCCGTGTGGGGCGGGAGCACCAGCACCGGCACCGCCGCCGAGGGGTCGGGCAGCAGCCCGCTCGCCGGACCGCCCGCCGTGTGGCCGACGACGGGGACGGCGGAACCCGGGCCGGACGTGGCGGCCGACGCCGCGGCCGCCGTCACGGTGTCCGGTCCGGAGACCGTACAGCCGCGCGCCGAGACGTTCGTGACCTTGAAGCTGCCGTAGACCTTGCCGTCCGCCCGCGGTGCGCGGGCCGAGGCCACCACCCCCAGCTGGTCGGCGCCGCACCCCGGCACGCCCGGCACCGACACCGGCGGCAGCGGACCCGGCCCCGCGACCGAGCCGGAGGGGCCGGCCGTGCTGCCGGCGCCGGACGGCCCGGCCGTCGTACCGCCGGCCGGGGCGGAGCTGCTCACCGCCGGGTCGGGCTGCCCGGTGGTGCCGCCGGCGTCGGGCGCAGCGGACCGGGTGGACCTGGGCCGGACCCCGTGGCCGTTCTGGTGCGGGTCGGAGGGGTCCGCGCCCGGACCGGCGCCGGGCTCGCCGTGCCCGGCCATGGCCGGCCGGTCGGTGGCGGTTCCCTCGGAGCCCATCAGGTTCATGTGCACGGCCGCCGGGATCGCCGTACCGGCGAGCAGCGCGACCGCCGCGGCGCCCACGAAGGCCTGCCGCCTGCGGGTCCGCCGCACCGGGACCGCGTACCGCAGCCGCTCCAGGGCGCCGTCAGCGGGCCGGATGCCCTCGACGGCACCGCGCAGCATGCCCCGCAGCGCTTCCTCGTCGCTCGCCCCGCCCCGCGGAGTGTGGTCGTCCATCATGACTGCGCAGCCTCCATCGCCACCCGCAGCGCGGCAATACCCCGCGATCCGTACGCCTTCACCGAGCCGAGCGATATGCCGAGCGTCTCGGCGACCTGGGCCTCCGTCATGTCCGCGAAGTAGCGCAGGACGAGCACCTCGCGCTGGCGGCGCTGGAGTCCGCGCATCGCCTTGATCAGGTCGTCCCGCTCCAACTGGTCGTACGCGCCCTCTTCGGCGCTCGCCATGTCCGGCATCGGCTTCGACAGCAGCTTGAGGCCGAGGATGCGCCGTCGCAGCGCGGACCGCGAGAGGTTCACGACGGTCTGCCGCAGGTACGCCAGCGTCTTGTCGCGGTCTCGGACCCGGCTCCGGGCCGAGTGCACGCGGATGAACGCCTCCTGGACGACGTCCTCGCAGGACGCGGTGTCGTCGAGGAGCAGGGCGGCCAGCCCCAGCAGCGAGCGGTAGTGGGCCTGGTAGGTCTCGGTGAGGTGGTCGACGGTGGTACCGGCCACCACTTCGGGTACCACCTCGGGTACCACTTCGGGCATCGACTCGGCCGCCGACTCGGCCGCCACGCCGCCGCTGCCGCCGCCGCCCGCCTCAGCGCTGTCGCGCGGCGCGGGCACGCGCCCGCTCCGGCTCGGCAGGGCAGCCCGTACGGGGACCTCGGAGGGCCCGGCCGGAGGGACGGGCACGATCACGTGAAGACCGCCGCCGGGCGGGCGGGAGATCCGGCGCGACGCAACGATCCCGGTGCGCGCCGGTAGGACGGCGATGTCGAGCAGTGCCTCTGCCACGCCTGTAGGACACGCGTCCCCCCGTCAGGGTTGTACGCGCGCGGCAACCTCACCTGCGAAATCCCCATTGCCCTCATGCGTACCCGCTCTTCCCGATTGCCCCGTCCATCGAGACGGCGGTCGGGCCATCACCTTGATCAAGGGATCCGTACTGATCCTACAAAGCGATTTACGCAAATTCATCTGCGATCAGCTCCGCGATCTGAGTGGCATTCAGGGCCGCACCCTTGCGGAGATTGTCGGCGCACACGAAGAACTCCAGGGCGTGCCCGTCGTCGAGCGAGGACCGGACCCGTCCCACCCAGGCCGGATCCGTACCCGCGGCGTCCACCGGGGTGGGGAACTCCCCCGCCGCCGGGTCGTCGACGAGCACCACGCCGGGCGCCGCGTCCAGGATCTCCCGGGCGTGCGCGGCGTCCACCGCGTTCTCGAACCGGGCCCGCACGGTCAGCGAATGCCCGGTCACCACCGGGACCTGCACGCAGGTCACCGCGACCGGCAGCCGCTCCAGCTGCAGGATCCGACGGGTCTCCGCCCGTACGGCCAGCTCGTGCGAGGACCAGCCGCCGTCGCGCAACTCGCCGGACCACGGCACGACATTGAGCGCGAGCGGGGCCGCGAAGGGGCCGGTGTCCTCGCCCACGGCCCGGCGCACGTCGCCGGGCTGCTCCCCCAGGGCGGTCCCGGCGACCAGGGACAGCTGGCGGCGCAGCGCGTCCGAACCGGCCCGGCCCGCGGCGCCGGCGGCCTGGTACGAGGAGACGGCCAGCTCGGCCAGCGCGTACTCGGCGTGCAGCGCGCCCAGGGCCGCGATCATCGCGGCGGTCACGCAGTCCGGGCCCGCGACGATCCCGCGCGGCCGGACCCGTACGGCGTGGCCGTTGACCTCGGGCACCACCAGCGGCACCTCGGGGTCCTCCCGGAAGGCGGCCGACTGGTCCACGACGACGGCGCCGCGCGCGGTGACGGCGGGAGCCCACCGGGCCGAGACGTGGGCAGGAGTGAGGAAGAGGGCGATGTCCCCCGGACCGAGGCCGTCGAAGGCGTCCTCGGTCAGGGCGATCACCTCGGTCTCCTCCGCGCGGACGACCAGCACGCGGCCGGCCGAGCGCGTGGAGGCGATCAGGCGTATCTCGCCCCAGACGTCCTTGCGCTGGGACAGGATCTGGAGCAGGACGGTACCGACCGCTCCGGTCGCCCCGACCACGGCGAGCGCCGGGCCGGAGGACCGGGGCGCGGTCATCGTCCGGTGCCTCCGTAGACGACGGCCTCGTCGCTGTCGGAGTCGAGGCCGAAGGCCGTGTGCACGGCGCGGACGGCCTCGTTGACGTCGTCCTGGCGGGTCACTACCGAGATGCGGATCTCGGAGGTGGAGATCAGCTCGATGTTGACGCCCGCGTCGGACAGCGCCTGGAAGAAGGAGGCGGTGACGCCCGGGTTGGTCTTCATACCCGCGCCGACCAGGGAGATCTTGCCGATCTGGTCGTCGTAGCGCAGGGACTCGAAGCCGATCGTGCCCTTCGCCTTCTCCAGGGCGTCGATGGCCTTGTGGCCCTCGGCCTTGGGGAGCGTGAAGGAGATGTCGGTGAGGCCCGTCGAGGCCGCGGAGACGTTCTGCACGATCATGTCGATGTTGACCTCGGCGTCCGCGATGGCGCGGAAGATCGCCGCGGCCTCGCCCGGCTTGTCCGGAACGCCGACGACCGTGATCTTGGCTTCGGAGACGTCGTGAGCGACTCCGGAGATGATGGCGTGCTCCACCTGCTCGTCCCCTTGCGGATTCTCGTTGCTGACCCACGTGCCCGGCAGTCCCGAGAAGGACGAGCGGACGTGGATCGGGATGTTGTATCGGCGTGCGTACTCGACACAGCGGTGCAGCAGCACCTTGGAACCGGAGGCGGCGAGCTCCAGCATGTCCTCGGAGGAGATCCAGTCGAGCTTCCGGGCCTTCTTCACCACGCGCGGGTCGGCGGTGAACACGCCGTCCACGTCGGTGTAGATCTCGCAGACCTCGGCGTCCAGCGCCGCGGCGAGCGCGACGGCGGTGGTGTCCGAGCCGCCCCGGCCGAGGGTGGTGATGTCCTTGGAGTCCGCGGACACGCCCTGGAAGCCGGCGACGATGGCGATGTTGCCCTCGTCCAGCGCGGTGCGGATACGGCCCGGCGTGACATCGATGATGCGCGCTTTGTTGTGGACCGAGTCGGTGATCACACCGGCCTGGCTGCCGGTGAACGACTGGGCCTCGTGGCCCAGGTTTTTGATCGCCATGGCCAGCAGGGCCATGGAGATCCGCTCTCCGGCGGTCAGCAGCATGTCGAATTCGCGCCCGGCAGGCATCGGCGACACCTGCTCGGCGAGATCGATCAGCTCGTCCGTCGTGTCGCCCATCGCGGAAACCACGACGACCACCTGGTGGCCGTTCTTCTTGGCGTCCACGATCCGCTTGGCGACACGCTTGATGCCTTCGGCATCGGCTACGGAGGAACCTCCGTACTTCTGCACGACAAGGCCCACGTGCGCTCCTCGCTCAATCCGTCTCATTGCTGGTGCAGTGTAACGAGCAGCCGCGATCCGACCGCTTCGTACCACATCATGAGACGAAACGATCAACGAATGGGTTCCCTCGCGGAGCTGCCGTTCTACCGTGCGGACCGCGCCTTCGGACCGCCCCTGACCGTGCCCTCGGCCGCGCCCACCGACCGGCTCACGGCCGCCCGAGGCGGCCGAGCTCCTCGGCCATCACCTGTCCGGCCTGCTCGGCGAGCTCGTCCTCGGCCAGGTCCTCGTCCGTGTCCAGACCGTCCAGGGCCGCCAGCGGCTGGTCCAGGCGCACGTGGGCCACCAGGGACTGGAGGGCGCGCAGGGTGGCCGAGGCCGTCGTCCCCCAGTTCGTGAAGTACGAGAACTGCCACCACCACAGCGCCTCGGTGGTCCGGCCGGACCGGTAGTGGGCGAGCCCGTGCCGCAGGTCCGCCACCACGTCGGCCACGTCGTCGGAGATGCGGTGCGCGACCGGGGCCTTGCGCGGCTCGTAGGGGTCGAAGACCTCCGAGTACACGTCGACCGGCTCCAGCATCAGCGCGAACCGCTCGCGCAGGTCGTCCACGTCCGGCTCCGGGCCGAGGTCCGGCTCGTAGCGCTCGTCGGGCAGGACGTCCTGGTACGCGCCCAGCCGGCCCCCCGCCAGCAGCAGCTGCGACACCTCCAGGAGGAGGAAGGGCACCGCGCTGTCCGGGTCCTCCCCCTTGGCCACCTCGGTGACCGCGACGATGAAGGACTCGATCTGGTCCGCGATCTGGACGGCGAAGTCGTCCGGGTCCTGGCCCAAGGCGTGCAGCGTTGCGTCAGACATCGAGAAGTCGCCTTCCTTCAAAGGCCCGCCCGAGCGTGACCTCGTCCGCGTACTCCAGATCTCCCCCGACGGGGAGCCCGCTGGCCAGGCGGGTGACCTTGAGGCCCATGGGCTTGATCATGCGGGCGAGGTACGTGGCGGTCGCCTCGCCCTCCAGGTTCGGGTCGGTGGCGAGGATCAGCTCGGTCACCTCGCCGTCCGCCAGGCGCGTCAGCAGCTCGCGGATGCGCAGGTCGTCCGGCCCGACGCCCTCGATCGGGCTGATGGCGCCGCCGAGGACGTGGTACTTGCCCCGGAACTCACGCGTCCGCTCGATCGCGACGACGTCCTTGGGCTCCTCGACGACACAGATGACCGTGGTGTCGCGGCGCGGGTCGCGGCAGATCCCGCACCGCTCCTCCTGCGCCACGTTCCCGCACACCGCGCAGAACCGGACCTTGTCCTTGACCTCCAGCAGCGTGTGCGCGAGGCGGCGGACGTCGGTGGGCTCGGCCTGCAGGATGTGGAAGGCGATCCGCTGCGCGCTCTTGGGCCCGACGCCGGGCAGCCTGCCCAGTTCGTCGATCAGGTCCTGGACCACGCCTTCGTACAACGGACTGCCTTCTTTCGGTTGCGGATCACCACGGGTACTGCGGGGCACTGCGGGTCCTGCGGGTCTTGCGGGGTCCTGCGGGTCCTAGAACGGCAGGCCGGGGATGCCGGTGCCGCCACCGCCCAGGCCCTGGGCCAGGGGGCCCAGCTTCTGCTGCTGGAGCGCCTGGGCATTCTCGTTGGCCGCCTGGACCGCCGCCACCACCAGGTCGGCGAGGGTCTCGGTGTCCTCCGGGTCCACGGCCTTCGGGTCGATCATCAGCGCGAGCAGTTCACCGGAGCCGGTCACGGTCGCCTTGACCAGACCGCCCCCGGCCTGGCCCTCGACCTCGGTGCGCGCGAGCTCGTCCTGAGCAGCCGCGAGATCCTGCTGCATCTTCTGGGCCTGCTGGAGCAGCTGCTGCATGTTGGGCTGGCCACCACCGGGAATCACTGGGCACTCACTCCATAAGTCGAGCCGTACGTCGGACCTCGCGGTCCTCTTGGTCAATCCGAGCCTACGTGCTCCCCGGGCGCGGCGCCCTACGCCGTGAGGACCAACTCTTTCGAGTGAGAGTCGAGCCGTACGCGTACCTGATGGAGACCTGCTTGCGGGCGGAAATCTCGGGATTCGTTGTCCATTACCCGTCATTCGAAGGTAGGAAGAGCATGCGCACCATTGCGCACACGCGCACCACCACACGTCAGCGCAGGCAGAGGGAGTGCCGGGTGAGCCAGCCGGAGATGCAGCCCGAGGGGCCACCCCGGGATCCCCGGGAGGGGGAGGGCAGCGGGCCGACGGCACCGGGCGATCTGACCGGCCGGCCGTTCCCCCTCGGGGACTGGGGCGAGCCCGCCGAGCGGCTCGACGAGCTGTACCGGCGCGTCGAGTCCGATGCCCTGCGCACCGCCGAGTGGTATCTGTCCGACCGGGCCCACAAGCGGCGGGGGGCGCGCGTCCTGCGGATCTGCGCGGCCGTGGGCGCCGTCGCGGGCGCCGCGATGCCGCTCCTGGAGCTGACGGGCTCGGTGCCGGGGGCTTCGGCGTACGGGTACCTGGCACTGATGCTGGGCGCCGCCGCGCTGGCCTGCGACCGGTTCTTCGGCCTGACGTCCGGCTGGATGCGGAACGTGGCGACGGCGCAGGCGGTGCAGCGACGGCTCCAGACGCTCCAGTTCGACTGGGCGTCGGAGAACGTACGGGAGGTGCTCGGGCCCACCGAGGGCACGGCCAGTGAGGCCGCCGAGCGCTGCCTGACCGTGCTGCGGCGCTTCTCCGAGGACATCACGGAGCTGGTGCGCTCCGAGACGACGGACTGGATGGTGGAGTTCCGCTCCGGGCCCGCCCCGCTGGTCATGCAGTCGCTGGGCGGCCCCTCCCCGCGCGGCGACACGGGCATCCCCCCGGCCCGCTTCCCCCTCCCCCCGGGCACCCGCCCGAACATGCCCCGCCAGCGCCCCCCGGAACAACCCCGCTGACCACCCCGCCCCACCACCCCCTCCAGCCCCGCCGACGCGGGCACGGAGCCCGGGTCGCAGCCCGTCCCTTCCCCCCTCCCCGCCGCGCGAGGCCCGGGGCCCGGGGCAGAGCCCGTCCCTTCCCCCCCGACGCGCGAGGCCCCCGGGGCCCGGGGCCGAGCCCCGTCTTCCAGCCCCGCCGGCGCTTGAGGCGCGGGCGCGGAGCGCCGTAGGGGGTCCGGGGCGCAGCCCCGGGAAACGGAGAAAGGGCGGGGCGGGGACCAGCTCCGCGCAGCGGCACCCGCACCGCACCCGCACCGCACCCGCACCCCCACGGGCCCGACCCGACCCACCCGGCCTCAGCTAAAGATGATCATCGACCCCTGCCCAAGACTCCGCGTAGCCGCCGCATGCAACCCCAACCACACATGCCGCTCCCGCGCGAACGGACTGTCGTCGTACGGAATCGGCCCGGCCGGCTCCTCCAGCGACGTCGGCCGCCCCGGCGGCGCCGGCGCCGCCGGCGGATTCCCCGGGTCTATCCCGATCGCCGGCGCGACGAACGCCAGCTCCCGCAGCAACCCCTGCGCGGACCCCAGCGGCCCACCCCCGCCCAGCAGCTCCTCGTTCGCGAGCGGAACGGGAAAGTCCACCGGCACGTAGGCCCCCGCGTGGTCGTAGTGCCACACCAGGTGCGACTGCTGCGCGGTGGGCTCGAACATCTCCAGCAGTTGCTCGTAGTCCCCGCCCAGCTCGTCCACCGGGGTCACCGGCAGACCGCAGATCCGCAGCAGGTACGCCCGCCGCAGGAAGTGCAGGGCGTCGTAGTCGAAGCCGGCGACCGGGGCGACGTCCCCGCTCAGACCGGGCATGTACCGGAACACCGGCACGGACGGCAGTCCGGCCTCGCCCAGCGCCTTGTCGTACGAGGCGATCTCTTCCGCGAACGGGTTGTCGGGGCTGTGGCACAGCACGTCGACAAGGGGGACCAGCCACAGGTCACAGGCCACGCGGACTCCGATCAGTCGATGCCGCCGATCCGGCCAGGGTAGTGCTCCGGACACGCTCCGCGAAGGGTTGCGCAGAACCCGGTCCGCGCCCGGACCGCCCACCCGCCCGCGACCGCGCGCCGGCACCCCCACCGCCGCAGCTACAGCCGCGCGGCCCAGTCCAGGGCGTGCTGGTTGTACTCGCGCACCAGCCGCCGCACCTCGTCGACGTCCGCCAGCGTCACCGCGTCCACCAGCTCGCGGTGCCCGTCCCACAGCGCCGCCCGCAGCTGCGGCTCGCGCTGGAGGTGGGGCACGGCGAAGACCCAGCACTGCACCCGGATGCGGTGCAGGAAGTCGGAGATGTAGCCGTTGCCGACGAGCCCGCTCAGCTCGCGCCAGAACCGCAGGTCGTAGCCGATCAGCACTTCGAGCGAACCGCTGCGCGCCGCCCGCCGCGTCTCCTCGGCCCGGCGCCGCACCGACACCAGCATCTCGCCGGCGCCCGGCGCCGTCCCGCGCTCGGCGATCCGGCGGAATATCCCGTCCACGACGAGCGATCGGGCCTCGACCATGCCCCGGAAGTCGTCCACGGAGAAGACGCGGACGCGGAATCCCCGGTGCTGGACCAGGTCCAGCAGCCCCTGCGCCGAGAGGTCCACCAGCGCCTCGCGGACCGGGGTCGCGGAGACCTCGTACTGCTCGGCGATCTGCTTGACCGTGAACTCGGTCCCCGGCGGCAGGCGTCCCGCCAGCACCTCGTCACGCAGCGCGTCCGCGATCTGCTGGCGAAGGGTGTTGCGGGTGACAGCGCCGCTGCCTGGCATAGGGGTCCGTCTCCTGTCGTACGACTCCGGACACCATAGGCCAGGCAGCAAGGCCGAAACTGAGCGGTTCTTGGTCGATATGCGGATTTAGAACCCGTTAACCGGGCGGGAACCAGCCACGGGTCACGGTCAGCCGGAAGTGGTGTGCCGGTCGGCCACGTGCAGCGCCTCGTCGAGCAGGGCCAGACCCTCCTTGGCCTCCGCCTCGGTGATCGTGCACGGGGGGACGACGTGCGTGCGGTTCATGTTGACGAAGGGCCACAGTCCGGAGGCCTTGCAGGCGGCCGCGAATTCGGCCATCGGCGTGTTCGCCGCCCCGGACGCGTTGTACGGGACGAGCGGCTCGCGCGTCTCCTTGTCCCGTACGAGCTCCAGCGCCCAGAAGGTGCCCAGGCCGCGCACCTCGCCGACCGAGGGGTGGCGCTCGGCGATCTCGGCGAGGGCCGGGCCGAGCACGTTCTCGCCGAGGTGGGCGGCGTGCTCGACGACGCCCTCCTCCTCCATCGCGTTGATCGTGGCGACGGCGGCGGCGCAGGCCAGGGGGTGACCGGAGTACGTCAGCCCGCCGGGGTAGGGGCGGGTGGCGAAGGTCTCGGCGACGGCACCGGAGATCGCGACACCGCCGAGCGGTACGTAGCCGCTGTTCACGCCCTTGGCGAAGGTGATCAGGTCGGGGGTGACGCCCCAGTGGTCGGCGGCGAACCACTTGCCCGTGCGGCCGAAGCCCGACATCACCTCGTCCAGGACGAAGACGATGCCGTGGCGGTCGCAGAGCTCGCGCACGCCCGCGAGGTAGCCGGCCGGCGGCGTCATGATCCCGGCGGTGCCGGGCACGCTTTCGAGGATGATCGCCGCGATGGTCTGCGGCCCCTCGAAGGCGATGGTGTCGGCGAGGTGGGTCAGGGCGCGCGCGCACTCCTCCGCCTCGGTGGTGGCGTGGAAGGCGGAGCGGTAGAGGTACGGGCCCCAGAAGTGCACGACGCCGGCGGCCGCCGTGTCGGAGGGCCAGCGGCGCGGGTCGCCGGTCAGGTTGATGGCCGCGGCGGTGGCCCCGTGGTACGAGCGGTAGGTGGACAGCACCTTCTGCCGCCCGGTGTGCAGCCGCGCCATGCGGACGGCGTTCTCGACGGCCTCGGCGCCGCCGTTGGTGAAGAAGATCTTGTCCAGGTCGCCCGGGGTCCGCTCGGCGATGAGGCGTGCGGCCTCGGAGCGGACGTCGACGGCGAAGCCGGGCGCGAGGGTGCAGAGCCGGGCGGCCTGCGCCTGGACGGCGGCGACGACCTTGGGGTGCTGGTGGCCGATGTTGGTGTTGACCAGCTGGGAGGAGAAGTCGAGGAAGCGGTTGCCGTCGTAGTCCCAGAAGTACGACCCCTCGGCCCCGGCGACCGCCAGCGGATCGATCAGGGCCTGGGCGGACCAGGAGTGGAAGACGTGCTTCCGGTCGGCGTCCTTGACTGCGGCAAGGGTGTGCGGGATGGCATGAGGGGTCATGCCACCACGTTAGAAGTGCGCAGGTCGGGTGGGATATCGGCGGATTGTATGGGGGTGGGGGGCCGGTCTCGGCAATCTGTCTGCACACGCCTTCCCGCTTCCCGCGCGGCAGCCATTGACAGCATCCTCCCGCAATGACAGCATGTTGTCATTACTCCTCAACCCCTCCTGGAGGCGGTCACCATGAACGAGACCCCGCGCAAGCCCGTTCACCTCGCCGTCTACGACACGTACGCGGACTGGGAGACCGGCCACACCACCGCGCACCTCACCCAGCGCGGCCACGGAATCCGTACGGTCGGCCCCGTCGCGGGAGTGCCCGTCACCACCATGGGCGGCGTCCGCATCCAGCCCGACCTGGCCCTGGTTGACCTCCGTCCCGAGGACTCCTCGCTGCTGATCCTCACCGGGGCCTCGCTGTGGGACACCGGAGACGCGCTGGCGCCGTTCGCGGCGAAGGCGCGGGAGTTCCTGGACGCCGGGGTCCCGGTCGCCGCGATCTGCGGAGCCACCGCCGGCCTCGCCCGGGAGGGCCTGCTGAACGACCGCTCCCACACCAGCGGGGCCTCCTTCTACCTGGCACCGCAGCCGGGCTACGCCGGCGCCGAGCACTACGTCGAGGCCGACGCGGTCACGGACGGCGACCTGATCACGGCGGGCCCGACGGAGCCGGTGGCCTTCGCCCGCGAGGTCTTCACCCGCCTGGACGTGTACAAGCCGGACGTCCTGGACGCGTGGTACCGCCTCTTCCACGACTCGGACGCGAGCGCGTACCCGACCCTGATGGCGGCGGCGGAGTCCGGCGATGCCTGAGCCCACCCCCTTCAGGCCCCCGCACCCCGCCACCCCGCCGCCGGGACACGCACGGCCGGGCCCCCCGGCGCCCGCCGGGGAAGCGCCAGCGGGCGCCCCGGGGCCCGCTGGGGAGGCGCCCGGAACGCCGCCTCCCACCGGGGAGGTGTCCGGAACCCCGACGCTCGTGCACGCCGCCCCCGGCACCCCGGCTCCCGCCGGAGACGGACCCTCCCTGGCGCCTGTGCACGCCGACCCCGCCACCCCGGCGCCCGCCGGAGGTCGGCCTGGAACCCCGACGCCCGGGGGCGCTGGGCGCTCCAACCCGGCTCCCGGGGGCACTGGGCGCTCCAACCCGACGCCCGCCGAGGGGCGGCCTGGAACGCCGCCGTCTGTGCACGCCCGCCCCACCACCCCCACACCCAGGCACGCTGGGCCCACCACCCCGACGCTGGAGGACGTACGGCCCGACACGGCCACGCCCGGGAATGCTCAGCCCGAGATTCTGGCGCCTGTGCACGCGCGGCCCGCCACCCCGACGCCCGGGGACACTGGGCCCGCCACCCCGGCGCCCGCCGGAGGGCGGCCTGGAACCCCGACGCCCGGGGAGCCGCGTCCCGCCACCCCGACGCCCGGGGGCGCTGGGCGCTCCAATCCGGCTCCCGCCGGGGAGGGGCCCGGAGCGGCGGGGACCGCCACGGCGGATCCGAGCGCCTCGGCGGCCGCCGCACCCCGTCCCGGCAGGGCACCGGCCGGGGGTGCCCCTGACGCGGCGGAGCCGGAAGGGCGTACGCCGCACGCGGCGGGCTTCGAAGGGCCGGTCTCTGCCACGGCGGAGCCGGACGCACAGGCACCCCGCACGGCCGTCCCCGGCGGGCCCCCGCACACCACGACGGCGGCGAGCGGTCAGGCATCCCCCAGGGAGGAGGCGGAGGAGGATGGGCAGATGCCCGAATCCTCGACGGAACCCGCCGCCCCCTTGCCGATCCGCACCCGGCAGGAACTGCTCAGCCGTACCGCGCTCGGCGTCTTCCGGCTGAACGGCCAGTTCCTCGCCCTCTCGGAGGAACTGTCCCGCCCGGCCGGCCTGACGGCCGCGTGGTGGCAGGTACTGGGTGCGGTACTGAAGGAACCGCTGTCCGTCGCGGGCATCGCCCGAACCATGGGCATCACGCGCCAGAGCGTCCAGCGCGTCGCGGACCTCCTGGCCGCGAAGGGCCTGGCGGAGTACGTCCCGAACCCGGCCCACCGCCGGGCGAAACTCCTGCGCCCCACGGAGGCCGGCCGCGCGGCGGTCGCCCGCATCACCCCGGGCCACGCCGCCCTGGCAACCCGCCTCGCGGAGGAACTCGGCGACACGGCCTTCGCCGAAACGGTCCGCGTCCTCGATCGCCTGGTCCGAACCCTCGACACCCTCTCCGCCCCATCCCCCTGACCCCCCACGCGGCGCACAGCGCCCGCAAGAAGCGCGGGCGCCCGGTGCGAGCCGGGGCTCGGGACCCAGTTCCGCCCGCACCTCAGCACCGGCAGGCCCGAAGGGTCGGGATGCCCTTGGGCAACGACTCCGCACGCGAGTGAGGCTCGTGACCAGCCCCCGGCGGCATCTCCGGTGCCGCCGGGGTGGGCTGGGACACACCCCGGCAACGGCCCGCACGCACCCAACCCCAGCCCCACGCCGTTCGAGCCACCACCCGCCGCACCCACCCAGGCGCCCCGCGCCCGGCCCCGCTAACGCTCAAGACGCGGAGCGCGAGGCAGAGCCCCGAAACACCCGAGCCCGGGACGCCACCCCAACCACAACCGCACCCAGCCCTCCGGCCGCCACACACCCAACCCCGCCAGCGCTCAAGACGCGGGGCGCGAGGCAGAGCCCCGAAACACCCGAGCCCGGGACGCCACCCCAACCACAACCGCACCCAGCCCTCCGGCCGCCACACACCCAACCCCGCCGGCGCTTGAGGCGCAGGGCGCGGGGCAGAGCCCCGAAACGCCGCCCCACCCGCGCCCCACCCGGCCAGAACCACACCCAGCCCCGCCGCCACTCACGGCACAGGGCCAAGCCCCGAACCTCGACACACCCGAGGCGGGGAACTGCACCCCAATCCCAGCCGCACCCAGCCCCCGGCCGGCCGCCACACACCCAGCCCCGCCGGCGCTTGAGGCGCGGGGCGCGGGGCGCGGGGCAGAGCCCCGAAACGCCGCCCCCGCAACGGCGGACCCCCGCCCCCGGCAACCCCCGCCCCACCCACCCCGCACAGTCACCGGAAGCCGATTGTGTCGAAGTCAATAAGCCTGCAAGCAAAGCTTGTTACGTATAACGCAGCTGCCGGACACTGCCGCACATGGAGCCGTTGAACGTAGTGGCACAACTGTGGGAGCGAATAGAGGCGCGTGACTGGGACGGCGTCGCGAAGCTCATCGCCGAGGACGCGGTCATCGAATGGCCCGTGAGCGGCGAACGCATCGTGGGCCGCGCCAACTTCATCGCCGTCAACAGCGACGACGGCTACGCGGACGAGCGGTCCGTCGAACTGCTGAGAATCCTGGCGGACGGGGACCTCGTCGTCACCGAGGTGGAGATACCTCAGGACCACGTCGTCTACCGGGCCGTCTCCCTGTGGACCGTGCGGGACGGCGAGGTGGTGGGAGCGCGGGAGTACTGGACCAGCCCCGGCCAGGACCCGGCACCCCGCTGGCGCGCGGGCTACGTGGAACCCCTCGTCGCGGACTGACACCCCGCCCGCCCGTTCCCTCAGCCCTCGCCCCCCGCCGCACGGGGCCCAACCTCGGCCCCGGCACCCGCAGGACCGGCCGGACCGGCGGAATCGGCGGAATCGGCAGGGCCCGCGACCCCGCCGAGCAGGTCCAGTTCCTCCCCGATCGCGACGCGCAGTCCGTCGTGGCGGGCGCCCAACCCGTACCGCTCGCCCCTCCAGTAATCCTGCGCCTCGTATCGCCACACCGGCATCCGGACCAGGTCGGCGGGCTCCCAGTCGTAGCGGGGCCACACGTGGGCGTGGAGGTACGGGTCGGTGTTGCCCAGGATCTCGATGTTCACGCGGCGGAAGGCCGGGTCGAGCCTGCGGCAGGCCCGCTCGACGGCCTCGGCGAGCCTCTCCATGTCGTGCAGGTACGCGGTCCGGCGCGCGCGGGGCAGGTCCGAGAGCCGGGTCACGGCCGGGTCGTCGGTGAGCAGGACCGAGTATCCGGGCAGGAACTGCCGGTCCCCGATCACGGCGAAACCGGAGTCGAGGCGGCGCAGGACGGTCGGGTTCTCACCCCGGTGCGCACTGCCGATGCGGTCGCGGCGCCAGTCGGGGCCGCGTGCATCTGAGGTACCCCCCGTCATACCTGAGAGCCAGCTGCGAAGACGGCTCTTCGGCGGGACGCGGACCATGGGGGCTGATTCCTAACTTCGGAGGTGAGAAGGGCGCGGACGCCCTTCCGGACCGGAGGAGGGCACGATGGCGACGGGGACCGGGGGCGCTGCGGACCACGCTGCGGACCACACTGTGGACAGTGTGCGCGCAGCGGGCGTTGCGGACGCCCGGAACGACGGAAAGGGCGGAGAAGGCGGGGGCGGCTCCCGCACCGGCGGGCGCCCCCGCCCCGCCGAGACCGCCGGCCGAACACAGCGGCGGCCCAAGGGCTCGCATACGGCCGTGGATTCGACCGCTGTCTCGGGTGCGGGTACGGATTCGGGTGCCGGGCGGGCCGCGAGGAGCGGCGGTGGCCGGCTGCGGCGGACCTTCCTGGCCTCTCTCGTCGCCGCCGCCGTGGTCGTCCCCGTCTCCGCCGCCGCCTCGCCCGACGTCCCCGCACCGGCTCCAACCGCCTTCGGCCCGAACACCACGCCCCAGGTCCGGTACGCGGCCAACCGCGCCGGGCTGGCCGAGGCGGCCCGTACGGCGCAGGACGCCGGCCGTCGGGGCCGCGCGGCGAAGCTGCGGGACATGGAGGCGGGCGGGGCCGCGCAGTTCCTCGCCTTCGACGGCCGGGGGAAGGGCCGGGCCGTGGAGGTGTTCGGCGATCTGGAGACCGCCGACCGGGTCGCCGTGCTGATACCCGGCTCCGACACCACGCTCGACACCTACCAGAGGTTCCGTGCCGGGGCCGTCTCCCTCCAGCAGCGCCTCCGGGACGCGCATCCGCGCTCCGCCGTGGTGGCCTGGCTCGGGTACGACACCCCCGGCACGGTCAGTCCGGCCGTCCTGACCACAGCCCGTGCGGAGGAGGCCGCCGCCGAACTGGGGCCGTTCCTAAGCGGGTTGACGGGCATGGCCGGGCCCGGCGCCCGGCTCTCGCTGCTCTGCCACTCCTACGGATCCGTGGTGTGCGCCCGGACCGGGACCGGACCCGCCGTCAGCGACGTGGCCCTCTACGGGAGTCCCGGCACCGGGGCCCGCTCGGCCGGGGAGCTGGCGACCACCGGGGCCCGGGTCTGGTCCGGGCGGGGCAGCGACGACTGGATCGGCGGTGTTCCCCATGTGCGCGTCGCCGGAGTCGGCTTCGGCACCGACCCCGTCGACCCGGCTTTCGGGGCCCGGCCGTTCACCGCCGGCACCGCCGGACACAGCGACTACCTCAAGCCGGGCACCGAGTCCCTCGACAGCCTGACCGCCATCGTCCTGGGCACCGCCCCGACCCCCGCCGCTTCCGCCCCCGCCTCAGCCGTCGCCGCCCAGGAGGCTCCCCGTGCGTAAGCTCCGCTCCCGTTGGACAACCCTCGCGGGACGGGTGGAGTCCGCCACGCCCGCCGGCCGGGACCGCTCCGTGGACGCCTTGCGGGCCCTCGCGATCTTCGGGGTGGTGCTCGGGCACTGGCTGGTCACCGCTCTGACCACGGCCGACGGCGGCCTGAGCGTCACCAGTCCGCTCGCCCCCATGCCGTGGCTCGCCCCCGTGTCCTGGGTGTTCCAGACGCTGGCCGTGTTCTTCCTGGTCGGCGGACACGTCGCCGCCCGGGGTCACGCCTCGGCCCGGCAGCGCGGGGACTCGTACCGCACGTGGGTCGGGCAGCGCATGGGGCGGCTGTTCCGGCCGGTCGCGGCGGTCCTGGTCCTGTGGGCGGTCGTGGCGGGCGGCATGCTGCTCGGCGGGGCCTCGCCGGACACCGTGCGGACCCTGGTCAAGCTCGTGCTTTCGCCGCTGTGGTTCCTGCTGGTCTTCGCCGCGCTGACCGCCGCGACCCCGCTCGTCGCCCGTCTCCACCCGCTGTGGCCGCTGGCCGTGGTGGCCGGCGTGGACGTGTGGCGGTTCGGGTTCGGCGGGCCGGAGTGGATCGGCTGGGTCAATGTGGCCGCCGGCTGGCTGGTTCCCTTCACCCTGGGCGCGGCGTGGTCCCGCGGCGCGTATACGCGCCGCGGGCCGGCCCTCCTGCTGCTCGGCACGGGCACGGCCGCCGCGGCGGCGCTCGTCCTGTGGGGCGGGTACCCGGCGTCCATGGTCGGGGTCCCCGGTACCCCCGTGTCCAACCTGAACCCGCCGACGCTCGCCGCGGCCGCCTTCGGAGCCGCCCAGTGCGGGCTGGCCCTGCTGGTCCGTGAGCCCCTGGCCCGGACCGTGCGGCGGCCGAGCGCCTGGGCGGCGGTCGCCCTGGTCAACCTGTCCGCGATGACCGTCTTCCTCTGGCACCAGACCGCGATGATGGCCGTGACCGCTCTCGGCCTACTGGCCCCGGCCGATCTGCCCGGCCTGCACACCGTCCCCGACTCGATCGGTTGGGCAGCGGCGAGGCTGCTGTGGCTGCCCGTGTTCGCCGCCGCGCTGGGGGTCTGCTGGGCCGCGTTCCGGACGTACGAGCAGGGCCGCCGCGGCCCGCGCCGCGAGCAACCCCGTACCCCTCGCCCGCAATCCCGTGCCGTCGCGGGCTCCCCCGCCGCCGTCACCCCGCCCCGGGCGACAGCCGAGCAGGAGATCACCCATGCCTAGGGTGGACGACGTGAACGCGCAGAGCGAGCCCCCGGATGAGCCCGCCGCGGCCAGGACCCCGACTCCCGGCCGGGCCCCCTCGCGGCGGGGCACGGTCCTGCGGACGGTCGGGCCGATCCTGCTGTCCCTGGAGCGGGACCCGCTGCCCAAGATGGCCCGGCCCCGCTGGCTGGCCCGGCTGCCGCACCTGTTCGTCGCCTGTGCGGCCGTGTTCTTCGGCTTCCTGACCACCCAGCAGCTCCAGCAGCACTACCACGTCACGGGGGGCCCGCCCCTGGTGGTCGCGCTGATGACCGGGGTGTCCATCTGGCTCGCGATGTTCCGGCCGATCGCCGGCTGGTGGCTCGGGATGCTGGCGGCCGGCTCGGGTGCCTGGGCGATACACGACTCCGTCGGGCCGGGCCAGACATGGCCCTGGACACCCGGCGGGCTCTTCGCGTTCGCCGCGGTGCTGCTGCTGGTCGCCCTGCGCGTACCGCCCCGGGTGACGATCGGGACGGTCGTGGTCCCGATGGCCCTCACGCTCGCGGCCGAGATCTTGTTCAGTCCGCAGGACGCCGGCAGCAGCCTGGCGGCTGCCGCGCTGCTCTTCGGTTTCGTGGGCCTCCTCGGGTACGCGCTGCGCGCGCTGCGGCTGGCCCGGGGCGAACTGGTCGAGCAGGAGACGATCACCGAGGAGGAGCGTGCCCGGCGCACCCTGCTGGAAGAGCGCAGCCGGATCGCCCGCGAGCTGCACGACGTCGTCGCGCACCACATGTCGGTGATCTCCATCCAGGCGCAGGTCGCCCCGCATCTCGTGGAGAACCCGTCCGAGGAACTGAAGGAGAACCTGGCGGGCATCCGGGAGAACGCCCTGGAAGCCCTGACGGAGCTGCGCAGGGTGCTGGGCGTGCTGCGTTCGGAGCAGCCGGACGATCCCCGGGCCCCGCAGCATCCGCAGCCCACCCTCGCCGAGCTGGAAGGCCTCGCTGACAACGTGCGCGGCGCCGGGCTGGAGGTCACCACCGAGATCGCGGGGATCCGGCGCCAGCTCACTCCGGGCGTGGAGCTCACCGCGTACCGCATCGTGCAGGAGGCGCTGAGCAACTGCCTGCGCCACGCCCCCGGTTCGCGGGTGGAGGTGGGGATCGCGTACGGGCCGCGCGATCTGCACCTGTGCGTCGCCAACAGCGCGCCGACCCGGGCCGTACCGGAGTCGCCGGGTGCGGGGCACGGGCTGCTGGGGATGCGGGAGCGGGCGGGCATGCTGGGGGGCGAGCTGGCCGCGGGACCGCGCCCCGACGGGGGGTACGAAGTGAGCGCCGTACTCCCGATGGACCCCCGGGACCTGCCCGGCCGGTCCTCCACCGAGACGAAGAAGGACGCATGAGCACCCCGATCAAGGTGATGGTCGCCGACGACCAGATGATGGTCCGGCAGGGCTTCACCGTGCTTCTCAACGCCCAGCCGGACATCGAGGTGGTCGGCCAGGCGGTGGACGGGGCGGACGCCGTCAGCAAGGTCGCCGAGCTGAGCCCGGACGTGGTCCTGATGGACATCCGCATGCCCGGTACGGGCGGTATCGAGGCCACCTCCGTGATCACGGGCACTCCCGGTTCCACCGTGAAGGTGCTGGTGCTCACCACCTTCGATCTCGACGAGTACGTGTACGAAGCGCTGCGGGCCGGGGCCTCCGGGTTCCTGCTCAAGGACGCTTCGGCCGACCAGCTCGCGGAAGCCGTGCGGGTGGTGGCGGCCGGTGATGCGCTGCTCTCGCCGAACATCACCAAGCGGCTGATCACGGAGTTCTCCCGGATGGGGGCGCCGCGCGCACCGTCGCGGGCGCGGATCGAGGAGCTGACGGAGCGGGAGACCGAGGTGCTGTCGCTGATCGCCCAGGGCATGTCGAACGCGGAGATCTCGGAGCATCTGGTCGTGGCCGAGCAGACCGTGAAGACCCATGTCGGCCGGATCCTGGTGAAGTTGGGGCTGCGGGACCGCACGCAGGCGGCGGTGTTCGCCTACGAGACCGGTCTGATCCGGCCGATGGGCTACTGAAGTACCGCGGGTAGTACTTGAGGGGGAGGCCGCGAAATCCCCATCAGCGGCGACGCGGACCAGGTGGGCGCGCACCTACGGTGGTCGGTATGAACAAGACGACCACCGGGGGGACTGCCCGGCCACCTGAGTTCCGATTGGCTTCGGGAGTGCTGCAGAGCCTTCGCGAAGACCTGGTCACGGACGCCTTCGCGTACCGGCCGCTTGCGCCCCTCGGTGCGGACGGCCCGGTGGTGCGGCGGCTGCCGAGGTCGGTGCGGCCGAAGGTGGCGTTCCTTCCGCATGCGACGCTGGGCTTCCTCGCCCTGGTGACGGTGATCACCGCCGTCGTCAACGGCCGCTCCAACTCCGGCTTCCAGCTGCTTCTGGGGCTCATAGCGGCGACGCCGGTGCTGATGACTCTGGTCCGACCCGCCGGGGCGTTCTGGGTGATGCTGGGCGTGACGGCCCCGCTGGCCGTGCTGCAGGACACGGGGTTCACGTGGCCGTGGGGGCCGGTCACCTTCTTCCCCCATCTCGTCGTGGTCACCGCCGTGGCTCTGCGCAGCCGGCCCCGGGCGGCCCTGTGGTTGTGGCTGATCACCATGGCGTTCGGGTCGGCGATGACCGTCCTGGTCGGTGGGTCCGTGGAGCTGGGGCCGATGGCCTTCCTCTCCGGGGTGGTCCTGATGGCGGTCAGCATCCGCAACGTGCGCAAGCAGGGGCAGCAGGAGGTCACGGCCCAGCTGGAGGTCACGGCCGTCGAGCGGGACCGGCGGACGCTGCTGGAGGAGCGGACCACGATCGCGCGCGAGCTGCACGACGTGGTGGCGCACCACATGTCGGTGGTGGCGATCCAGGCGGAGGCCGCGCCGTACCGGGTGAAGAATCCGCCGCCGGAGCTGGAGGCCGCGTTCGTCACCATCCGGGAGAACGCGGTGGCGGCGCTGACGGAGCTGCGGCGGGTGCTGGGGGTGGTGCGCTCCGCGGACTACGCGGCCCCGGACGCCCCGCAGCCGACGCTGGCCTCGCTGGACGGGCTGCTGGCCAATGTGCGGGAGGCCGGTCTGCCCGTGGAGAAGACGGTGACGGGCGCGGTGCGGGAACTGCCGCAGGGCGTGGAGCTGTCGGCGTACCGGATCATCCAGGAGGCACTGAGCAACACGTTGCGGCACGCGCCGGGCGCGCGGGCCGGGGTGGAGGTGTCGTACGTGCTGGGCGGCCTGGGCATCCGCGTCGTCAACGAGGCGGCGACCGGGGACGCGCGGCCCTCGCCGGGAGCCGGGCACGGGATCACCGGCATGCGGGAACGGGTGGCGATGCTGGAGGGTGAGATGACGGCCGGGGAGACGGCGGACGGAGGGTACGAGGTGGCGGTGTTCATACCGGTGCGCGTCCGCCCGGAGCCGGCCGGCGAGCCCGCGCAGGACGCGGCATGACGATCAGGGTCCTGATCGTCGACGACCAGATGATGGTCCGCGAGGGGTTCTCCGTCCTGCTGAACGCCATGGAGGGCATCGAGGTGGTCGGTGAGGCGGTCGACGGCCGGCAGGCCATCGCGCAGGTGGCGGCGCTGCGCCCGGACGTGGTGCTGATGGACATCCGGATGCCGGAGATGAACGGTCTGGAGGCGACGCGGGAGATCGTGGCCGCCGACACGGACGCGAAGGTCCTGGTCCTGACGACCTTCGACCTCGACGAGTACGTCTACCAGGCTCTGCGGGCCGGGGCCTCGGGGTTCCTGCTCAAGGATGCGTCGGCCCGGCAGCTGGCGGACGGGGTGCGGGTGGTGGCGGCCGGGGAGGCGCTGCTGGCGCCGTCGGTGACCAAGCGGCTCATCGCGGAGTTCTCCAAGCTCTCCGAGGCGCCGAGGCTCGCGGACCCGGCCGGGGTGGGTGAGTTGACGGAGCGGGAGACGGAGGTGCTGGTGCTCATCGCGCAGGGGCTGTCCAACGCGGAGATAGCGGATCGTCTGGTCGTCGCGGAGTCCACGGTGAAGACCCATGTGAGCCGCGTACTGGTCAAGCTGGGGCTGCGTGACCGCACGCAGGCGGCGGTGTTCGCCTACGAGACCCGCCTGGTGCGGCCGTCCTGATTCCTGCCTAGCCGGGCCCGGCGGTGTCCGTCACCCCCGCGGCGCGGGCGGCAGCCCCTAGGCTGCGGGCATGGGCTTTGATCCGTGGGATGCCGCGTTCGTCGCCGATCCGTACCCGGCCTACCGGGAGTTGCGGGAGCAGGGGCGGGCGGTGTGGTGGGAGGCCACCGGGCAGTGGCTGGTGCCGCACTACGCCGACGTCAGCGCGCTGCTGCGCGACCGGCGGCTGGGGCGGACCTATCTGCACCGGTTCTCGCACGAGGAGTTCGGGCGCACGGCGCCCCCGCCGGAGCACGAACCCTTCCACGTGCTCAACGGCAACGGCCTGCTGGACCTGGAGGATCCCGCGCACGCGCGGGTGCGGCGGCTGGTGGCGAAGGCCTTCACCCCGCGGACCGTGGAGCGGCTGGTGCCCGCCGTGCGGCGGATGGCGGGGGAGCTGGTGGGGAGCCTGCTCGCGGAGGGCGGCGGGGACCTGCTGACCGCCGTCGCCGAGCCCCTGCCGGTGGCCGTGATCGCCGAGCTGCTGGGCGTGCCGGAGGCGGACCGCAAGCTGCTGCGGCCCTGGTCGGCGGACATCTGCGGGATGTTCGAACTGCGGCCGGACGAGGAGACGGCCGGCCGGGCGGTGCGCGCGAGCGTCGAATTCAGCGCGTACCTGCGGGGCCTGATCGCCGAGCGCCGGAACCGTCCCGGCGAGGATCTGATCTCCGGACTGATCGCCGCCCACGACGAGGACGGCCGACTCAGTGAGCAGGAGATGATCTCCACCTGCGTGCTGCTGCTGAACGCCGGCCACGAGGCCACGGTCAACACCACCGCGAACGGGTGGTGGACCCTCTTCCGGCACCCGGAGCAGCTCGCCGGTCTCCGCGAGAGCGGGAATCCCGAAAAGTTGTCCACAGCTGTGGATGAACTCATGCGTTACGACACTCCGCTCCAGATGTTCGAACGCTGGGTGCTCGACGACATCCGGATCGGTGACACGACGGTCCCGCGCGGGGCCGAGGTCGCACTGTTGTTCGGGTCCGCGAACCGCGACCCGGCGCGCTTCGAGGATCCCGACGCGTTGGACCTCGTACGGGCCGACAATCCACACCTGACCTTCGGGGCCGGGATCCACTACTGCCTGGGAGCGCCCCTGGCGCGGCGGGAGTTGGAGGCGTCCTTCGGAGCGCTGCTGGCGCAGGGGGTGCCGCCGTTGCGGCTCGTGCGGGAGCCGCGGTGGCGGGACGGGTACGTGATCCGGGGGTTGGAAGAGCTGCTGGTCGAGTTCTAGCCGCGGATTGCGGGCGCGGCGTGATCAGCGGCACGGGGCCGGGCGCGCGGCGACCGGGTGCCCCGCCCCCGCCTCAGGGGCAGGCCCCCGTGCAGGCCCCCTGGGCAGCAGGCCCCGCCCCCGCGCCCGGGAGCGCGGCCCGGGCCCGGCCTCGGGCGGCCGCCGGAGTCCGGCGTCACCATCAGTGGGGGATGGTCAGGGTCCAGGACGCAGGGCGCAGGGTCCAGGTGCGGCGGCGGACCGGGCCGGCGGTCGCGGCGTCGGCGCGGTAGCGGAAGTCCGCGCCCGACACCGTCACCGTCTTGGCCCGCACCGTCACCGCCGTCGCGCCCCGGCGGACCACCACCTCCGCGGGGCCGCCGTCGTCCCGCGTGCGGACCAGGACGTCCGCCACCGGCCGGTCCACGTCCGCCAGCACCACCCCGTCCGCCTCCACCCGCAGCCGGTGCGGCCCGCCGCCGGCGGGCCGCACCAGGGTCCGTACCAGCGAGCGGTACGCACTCCACACGGACGGCGCCGCCGCCGCACGCACCGGCGGGATCCGCAGCGCCCCCAGCACCACCCCGTCGCTGTCGTCGACCAGCAGGTCGCACACCCGCACCGTCCCGTCCAGCACCGCCCGCGCCGCCGAGACGGCCGAAAGCGGCACGCCCAGCGACCGCGCCAGCCCCAAGGAGCCCACGTGACCCACCGGCACCAGCGCCAGGGCGCCCTCCCCCAGCCCCCGCTCCCGGTGCAGCAACCCCACGGCCCGCACCAGGGCCCGGTCGTCCCCGACGATCACCGGCTGCCGATGACCCCGGCGGGCGAGTGCCCGCGCAAATTCCTCCTGCGAATCCGGGAGGCAGATTTTCGCCGCCGCTCCCGCTGACAACACATCCTTCGCGATTCGCACGGACTCGCCGTCAAGACGGCGGGCGACCGGGTCGACGAGCACGAGCAGGCCGCCTACCGGCGCGCCCGCGTGGCTCATGGTGGGCTCTGGAGCCGACACCTCGGTCCTTCCTCGGGTAGCATCTTTGTGCAAGAGGCCCTTGCGCTATTGCGCCAGGGCCTTCGTCTATTCCGGGGCACCGGTCCGACGGCTCAGCCTGCGGTGTACATCGTCGTACGCCCCCTGGCCTTGGACATGCCCCATCCGGAAGAGGTGTACGCCTGTGCCCGCTCTTGTGCTGCTCGGAGCTCAGTGGGGTGACGAGGGCAAGGGAAAGGCCACCGACCTGCTCGGTGGATCCGTTGACTATGTAGTGCGCTACCAGGGTGGCAACAACGCCGGCCACACGGTCGTCGTCGGCGACCAGAAGTACGCGCTGCACCTTCTCCCCTCCGGCATCCTCTCCCCCGGATGCACCCCGGTCATCGGTAACGGTGTCGTCGTCGACCCGGCCGTTCTGCTCTCCGAGCTGCGCGGCTTGAACGAGCGCGGCATCGACACCTCCAAGCTGCTCCTCAGCGGCAACGCGCACCTGATCACGCCGTACAACGTCACCCTCGACAAGGTCGGCGAGCGCTTCCTCGGCAAGCGCAAGATCGGTACGACCGGCCGCGGCATCGGCCCGACCTACGCGGACAAGATCAACCGCATCGGCATCCGCGTCCAGGACCTGTACGACGAGTCGATCCTCACCCAGAAGGTCGAAGCGGCGCTGGAGGGCAAGAACCAGCTCCTCGCGAAGCTCTACAACCGCCGTGCGATCGACGCCGTCCAGATCGTCGAGGAGATGCTCCAGTACGCGGAGCAGATCAAGCCGTACGTCGCCGACACCACCCTGATCCTCAACAACGCGCTGGACGAGGACAAGGTCGTGCTCTTCGAGGGCGGCCAGGGCACCTTGCTCGACGTCGACCACGGCACGTACCCCTTCGTCACCTCCTCGAACCCGACCGCGGGCGGCGCCTGCACCGGTACCGGTGTCGGCCCGACGAAGATCAGCCGGGTCATCGGCATCCTGAAGGCCTACACCACGCGTGTGGGTGCGGGCCCGTTCCCGACCGAGCTGTTCGACCAGGACGGCGAGGACCTGCGCCGCATCGGTGGCGAGCGCGGTGTGACCACCGGCCGTGACCGCCGCTGCGGCTGGTTCGACGCGCCGATCGCGCGCTACGCCACCCGGGTGAACGGTCTGACCGACTTCTTCCTCACCAAGCTGGACGTGCTGACCGGCTGGGAGCAGATCCCCGTCTGCGTCGCGTACGAGATCGACGGCAAGCGCGTCGAGGAGCTCCCGTACTCGCAGTCGGACTTCCACCACGCGAAGCCGATCTACGAGTACTTCCCCGGCTGGTCCGAGGACATCACCAAGGCCAAGACCTTCGACGAGCTCCCGGCGAACGCCCGGGCGTACGTCAAGGCCCTGGAGGAGATGTCGGGCGCCCCGATCTCCGCGATCGGCGTCGGCCCCGGCCGCACCGAGACCATCGAGATCAACTCGTTCCTGTAGGAACCGCGGAGGGGCGGTGTGCCGTACGGCGCGCCGCCCCTCCGGCGTGTCCGCCGGTCGCGAGCCCCTCACGCCTACTTCGTCTCGTAGTAGCCGAAGAGGTCGACGATCAGGTCCGTGTCCTCCCAGCCCTGGTTCCAGAAGTCGACCACCCCGTGGTCCCCGGAGCTCGCCTGCACCAGGTTGGGAACGGTCGCGCCCGTCGTCCAGTTCAGGGTGGAGGAGACGGGCCGCTCGGGCACCGTGCCCGAGCCGTTCTCGTTCTGGTCCCAGGTGTTCGGGTCCGGGGAGACCGACAGGAAGCCCGCGCCGCGGGTGTGGGTGACGGTCGCGTTCAGCACGTACCCGGCGATGCCCGCCTCGCCGGGAGAGATGCCCAGGTAGGCGTAGGTGCGGGCGCGCAGCGGGCCCTTCTTCCAGTCCGCGGAGCGGGTGTCGAGCAGCCGGGCCGGGTCGAGGGGCATGTAGGCGGCGTTGCTGTCGGGGCTGTAGTAGCCGACCACGTCCACGACGACGTCGGTCGCGTCCCAGCCGCCGTTGCGGATGCTGATCCTCCCGTCGGCGCCGATCGGCACGATCACCGAGTTGGCCACCGTCTGCCCCGCCCCGTAGTTCACGCTGGACGTGCTCGGCGGCTGCCGGCCGCTGGGGTAGGCGGTCAGGTGGCCGGAGTCCTTCGGGCCGGTGGCGGTCACGTTCAGGGCCACGGCGGTGGCCGCCGCCGGGATGGAGGCGCTGCCGTGGACCTGGAGGTCGAAGGAGGTGTACCCGGCGACCTGTCCTTCGGCCGTACCGGTGCCCGAGCGGGTGTCGGCGAGGCGGACCGGGTCCAGCGGGACGTAACCGCCGGCCGCGGTGCGCGTGTAGTAGCCCGTGACGTCGGCGATCAGGTCGACGGGCTCCCAACCGCCGTTGTACAGCTCCACGTACCCGTCCTCGCCGATCGGCACGATCACCAGGTTCGGAACGGTCTGCCCGGCGGTGTAGTTGACGTTCGAGGTGGCCGGCCGCTCGTACCCCCTGCCGGGGAAGGCGGTCACGTGCCCGGACGTACGGGTGTTGGTGACGGTGACGTTGAGGACCACGGCGGTGGCCCCGGCCGGGATCTCGGCACGGCTCGCGACCTTCACCCGGACCGAGGAGTACGCGCCGACCCCGGCCTTCGGCGCGCCGGTGCCGTCACGGGTGTCGAGCAGCCGGGTGGGGGCGTGCGGGGAGAAGTCGGATCCGGGCGTCACGTACGGGAGGGAGTTGACGGCCCGGACGTTGTGGGCGGCGTCGGTCACCGTCACCGTGACCGTGTACGTCCCGGTCTTCGCGTACACGTGCCGGTGCTTCAGCGTGGTGGAGCCGGAGGCGGTGGCCTGCTCCTTCTTCCCGTCGCCCCAGTCGACGACGACGTCGAGCGCGGTGTCCTCGCTGGTGATCCGGGACTCCAGCGACAGTCCGTGCGCGGTACCGGTGGAGGCGCCGAGGTGGATCTCCAGGCCCTCGTTCCCGCCGGCGGCGGCCTGCGCCCGCGCCGGCGGGGCGCCGGCCGTCGTGCTCTTCGCCGCCGGCAGGCCGCTGCGGACCGTGCGGTCGCCGGGGCTGCTGAAGGTCTTCACGTTCGCCGCGCGTGCCTGCGCCAGACCCGTCACGGGAGCGGCCACCCCGCGGGCCGGGGGCTCGGCCGGATCGACGCCCCGGGCGGCGCCGGGTATGAGGGCGACGCCGAGGCCCACGCCCGCCGCGACGAGGACAGCGGACATCACGAGTCGGCGGTTGCGCACCGGCCCCCCAGGTTTGCTTGATGTCTGAACGGGTTCGAAGCCCGCTCAGGGTACAGATCGAAACGCGCCAGATCTACGCCCATGGCCAGCCCTCGGACAGGGGCGCCCCGGCACCGGCACGACGGCCGGTCCCGGGGCGCCCTGCGCACCGCTCACGCGTGCTGCTTCGTCTTAGTTCGTCTCGTAGTACCCGAACATGTCGACGATCAGGTCGGTCTCTTCCCAGCCCTGGTTCCAGAAGTCGACGACGCCGTTGTTACCGGCGCTCGCCTGGACCAGGTTCGGGACGGTCTTGCCCTTCGTCCAGTTCAGGGTGGAGGAGACCGGACGCTCCGGCCACGGATCGGTGCCGTTCTCGATCGATTCCCACGTGTTCGGGTCCGGGGCCACCGAGAGGAAGCCGTCCCCGCGCGTGTTGGTGACCGTGGTGTTCAGCACGTACCCGGCGACGCCCGGCCAGCCGGCCGAGACGTTCCTGGCGAGGTAGCCGCGGGGCGACAGCGGACCGTGCGGCCAGTCCGCGGCGCGGGTGTCGATCATGCGCCACGGTTCGACCGGCATGAAGGCGCCCTGGCTGTCGGTCCGGTAGGCGCCGACGATGTCCACGATGACGTCGGCACCGGCCCAGGCGCCGTTGCGGACGGTGATCCGACCGTCGGCGGCGACCGGCACGATCACCGCGTTGGCGACCGTCTGGCCCGCGGTGAAGTTCACGTTCGAGGTGGTCGGCGCCGCCTGCCCGGCCGGGTAGGCGGTCAGGTGGCCGGCCTCGCGCGGGTTGGTGACGGTCATGTTGAGCGCGACGGCCGTGGCCTGGCCGGGCTCGGCCACCTTGACGGTGAAGGTCTTCTGGCCGCCGAGCTGGCCGCGCGCGGTGCCGAGGCCCTCGCGGGTGTCGACGAGGCGCTGCGGGTCGCGGCCGGTGTAGCCGCTGGACGCCTTCCGCCCGAAGTAGCCCGTGACGTCGGCGATCAGGTCAACGCCCTCCCAGCCTCCGTTGAACAGCTCGACCTTGCCGTCCTTGCCGACCGGCACGATCACCAGGTTCGGCACGGTCTGGCCCGGCTCGAAGTTCACGTTCGAGGTCGTCGGGCGCGCCGTGCCCGAGCCGAAGACGGTCACGTGGCCGCCGCTGGTGGCGTTGGTGACGGTGACGTTGAGGGCCACGGCCGTGACGCCGGCCGGGATCGCGCCGTTCCCGCCGACCTGGAGCTTGACCGAGGAGTACGCCCTGACCTTGCCGGCCGCGACGCCCGTGCCGTTACGGGTGTCCAGCAGGCGGGTGGGACCGTACGCGGTGAAGTCCGAGCCCGCGGTCTCGATCTCGAAGGCGTTGGTGACCTTCTTCTGGTTCACCGGGTCGTCCACGGTCACGGTGACGGTGTACTTGCCGAGCTCCGCGTAGCTGTGCTGGTGCTTCAGCTCGGCGGAGCCGTAGGCGTCGCCCTGGTCGACGGTGGTGCCGTCGCCCCAGTCGACGGTGACGTTGAGCGAGGCGTCCGCGCTGGTGATCGCGGTGGTCAGCTCGAACCCGTGGGCGGACACGGCCTGCGCGTCCAGCACGATCGCCAGGTTCGGATTGCCGTCCTCGGCGCCCTGCGCCCGCTGGACCGCCCCGGCCTTGCTCTGCGCAGCCGGCAGGCTCGTGGTGACCGAGCGCTCGGCAGGACTGGTGTACTTCTTGAACGCGGACTCCGCGCCCTTCTTCAGGTCACCGGTGGACGGCGCCACCACGCGCGCGCCGGGCTGGCCCGGATCGGCGGCCTGGGCCGTGCCGGGTATGAATCCGATGCTTGCCGCGACGAGGGCGGCGGCGGACATGACGAGTCGGCGATTGCGCACCGAACCCCATTTCTGTTCGTGTGTGTTGTGTGTGCGGGTTACGGGATCCGGCGTCCCGGGACCGGCCGACGGGCCCGGGGCCGCGCCCCGCCCGGGGTTGGGGGGGGAAATTGGGGGGGATTAAAACAAAACAGAAGAGATAAAAAAAAAAAAAAGGGAGCCCCCCACC
>NZ_JBSGQV010000030.1:0-77702 GCF_053606025.1 Streptomyces sp. NPDC055254 | reverse complement strand
GCCGAAGGGGACGCCCCGGCCGGGCTCGCGGCCCTCCGCGCGGCCCGCCCGGACGTGGCGTCCCCTTCGGCCACCGCGAGCCCGACCGCGTGGCTGGTGGACGAGCTGGCCGCGGCCGAATCCGCGGTGCACCTGGCACTCGGTGACGCCGCCGAGGCCCTGGCCGTCCTCGACGCCGTGGCGTCCGAGCGGCCCGAGCACGCGGTCGCACGCGCCCGGGCCCTGCTGGCGGCGGGGCACGCGGACCGCGCCGAGGAGGCGCTGGCGGGGCTGCCGGGCGGCGCCCGCGCCCCGAGCGGCGGCGACGCCGACGCCGCACTCCCCGCCCCGGTACGAACCCGGGCCTGCCTGCTCCGGGCGGAGGCCGCGGCCTCGACCCATGACACCGAGCAGGCGCGGCGGTGGTTGGGCGAGGCACTGCGGTGCGCCAGACCCGAGGAACTGCGTCGGATGTTCGTCGAGAGCGGTCCCTGGGTACGCCGGATGCTGCGTCACGACCCGCGGCTGGCCCGGCTGCACGGCCGGCTGCCCCGCGGCGCCCCGGGACAGGTGTCCGCGTCGCCGGTCGACGGGCCACCGCCCGTGATGGAATCCTTGAGCCGGCGGGAGACCGAGGTGCTGCGGAAGGCCGCCCACATGCTGTCGACCGAGGAGATCGCCGCCGAGCTGTACGTCTCGGCCAACACGGTCAAGACCCACCTGAAGAGCATCTACCGCAAGCTCTCGGTCACCCGGCGCAGCGAGGCCGTCCACCGTGCCCAGGACCTCGGCATCCTGTGACCGGCACCCGGCGCGTCCTTTCCCCCGTACCGGGCGATGTCCGGCCCCGGGCGGGGACCGAGGATGGCAGGTGAGAGGCCGGCGGCGGACCAAGCCCTCGCTCCCTCGGTCGACGCCCCGGCTCCGAGAGAAGTGGGTCCCTCATGCGCTATGAATTCCGCGTCTCGGGCGTCGTACCGGACACACTCGCGGCGAGCTTCCCCGAGCTCGACCGGATTCCCGTACCGGAGCAGACGCTCCTCCTGGGCACCGTCCTGGACGAGGCCCATCTGTACGGGCTCCTCACGCGCTTCCAATCACTGGGCATGCGCGTGCTGGAAATGCGCCGGCTCCCCGTCTGAGGCCCGGGCCGTTTTCTTCCCCCGGCCCGCCGGGCGAAGACCACCCGCTTCGGGTGATCACACGGACCCGTCCGGCGGACGAGACTGCGTACGGGTGCCGATGCCTGCGGCGTCGGCACCGACGGATCCGGAGCAGGACGGCCGGGCCGTACCGTCAACTGTGAGGTGAATTCCATGGGCCAGCCGACACCGACCGGAGGGGACTGGAACACCGGTCCCGCGCCGGGCAACACGCCGCTGTTCCCCGGCGGCCGCAACGACGCGCCGGGACGTACGGGCACGCTGTTCGCAGCGATCCTCCTCATCGTGACCGGGTGCCTCGCCGTCTTCCAGGGCATCGCGGCCATCGCCAAGGACGACGTCTACGCGCGCATCGGCAACTACGTCTTCGAATTCGACCTGACGGCATGGGGCTGGATCCATCTCGTCATCGGGCTCATCGCCATCGCCACCGGAGTGGGCCTGCTCAAGGACTCGAACGCGGCCCGGGGCGCGGGCCTCGTGCTCGCCGGCCTCAGCGTGATCGTCAACTTCCTGTGGCTGCCGTACCAGCCCTGGTGGTCCATGATCATCATCGCGATCGACGTGTTCATCATCTGGGCGCTGTGCACGAGTTGGGTGCACCACGACGAGTAGCCGCACGCGGCCCTCGGCCCGAGCGCTCCGCCAGGCGACCGCGCCGAACGGAGCGCTCCGCGCCGACCGCGTCGAACTCAGTGGCGGAGGGCCTTGCCGGTCTCGGCCGACACCGTGCCGGACAGCTTGCGCGTACTGCGGGCCGAGCCCTGACCCGTGCCCTTGCCCGGCACGTCCGCGACGGTCACCACCACGGTGTCGACCAGGCCGCCGCCCTCGTCCTTGAACTCGACCTGCACCGCGAAAGACCTGGTCCCGTCGTCGGTGTTCCGCACCGTGACGGGGACCGTGGTGTGACCGTCGGAGTCGGTCGCCGGAGCCCCCAAGGACACCTGGTCCTTGGCGTCGACCCCGTCCTTGACCTCCGCGAGCCTGTCCTTCGCGGCGGCTGCGGCGGACTCGGCGGCCTTCCCGGCCTCGGCGGCGGCCGACGAGACCGCGGCGCCGGCCGACTTCGCGGCCTCCGCGGCGCTCGACACGGCGGCGGACGGGTCACCGCCACCGTTCGAACAGCCCGCGGCGGCGAGAACCGCCACCGCCACTACCGCACTCGCCGCACCACGCGTCCATGCCTTCGCCGCCACCACGCCTCCAGGATTCCGAGCTCTTTCCGGCTCCCAGTTCAAGGCCCCGCCGGCCCCCGTGCCCACTGGGCCGGGCATCCGGGTGAGGGCGAGCGGTCGTGCCCGGAGGAAGGTGAGGACCGGCCCGCGCGGAGCCCGGGGCCGCGGACGGAACTCCGCGGGGAGCGCGGTCCGTACCGCGACACCGCCACTCCGGCCAGGCACAGGACCCCGCCGAGGAGGGTCAGCCACGCCGGTACCTCGCCCAGGAGGGCCCAGCTCAGCAGTACGACGACGGCCGGGACGGCGTAGGAGGTCGCGCCCAGCCTGCCGGCCGGCATGCGCGCCAGGGCGTAGGTCCACGTCATGAACGCGAGGGCGGTCGGTACCACGCCCAGGTAGACCATGTTCAGGGTCGCGGACAGCGGCGCACCCGGCAGTTCCGAGACCAGCTGCCCGGTGAACGGCAGGCAGGCCAGGGCCCCCGTCATACAGCTGTAGGCGGTGATCTGCAGGGGGGTCCCGAAGGAGAGCGCGGGCTTCTGCGCGATGACCCCGGTGGCGTAGGCCACCGCCGCGAGCAGGCAGAGAAGGACGCCGAGCAGCGGGGTGGAGCCACCCGAACCGGACGACATGGACAGGCCCACGACCACTGCGCCGACGAAGGAGACGGCCATTCCCGCCACCAGCCTCGGTGGCAGGGCCTCGCCGAGGAGCCGGGCCGCGAGCAGCGCCATGAGGATCGGGCCCGTGTTCACGAGCAGGGACGCCGTGCCCGCGTCCACCAGGCGCTCGCCCCAGTTCAGCGCGACCGTGTAGCCGCCGAACCACACCACGCCGGACAGCAGGATCCCGCGCCGGGCCCCGCGGGGCGGCGGGCCCTGGCGGCGGACCAGGAGCAGGACGGCGAGCACCATCGAGGCGGCCAGCAGCCTGCCGAGGGCAAGGGCCCCGGGGGAGTAGGCGGAGCCCGCACTGCGGATGGAGACGAAGGCGGAGGCCCAGGCGAACACCGTGAAGGAGACGGCGCCGACCGTGAGCACGTGGGGCGGTATCGAACCCGTGCGGAAGGTCATGGGCTCACCCTACGGCACAATACTTCGGCGTATACCGAAGTATTTTTCTTGGCCGTCACTCCAGCCGTCACTCCAGCCGTCGCTCCGGTTGTCGCTCTGGTTGTCGCTCTGGTTGTCGCTCTGGTTGTCACTCGCCCGGCTGCTCGGCGGACGTCAGCTCCAGGCGTCCGGTGCGATCCCGAGCAGGTTTCCGAAGGCGCGCTCCCCGGCCCCGGTCACTTCCAGCCCCCGCCCGCCGCCCGCCGGGCGTACCACCCAGGCCTCGCGGAGGGCCAGCGCGCACAGCCGGGCCCCGGTGACGCCGCCCAGGTGGCGACGGCGCTCGGTCCAGTCCAGGCAGGAGCCGGCCGTCGGCCGGCGCCCTTCGTGGGCGAGGTCGACGCCGACTTCCGCGCACCAGGCGAGACCGTCCGCCGTCAGCTCGAACACGCTCTCCGTGCGCAGCAGCCCGCGCCGCTCCATCGCGTCGGTGACCGCCATGCCGAACCGGCCCGCGAAGTGGTCGTAGCAGGTCCGCGCGCGGGCCAGCGGGTCCGGGGCCGCGACCACGGGCACCGCGTGGGCCGCGTCCCGGTCCGGGATCGCGTACGAGGCGAGCTGGTCGACGAGCCGTGCGGTCGCCGCGTCGGCGATGCGCACGTAGCTGTGGCGGCCCTGCCGCTCGGTCGCGCACAGGCCCGCGTCGAGCAGCCTGGCCAGATGCCCGCTCATCGTGGACGGTGCGACCGCGGTGATCCGAGCCAGCTCGCCCGCCGTCCAGGCGCGCCCTTCCAGCAGTGTCATGCAGATGGCGGCCCGGGTCTCGTCGGCCAGGGCCGCGGCGACGGCGGCCAGTCGGGCCGCGGGTGCCGGATCGTCCGCCGGTGTCCCGGCATGTAGTGCGTTCATGGGGTCAGGATGCCCGAAAGCTTCGGCCGAAGGCGAATGGTTGTCCTACCGGCGCCGCCCCTGTGGCGCGGCCGTCGCCGCGAAAGCGACGTGTACGGGAGAAGGGGATGGGGTGACGGTATGCGGGCAGCCGTGGTGGGTGCGGCAGTGCCCGGTTGCGTCGGAAACCGTGACATGCGTCACGGGGCGATCTCGGGTCCGGGCGGGCCGGCAGTGATCGTCGAGCCATCGACATATCGGCATTTGTGCCTGTTTGGCGTTGACATGCCTCACTCCGCCGGAAACGGAACTGGTGACTCTGCTTTTCCCCCCGCCAACGTGGCCGGTGAGGGACGGTTCTGGTGAGGTGTCAGGCGTGCGCCCCTCTCGCCGAGGTGACGGCATGCACGATCTTCCGGCCGATTCAAGCCGGAGCTGCAACCCCTGTGGGGCTGCGGAGAAGCGGCTTGCCAGGCCGCTGCCGGGCTTCTAAGAATGGCGGCTCCTCCGGCGCCCTCGCGGTCCGGCGCCGGGAGCTTCGCGATCACCGAGTGAGGTCACGCATGAAGAAGCACCGTAAGAAGACGCACCACAGGAAGATAGCGATCACCGTCGGAGTCCTGGCGATCGTGGGCGTGCCCACCGCCGCCATGGCGTGCCTGGGTCCTCAGGACAGCGGCTCGGGACAGCCCTCAGCGGCCCGCCAGGACGGCCGTGACCGGCAGGACGCCCTCCTCGGGTACCCGGGCGCCCAGCAGCCCGTCGAATCCCCGGTCCAGGCCGGCGCACCCGATCTCACCGAGGCGCCCCCGGCGACCCCGGTGGAACCCGTCGCGCAGCCGGTGGTCCAGCCCCCCGCGGCGCCGGCCGAGGAAACCACCCGGCCCGCGCCGCAGAAGCCGCAGAAGCCTCAGGCGCCCGCCCGGCCCCCGGCCGGGACGGCAGCGCCCGAAGCTCCGGAGGGCACCCCGGCGCCCTCCGGAGCCCAGGCCGAGGTCCTCGCGCTCGTCAACAAGGAGCGCGCCGCCGCCGGCTGCTCGGCCCTCACCGTCAACGCGAAGCTGACGAAGGCCGCCCAGGACCACAGCGCGGACATGGCGGCCCACAGCAACATGTCCCACACCGGCTCCGACGGTTCCGACCCGGGCGGGCGCATCACCCGTGCCGGGTACGTGTGGAGGACGTACGGCGAGAACGTCGCCTACGGCTACAGCACCCCCGCGAAGGTCATGGAGGGCTGGATGAACAGCCCCGGCCACAAGCGGAACATCCTCGACTGCTCGTACAAGGAGATCGGCATCGGTCTCGCCCAGCCGGGCCACTACTGGACGCAGAACTTCGGCGCGGCGCGCTGACGCCGAGGCCGACAGCGGGCGACGTACGACGTGGGGCGGCCGGGATGCGGCCGCCCCACGAGGGAAGCGCGGGGCGGCCGGGGGTTTCAACCGCGCGCCGGCGAGCACGCGTCGGGGGACGGAAGTGGACCCCGAGCGAGGAGGTACGTGGATGGCCGCCGACCGGCAGCACCAGGACCTGGACGTCGTGGCGTTGATCCTCAAGGACCATCGCACCATGGAGGAGCTGTTCCGCCGGATGCGGAGCGTGGAGGCGGACCGCGGGGGCGCCCTCGCGACCTTCTCCGGCCTGCTCATCGCGCACGGCGAGGCCGAGGAGACGAAGGTCTACGGCGCCCTGAAGCGCTACAAGGACGTGGACGACGAAGAGGTCGAGCACGGGGCGGAGGAGCACGCGGAGGCCAATGAGGCCCTGCTGGCGCTGCTCGAAGTCGACGAGGTGGGCTCCGACGCATGGGACTCCCGGCTGGAGGACCTGGTCAAGGCCGTGTCCCACCACCTGGACGAGGAGGAGCGGACGATCCTCAACGGCGCCCGCGAGAACGTCTCCGACGAGCGCAGGGCCGAGCTCGGAGCCGCGTTCCTGGAGGAACGCGAGCGGCAGCTGGCGGCCGACTGCGGCGCCGTCGAGAACGTACGGGCCGTCGTGGGACGCTGACGGGCACCCGCAGAGCGGAACGGACCGTCCCGGCCGCCCGGTCGCCCCGCTCCGGCGGTGGGGCGTCACGCCGGGTGGCCGGCCTCCAGGTCGCGGACGTCGGAGTACCGCAGCGCCGGGGCCGCCGGAGCGCCAACGGGCGGCGACTGCTCGGCCGGCGAGAGCAGGAACCCCACGTGGTCACCGCCCGCCACGACCCCCTCGACGCGGCCGGTGAACCAGGAGCCCGCCTCGGCCAGCACGGGAGCGCCCCCCAGCCCGGGCCGCCACGCGACGCCGGCGAACTTGTCCACGTCGTCGCCGGTGCGAGCGCCGAAGAGCTCGGCGAGAGCCCGTTGGTCGCGGCGCAGGACGTGCACGGTCAGGTAGCGGACCTCACGCGCGACGCGGTAGGTCCGGTTGGCGGTCGACAGCCAGACGACGAAGCGCGGCGGCTCGATCGAGCACTGCGAGGCGAACCCGACCAGGCAGCCGGCCGGCTGCCCGCCCGCCGCGGCCGTGACGACGTACATCGGCCCGTCCACCGCGTCGGGGAAGGGTCCGGGTTCGGGGTCCGGGTCGGGCATGCGGCTCCTCACAGGTCTCGTGCGCGGGTCCGTCGGGACCGTGCGGTGTACGCCTCTCCATCGGGGTTGTACCCACTCGGCTCGGGCGGCTCACGCGGTGGACCCACTGCGCCGGCCCCGGGCGGCCTGACACCAGGCCGCTCCGGTGACCGGGGCCGGCGCAAGCGGGCGCCGCTACCGGCGCGCGTCCACCACCGCGAGGAGCTTGCCGCTGGTCGGACTGCGGTCCAGCGAGGCACCTTCGACCGCCTCGACCGCCAGGTCCAGCAGCCCTTCCGCCACCGCCGAGCGGAGCTCCGGGTATCCGGCGAGGAAGACCTCCCGCAGCCGCCCCGGATCCGTCGCCCCGGTCCGCTCCACCCGTACGGTCAGCCGCTCGCGCGCGTCGGTACCGTCGAGCCGGACCTGCAACTCGCCCCGGTGGCCCCCCCGTTCCTCCGCCAGGTCCAGGAAGCGGCGGTGGTGCAGGAAGTGCGTCGCCACCCGCATCACGTCACCGGTGCGCCCCAGCAGCTCGAAGCGGGGCGCGTGCCGGCCGCAGGGGCAGCGGCCCGGGACCTCCCGCCCCAGGTCGCCGATCACGTACCGGCCCAGCCGCTGACCGCGCCGGGCGTGCGTGGTGAAGACCAGTCGGCCCGTACCGCCCGGGAGCACCGGCCGGTCCTCGGCCAGGTCCAGGATCTCCAGTGTGTGGAGGTCTGCGTGCAGGTGGTGGACCCCGCCGGAGCTCTCGGTGCACTGGTAGCCCAGCGGCCCGAGGTCGGTGCTGCCGTAGGTGATCGAGCGGACGACCTCGATGCCGAAGTCGTCCTTAAGTGTGCGCTGCTGCTCCTGCGTGAAGTGCTCGCCGCCGTAGAACACCTTGCGCAGGCCGCCGTACGCGCGCAGCGCGTCCGCCTCCGCGTGCAGCAGCTGCCACACGTAGGAGGGCATGCCGAAGAGGGTGTCCGCCCCGTGCTCGATCAGGGCCCGGGCCGTGGCGCGGTGGTCCGGGCCGGCGGACAGCGGCAGCTGCACCCCGCCGAGCCGTTCCAGTACGGAGAAGAAGCTGATGAAACTGCCGTACATGCCGCCCGAGTAGAAGAGGTTGGCGGTGCGGTCCCCGACCGGGTCGTAGCCGGCGGCGAGCAGGCCGCGGGCCGCGGCGTGCATCTGGGTGTCGTAGTCGTCGTAGCTGAAGACGGACAGCGCGGGCGCGCCGGTGCTGCCGCCGCTGCGGAAGTACAGCTCGGCATCGGCGCGTGCGAGGGTGGCGCCCAGCTCCTGTACGTCCTCCTTGCCCAGCAGCGGCCCCGAGGGCCGCGGCAGGACGACGGGCCGGGCCAGGTCGTCCAGGCACGCGGTGGTCGCGAAGCGCGCCGGGTCCGCCCGGACAGCCACGCGGCGGCTGTAGCGCTGGAGGGCGTAGACGCCGTCGTGCGGCTCGCCGGAATAGCTCTCCAGCATGGCGCCGACGGGGGTGACGCGGGTGACGCCGGCGGCCAGGACGGTGCGGGACAGCTCGGCGATGTCGGTGCGGCTGCCCGCGAGGCCCGCCGTCTGGAGGTAGCGCCGCATCGGACGCAAGGTGGTGATCAGCCGCTCACGGGGCAGCGGTTTGACCCACACGCTGCGCCGCAGCGGCGAGGCGGCGAGCGGGGACCGGATGTCGGCCATGACCCGCCACGACCCGTCGGGCGCGGCGAACACCCGGGTCAGGCCGAGGTGTTCCTCCAGCCGGGCCACCAACTCGGTGGTGGTCACCTCGGCCTCCTCGGCGGGGTCCGGCGCCTGCGCCGAGGCGGCGGGCACGGCCGGCGGCCGGGTCGCGAGGACGGTGGCGAAGCGCTCCGCGAAGGCGAACACCTCGGCCTCGTCCGCGGTGTCGAGGTAGACCACCTGGGGGCTGGAGCACGCCTGCTGCTCGTACCGGCACACGTCGTCCGCGAGTGCGTCGAGCGTGCCGGTGTCCGACCAGGCGTCGCCCGTCAGGTAGGCGAAGGAGATCCGGTGCCCCCACACCACCAGCCGGCAGCCGGCCGGCACATGGGCCGCCACCCCGTCGACCGCGCCTTCGCCGCCCCATACGGCGACGGCGTCCGCCGGCGCGCACATCAGGCGCAGCCACTCCTGCCGGGAGGACGGGAAGCGCAGGACGACGATCCGTTCGGCCAGGGCGCCGCTGGGGTCCAGACCCGCGAGTTCGGCCATCAGGTGCTGGGTCAGGAGGGTGTCGGCGCCGCTGGTCTTGAGGACGTTGACATTTCCGGCGAGCAGGCCCTCGACGATGCTCAGCGGCGCGACCGTCGCGGAGTTGCCGGGGGCGATGTGGGCCACCAGGCCGACGGGCGCCCACGCTTCGTAGACGCTCTCGCGCGGATCCGCCCGGTTCAGCCGGCCGGGCGCCGCGCCGCCGAGTTCGCGGCGCAGCTTGCGGGTCAGCTCCCGGCGGGAGAGGAGGTCGCCGAGCTCGGTCAGGGCGGCCGGGTCCTCCCCTTCGGGCAGGTGCGCTACGAGCCTGGCCCGCACGGGGTGGGCGGGGTCGCGCAGAGCCCTGGAGAGGGCGTCGCAGGCAGCCAGGACGGTCTCGGTCTCCAGGGGTTCGGCGAGCGCGGCCGGGGCGGCGTCCGCCAGGCCGGCGAGCCGGCGTCCGGCCTCCTCGTCACCGATGAAGGCGCCCTGCCAGTAGTGGTGCGCGGCGTCGCCGCGGTCGTGCCCGTGGACGGTGCTGGTCATGCCATGCCCTTCATCAGTTCGGCGGCGGCCACCGCGCAGCTGCGGTTCTTGCTCACCCCGGCCCGGCCGTGGACGGTGAACCACGGGGTTTCCAGCGCGCAGCCGCAGGCGTCGCCCGGCCGCAGGGAGGCGAGGTCGCCCATGACCACGCTCTGCGCCGGTACCGAGGTGATGTACGGCGACACGAGGTGCAGGTAGCCCGGCTCCCCGTAGGGCAGCGGTTCGAGCGTGCGGGTGGAGCGGATCGTCACGCGGGACCAGACGGGGGCGTGCAGCCGGTGGTGGTCGCACTCGATGTACGGGATGCAGTGCTCCACCGACCCGAAGGTGTCGCGGATCCGCTCACCCGGGACACCGAGTTGTTCGGTGACGCGCGCGTACAGCTCCTCCTTGCCGATCCGCCGGTCGGCGTGCCCCTTCCAGCCGCCGCCGAGGACGACCAGCGAGCCCTCGGGCAGGCGCAGCGGCGGCAGTCCCATGGCCCGCATCCGCTCCAGGGTGAAGAAGAGGAAGGCCGGGAAGCCGAGGATGCGGACCGGCGCGTCCTCCCGTTCGAACCGGCGGAGCGCGGCGATGCAGCCGAAGGGGTCGAACTCGTGGTCGCCGCCGGTGTTGCGCAGCGCGTACGCGACGCTGCGCGCCGGGGCGAAGTCGCACAGGTAGTTGTCGGTGAAGGCGGTCCCCAGGTTCAGGGAGGGGGACGGCTCGTAGCTGTAGAGGAGGTAGTTGACCTCCTGCTCGGGGGTGATCCAGCCGTTGCGCTCGAAGATCCGGGCGACCATGCGCTGGGCCGAGCGGATGGTCCAGTGGTCGAAGAACATCTGCGACTTCTGGCCGGTGGTGCCGGAGGAGGTCAGGTGCAGCTCGACGTCCTCGCGCGGGACGGAGAGCACCTCGTGCCGCTTGAAGAAGTTCGCGTGGACGAGCGGCGCGCGGTACGGCTCGGCCGGGGGAGTGGCCTCGTACAGGGAGCGGAAGAAGGGGGAGCGCTCGGCGTGCCACGCGTTGCTCTCCGCCATGGCGGCGGCGAACAGCTCGTCCGCCGCGGGCCCGTGGGCGTACGGATCGGTCAGGTCGCACAGTCGCTGGACGTGCGGGAGGAGGGCCGGGTCGGGCACGGCGACCGGCGCGAGATGGGGGTTCATGGGGCAACCTCGGATGAAGTGGGCAGGTGCGTGGACGCCCAGGCCGACACGTAGCAGTCCAGATAGGGCTGGAGGGGCGGTTCGACGGCGACGCCGCGGAAGTCGATCCGCTCGCCGGAACGGGACAGGACGGCGTAGTCGTGGAAGCCGTCTCCGTCCGCGCGCATCGCCGGGTAGAGGGCGCCGGCGACGAACCCCTGGGCCAGGAAGGCGGAGAGGGCCTCCTGGTGTGCGAGCGGCACCAGGGCCTCGACGTAGCCGGCGCCGGCGCGCGCCAGGGTCCGGGTGACCGGTTCGAGGTACGCGGCCGCGGCCGCCGGGTCGGGATGGGCGGTCAGCAGGGAGCAGTAGCCGCCGGCCCGGTTGAGGTAGGCGTAGACCTCGAACCGGCCGTCCTCGGGCGTGAGCAGGACGTTCGGTGTGTGCAGCGGGTAGAACCAGCCCTCGGCGCCGGGGAACCGCTCGCGGAAACGGCGGCGCACGAAGGCCGGTGCCTCGATCATCTCCAGCCGTTCGACGCCCCCCGGGGGCGCGGGCGCCGGGAGCGGGGCCGCGGCGGCCCGGACGCCGGGGTAGCCGATGCCCAGAGCGGCTTCGGCGGTGCGCAGCAGCGGCAGCAGCGGGGCGGGTACGTCGGTGACGGGCATCCGGCGGTCGAGCACGCCGGCGGAGTGACGCGCGTAGAGAGCCAGGCTCTCGCGGCTGCGGAGATCCACCGCGTTGGGCAGGATGCCCAGCGGGCGGAAACCGTTGCGCGCGACGACCCGCTGCGGACCGGCGCTGACGGTCCGCACCGTCGCGTACACCGAGTCCAGCCGGCCCGTGTCCAGCATCCCGGCGCACAGGGCCTGGGTCAGGGCGGCGGCCAGACCGGCCGAGCGGTGCCCGGGGTGTACGGCGATGCCCTCCAGGCGGCCGATGCGGCTGCCCGCCTCACCATGGATGGCGGCGGAGGCCGTCAGGGCCCCGGTGGCGGCGCAGCGGCCGACGAGCCACAGGGAATGCGGGTCCTCGATGAGCCGGGCCATCTCGGCGGGGTCGGTGCCGAGGGCCACCGGGTAGTGCGGTCCGTAGACGGCGTAGTAGAGCTGGCGCAGCTCGGCGATGTCACCGGGAGCCGCCGCGGTGATGACGGCGTTCACCGCTCGCCTCCGGCGGGCTCGGGGGTACGGGAGCCGAGCAGCGCCAGTGCGCAGGCGGCGGGGACCAGGCCGATGCCCTGCACCAGGCACAGGGTCCGGGGCGACAGGACATCGCCGGCGGTGCCGAAGACCAGGGATGCCACGGGCAGGGAGGCGCCGAGTACGGCCTGCATCACGGCGAAGAAGGCGGGCTTGTCCTCGGTCGGCACCAGCCGCTGGAACAGGGCCACGAAGCGGACGCTGACGGCCCCGGCGCACCAGCCGGCCACGGCCAGACTGCCCGCGACGACCGGGCGGTGAGCGAGAAGTCCGGGCAGCGCCAGGGCGAAGGCCATCAGGCCGAGGCAGCAGGCGCCGGAGACCGCGGGCCGCCCCGGGAGCCGGGTCCCGGTGAAGGCTCCGACGAGTGCGCCGGCGCCCAGCGAGGCCTCCAGCAGGGCCACGGTGGCGCCTCCGCCGGAGAGGACCGAGCGAGTGTAGAGGGGGATGACGACGAACACGGCGGCGGTGAAGAGGTTCGCGGCGGTGAAGCAGATCAGGATCCGCCGTACGTAGGGCAGTTCGCCGAGGACGGCGCGGAGCGTGCGCTTCCCGGCCCCCGGTGCCGCCACGGGCGAGGACGTCCGCGGGGCGGTGCGGAAGCGGGCGCTCGCGACGAGCAGCGCCGCGCCGAGGTAGGCGGCCGCGCAGCCTGCGGCCAGCCCGGTCACACCGGCCCGGTCGACGGTCAGGGCGCCGAGCAGCGCTCCGCCGAGACCGGCCAGGGACTGGGTGGACAGCTCGAAGCCGGTGGCCGTCTCGATGTCGGCGTCGTCGACGAGTTCGGGCACCGAGGTGGTCAGGCACGGGTCGAAGAACGCCTGGCAGGTGGCCAGGGCGAGGGCGATGGCGTACACGGCGGTGAGCGGCGGGCCGCCGTCGTGCGCCCACAGCGCGAGGGCGACCGAGGCGGTCCCGGCCAGGCCGGCCGTGGTCCACAGCACCGAACGGTGGGCGAACCGGGCGACGGTGGCCGCCACGACGGGAGCCAGTGCGACGGCGGGCAGCGTGCAGACGGCCATGAACAGCCCGGAGGCCAGGCCGGGGGCGTCGCGCACGGCGTGGGAGACGATCCACCAGGACACGCCGACCTGGAACATGCGGACGGCGGCCTGTGCGAGGACCTGGCCGAGCCACACGGCGGCGAAGGCGCGGTTGCGCAGGACGAGCGGCGCGCGGCGGCCACCGGCGGCAACGCCGGTGCCGGGCCCGGACCGGGCGTCGGACCGGGTTCCGGCGTCGGGCCGGGTGTCGGCGTCGGCGTCGGCGTGGGTGTCGGCGTCGGCGTGGGGTCGGGTGTCGATGCCGGGCCGGGTGTCTGCGTCGGGCCGGGTGTCGGTGGCGGACCGGGCGTCGGACTCGGTGCTCGTCCCGGCCGCCGCGCCGGTTGCGGCGGGGTGCACGGGCGGGGCGCTCACGCCGTCGGCCTCTCGTCGAGGACCCGGACGAGTTTGCCCGAGCGCGGATTGACGGCGAGATCGCGATGGCGCGCCCACTCCACGGTCAGCGGGTGCACGAACCCGGCGCGCACACTGTCCGGATACAGCGGCCGTACGGCCTCCAGCTCCGCGATCACGGCCTTGGCCAGGTCCTCCCGGTCGGCCGCTTGCTCGGCGCCGCCGGGCCCGGAGCCGCCGGAGGTCCCGCTGCCCGGGGCCGTCGCCAGCCGCAGGACCAGCCCGTCGCGGCCGTCCCAGCGGCGGACGACGAGCTGCGTGCCGACCACGAGCCCCGCGGTGTCCGCAGCGGCGACGGCGTCCTGGGCGTCCTGGGTGTAGAGGGAGACCGGGCCCACCCGTACGCCCTCCTCGGCGCGGCCGAGGATCCGGAAGTGCCCGGGCCCGGTGCCGGTCCATTCGGCCCGGTCGCCCGCGGGGTAGCGGATGATCGGCATCAGGCGGCGGAAGAGGCTGGTGACGACGACCCGCCCGGGTCGCCCCGGTTCGGTGACGGGCTCGTCGGTGGAGTCGTCGAGGATCTCGACGACCGAGTACGGGGTGAAGGCCCGGTGCACCCGAGCGTCGGGACCGGGTACGGGACGCCCCAGCAGGCCGGCGTCCACGCTCGCGTATCCGACGGAACGGATCGCGGCGCGGGGGAACGCCGTTGCCAACAGGCGCCGTTGGTCGTCGAACAGGGCCTCGCCGCCGAAGAGGAGCAGTTCCACCGAGTCGAGCCGGACACCACGGGAGACGGTCCGCTCGGCGAGCCGGCACAGGGTGGTGGGCGTGCCGGCCAGTACCTCGGCGCCGAGGTCGTGCAGCGTGGGGATCGTCGACTCCAGCGGGGCGCCGCCGCCGATGGGCAGCCGGACGTTGTCCACGGGCGCGTGGGAGAGCGAGTCGAGGACGAAGAGGAAGCTCGCGTACAGCTCTCCCGCGTAGAAGAGGTCGGCGACGCGGTGTCCCGGCCGCAGGCCCGAGTCCACGAGGCCCTGGCCGAAGGAGGTGACGAAGGTGCGCCACTCGTCGCGGGTGTAGACGGAGAACTTGGGGGACCCGGTGGTGCCGCCGGTCTGGTAGACCGTGGCTTCGCTGAGCGGGCCGGTCAGTACCCGGCTGTCGTGCAGGGAGTTGGCCGCCCAGAACTCCCGCTGGTCGACCACCGGCAGGTCGGTGAGGCGGTCGGCGTCGGGCGGCAGGGACGCGTAGAGGTCGCGGTAGAAGGGTGAGTTGCGGCGGGCGAAACGTATGAGGTCCGAGAGTTGCTGGGCGGACATGGGCCTTTGCCTTGGTGACGGGAACGGGACGGGAGCCACCGCGGCGCGCGGCGAGAGCGAACTCGCCTGCGGGATCGGCCGGTGTGAACGGGGGACCCCCCGGCGCCCCCGCCTCCTCGAAGCGCGTCGACAACTGACGCGCAGTCACGATGATGAAACATCAGTGCCCATGTCACCAAATTGACCAAATATTTCCGGCCAATTCGCCGATGTCCGACTGTATTTCGGCCGAGGCGCCGCCCCGGGTCGGTGCCGCGTCGGCGGCACGAAGGGTGTTGCGGAACGTGCGGGTGATGACCGGATTGACCGCCCCACCCGGGCGGCGGCCTGAGCTCCGAGCGCACGCGTGCACGGCCGTACAGCTTCGTGTCCTGAGGCGGATCTCGAAGTTCCCCCGGGGCGGCTCTTCGTTCCCCAGTCGGTTGCTGTCGGTTGCTGTCGGTTGGCGTCGGCAGCTGGAGTCGGGGCCGCCCGCTCGTGCTGTGGTCGGCCGGACGGGCCGACCACAGCACTCAGCTGTCAGTTCGCCCCTGAGCGCTTCGGTTGGCCAGGAGCGCGCTCTACGTGGTCCACGGGGTGCGATCGGAGTTTGACGCTCTCCCGAACAGCTGCGATCCCGCTGGGGCAGTACGCTGAGCGGACTCTAGATGATCTGTTCGAAGTAGTGGGGGAGGGCCGGTGTCTCGTCGCCGACTCATCGTTTCCGCGGCCGCTGTCGCGGCCGGTGTCAGCCTCATGCCGGTCCCGGTGCTGGCGGCCGAGCCGCCGGCACCGGGGCTCCGAGGAGGCATCACGGCACCTCAGGCCGACACGGTGGCGAACCCGACGCGGGAACCGATCTTCACCAGCCCCGCCGACCGTACGACCCCTGGCCGCCCGGACGCGGCCGACCAGAAGATCACGAAGGCCGAGGAGACACCCTCGATCCACCTGGACGGCTGGCCCACGAGTGCCCACGACGTCGTGCTGCGCGCGGACATCGAGAGCGGTGGCGTTCCGCTCGATGTCACCTTCGCCTGGGGCGACGGCGGCCAGGACACGCTCGCCTTCGACGGCTCGGGATACGTGGACAAGGTGCACAAGTACGCGGAGGTCGGCGAGTACGCGGTCACGGTGACCGCGACTGACCCGGCGAGCGGCGCGCGGTACGTCAACAAGGTGGTCATGACGACGGCGGGTTCGGACTTCACCCCCCACTCCCCGCTGCGCCTGCTGGACACGCGCGAGGGCCTCGGCGAGGAGCGGAGCAAGGTCCACCCGGACGATGCCGCCACGGTGCGGGTCAGGGGCCGGGGTTCGATTCCCGACAGCGTCACCCATGTCGTCGTCAACCTCACCGCGACCAACGCCGTAGGCGCCGGTCACATCAGTGCCCCGGGCAGCGTGCACCCCTCGTACTCGTCCGTCATCAACTACGCCCAGGGTGAGACCGTGGCGAACCTGGCCGTCGTGCCGGTCAACAGGCACGGCGACATCACACTGATCAACGAGGGTTGGGGATCCGTCGACCTGATCGCAGACGTCACCGGCTACTTCAGCACATCGCCGTCCAGCGGCTATGTCTCGCTGTCGCCGGCGCGGATCGTCGACACCCGTCAGGGACTCGGCGCGGCCAAGCGTCAACTCGCCGGGCAAGGCTCCCTGAGGATGCAGATAGGCGGCGCGAACGGAGTGCCCCGAGGTGCCACGGCCGTATCCCTGAACATCACGGTCACCAACCCGCGCGAGGCGGGCCACCTGACCGTCCACCCCAGCGACCAGCAGACGCCGACCACGTCGAACCTGAACTTCACCGCGGGCCAGACCGTCGCCAACTCCGTCATCGTGCCCGTGGGCCGCGACGGCGAGATCGTCGTCCGCAACGGGTCCTGGAAGCCCACCGACGTCGTCATCGACATCAACGGCTACTACACCCCCGACAGTGGCGCCACCTTTGTGTCTCAATACCCGGGCCGGCAGTTCGACACCAGGCAGAGTGGCCGGCCGGTCGCGGCGCGCGACGTCCACCACGTGCCCTACGAGGTAGACCTCCGGCACATCGAGGCCTACGTCCTGAACACCACGGTAACCAACACGAGCGGCCCGGGCTTCCTCTCGGTCACCACCTCGAACGGACCCGTCGCGCCGACCCCCCAGGAACGCCCCACCTCCTCCGCCCTGAACTGGACAGCGGATCGGACCGTCGCGAACCTCACCCAGGTACGCCCCGGCAAGGGCATCACCTACTGGAACCAGGGCTGGGAGAGCATCGACCTGATCGTCGACTACTACGGCTCCTACCAGACCAACTGAGCCCGGCGCATTTCCTGCGAGGGCGGGACGGAGCCCGTGATCCCGTCGACCTCCGGGACCAACGGCCCGCCCGGCGCGCGCCGGGCGGGCGTCCGCAGAGGGCTTGCCGAGCGCGGCCATGGGACGGGGTGAGGTGGGTAGGGGCTCGGAGCCGGGGTGCGGTCCGACCTCCCGGCCGCGACAGGGCTGTGTCCCCTGCCGGCACCCGCCCGATGCCTGAGCAAAGGCCACTCCGGCAGGACGGCGGCGGTAGCCTTCGCTCCGCCGCCATCCCCGGGTGTACCGGGCACTATCGTCAGGATTCTCGTGCACGAGCCGTCAGCGAAAAGGCCGTGGTGGGGTTGTCTTCTTCGCGGTATTGATCGCGGCCGTACTCCTGGACCTTGCATGGTATTGGCCTGTCCTGATGGTGCTCATCGCCACCGCAGCCTTTGAGTATGCCTGGAACTGGTACGCCTCCCGCGGCGCCACGGGTCGCAACCCCTAGAAGCGGCTGCGCGAACATTTCCAACCGTGGAAAATCCGCCGGCCAAGCTGACGCCGGCCCCCTTGATCCGCCTGAACGGTAGCGGACCAGAATGGGCCGGCGACATGCAACTCGGACTCCTCGCCGGCCCTCCCCGGGATCCATGGCCTCAACGGCGCGGGCACCGACCGCCGTACCTACGTTCCCAAGGCCGTGAACCAGCCTTTCAATACTCCGAAGCGACCGACCTTACGCATGGGGTCCCCCATCCGATGCCTCAGGATTCCCGGAACCCGCGCACCATAGAGGGCGTTTCACAATGAGGTCCGTGAGGGACCGGATGCTGGGACACCCGGCTTCGTCCGTAGGATCACTCCATGCCTGCTGACGAACGCGTAACCCGGTCCACATTCTCCGGTCGTATCCAGCCGATATCAGCTCCTCAGTCGATGCCGGAGCTGCCTCAGCGGATCTGGTCAGATGAAGACTGGAAGCGGATCCAGCTCGGCTATGCGTCGCGGGACATGGACGAGAAGTGGGACGTCTTCGCGGAGGGCGAGGTCATCTTCCTGCACCGAAGCTGGACTGGTAGCGGAACCTTCGCAGCGACCTTCGCGACCGTTGATGGTGGTGGATGGCGAATCGACAGTGCCGTAGTCGAACGTGACGCCGAACGTTATCGAGGAACGGACGATGCCTACGACTGCGCCATGCTCGAGTTGGTGATCAGCGCCATCGTGCTTGGCGAGCCGGCGAAACACCTCCGTTCGAAGTTGGTCGAGTTGACGCGTCGGGAGTCGGGTCCCGATGCTCCAGCTGGCCTGATTCAGCACAGCGCCCTGGGGCTGCGCTCCGACTCCTAGCCGATCACTCTGGGACGCTGGAAAGACGTCGGATGCAGCTCAGGCCGCAGGCCAGTTCGAGCAAGCCCTGGTGGAGATCGGCACGTCGCTCGTAGCGGGTGCGGAGTCGTTTGAACCGGTGCAGCCAGGCGAATGTCAAGAAGGCCCAGGAGCAGGCGGGTTGGCCCGGCTGGGTGCTGGATGGGCCGCGGGTTCGACGTTCTCGGCCTGGTGGCGGGGGAGGAGGTCACCGAGGAGCAGCTGCGCCACCTCCTCCGTGAGGGAGGCCGGCACCCGGACGCGGAGGGGCTCGTCGCCGAGCGCCTTGCCGCGGAGGACTCCCCGGAGGTGGCGCGGCGCGCCGGGGCGCGGGAGCCGCCGTTCCGGGGCGCCATCGACGCGGCGGCGGGCGCCCCTTATGCTTCCGACGCCCCATCGCACCTCGAACACCCATCCAGTACGGGGGATGGCGGCGTCCGGAACGCGTACCGGACCGCCGGTGTCCTCCGCCGAGTTCGGAGGTTCCGTTGAGCACATCCACGCGCGCCCCGCGCCGTCTGGCCGCACTGGCCCTCGGCCTCGCGGCCGTCCTGGCCGCACCGGGCACCCCGTCCTTCGCCGCGCCGGCGCAGAGCGCCGCCGGCCCGTTGATCCGTACGGTGGCCGCCGCCCCGATCGTGGCCAACCCGGGCAACCAGGTCGACTACCAGTACGACGGCGCGTACCTCCAGCTGACGGCCGGCGGGGGCGTCGCCCCGTACGCCTGGTCGGCGGTCAACCTGCCCACGGGCGCCTCGATCAACGCCTCGACCGGCCTGATCACCGGCATTCTGCGCGGCAGCGGAACCCGGACCGTCACCGTCACCGCCACGGACGCCGCGGGGTCCTCGGGCTCCGCCACCTTCACCTGGCGCGTGATCCGCGACGCCTGCCCCCGCTGCTGACCCGCCGGCCGGGCAACGGCCGGGGGCCTCGCGGGGCGGAGGCCGGCCGCGCCCCGGCGTTACGCGTGCGGTCGCCGCCCGCACTCCGTAAGCTCGCGCGGGAGCGCCCGACGTGCTCAGAGGTGTCCACACTGCGGACGGATCGGACGGCCGACCCTTCATGACCACATCGCGGGACTTGTTGATCGTCGCCATGGACAGGGGGGCCGAGCGCTCCGTTGAGGACGGCGACCTGTCGCTCGCCCTCGCGGGCGCCGAGGTGATCGACCTCCTCGCCGCCGGGGCCGTCCGGCTGGACGGCGACCGCATCGTGCCGGCCGACCGCATCGTGCCGGCCGACCGCATCGTGCCGGCCGACCGGCCGGCGCCGGCCGATCCGCTGCTGGCCGAGGCGCTCGCGGCGCTCGTGCGCGAGGCCCCCCACGAGTCGGTCGCCGACTGGCTGTGGCGCCGCGGCCGGAGCCTGGCCGCGGTCTACCGGGCCGCGTTGGAGACGGAAGGACAGCTCGTGCGCGAACGCCGCCGCGGCATCTCCTTCCGGGCCGGCGCCCCGGCGCCCGCCGATACGCCCGACCGCCGCCGGGCCGTGGACCGCTGGAACTCCGACGACCCCGTACTCGCCGCCCTCGCGGAGGCCGCCGGGGTCCCCGGCGAGCGGACCGAGGACTCCCCGGACGTGGCCGACGACACGGTGGCGGCCGTCCTGGCCGCCGTCAACGACGCCGTGCTGGAACTGGGTTCGGTACGGCAACGGCGCGCCATCGACGAGGCCGCCTTCGACAACATCTGGCGGGGCGGAGTGTGACGCGCGGCGCCCGCCGACCATCGCCTCCGGCGGTGCGCTGCCGCGTCACCACCGGCCGAGCGGTGACCCCCGGCGCGAGGCCGGGGCGCGGCGGTGGATCATCTACTGACACACCTGAACGGCCGCTGACAGGAGCACTCATGGAACCCCGCGTGGTGGACCGCCCCGACCTGTCCCGGTACGAGATCCTCGCCGGTGCGGACGGCACCGGGACGGCGGGCTTCGCCGCGTACACCCTCGCGGAGGGGGAGATCGCCTTCACCCACACCGAGACCGCCCCGGCCTTCGCCGGTCGGGGACTGGGCGGGCTGCTCGCCCGCGGGGCCCTCGACGACGTGCGGGCGCGCGGGCTGGACGTCCTGCCGTACTGCCCCTTCATCCGGGGCTGGATCGCCAAGCACCCCGAGTACGTGGACCTGGTGCCCGAGGAGCGCCGCGCCCGCTTCGACCTCTGACGCTCGGCCACCGCGGGGTCGATCACACGAACTCCGGGGCGAAGGAGTGCATCTCGTCACCGCCGGGCTGCACGACGCCGTAGCTGCTCTCGGGCACCTCGTTCCAGGCGCCCGGCAGGTCGCCGAGCGGCTCGGACACGATGAGGCGCGTCTCGTCGGACACTTCCCGCAGGAAGGCCATGTCGGGGTGCAGCCTGCGCAGCGTCTCCACCTTGCTGCTGTAGAACAGCGAGCGGGAAGAGCCCTGGCTGGAGTAGCGGAAGGCCCACACCTTCTCGCCGTCGGTCACGGCCACCGTCATCTGGAGCGGGTACTCCACCCCGTGCTCGTGCCCGGCGCGCTCCACGGCGCCCACCATCCGGGCGATGGCGGCCGGCGGGTCCTGTTCCAGGCCGAAGGTGAGGGCCAGGTAGAACAACACCTCGGAGTCCGTGGTCCCCCCGATGTCGGCGTACAGGGCAGGATCGACGAGCAGGGTGAGGTCCCGGCGCATGAGGTGGAAGCCGGAGATGGCGCCGTTGTGCATGAACATCCAACGGCCGTGCCGGAACGGGTGGCAGTTCGACTGCTGCACCGCCGTACCCGTCGAGGCCCGGATGTGGGCGAAGAACAGCGGCGAGGTCACGTGGTCCGCGAGCTCCCGCAGATTGCGGTTGTTCCAGGCGGGGCCGACATCCCTGAGAAGCGCCGGGGTGGCGATGTCGTGCGTGTACCACCCGACGCCGAACCCGTCGCCGTTGGTCGTCTCCACGCCCAGTTTGGAGTGCAGACTCTGGTCGATCAGCGAATGGGCCGGTTTGTACAGGATGGTGTCGAGCAGCAGGGGCGTTCCCGAATAGGCGAGCCATCGGCACATGGGCGGTCACCTGCGTCCATCGATCCGCTTCCTTGGCCATCCTATTGTGGTGTCCGCCGTTGATGATCGCCACGCGGGTCCGGGGCCGCGGTGAGGATTTCGGCGGACACCGCTCTCGAACAGGGGGCTGCCGAAGGAGGTCGTCGCCCGGGACGAAGCGGGGCCACGTCGTGCGCAAGGCCGGAATCAGGTCGCTGCGGCGAGGCCGGGTCTCGAACCAGGGTGCAGATCAGGACGGCGCCGGCGACCCGGCCGCGGGCCGCCGGCGCCCCCTCGCACCGACCCGATCGTGTGCGCGTATCGATCCGTACGCGCCCCGTGGGCGAGCCTTTCCCGCACATGCTAGAAACCGATCAGCGGGCGTCCCCCACCCCGCTCGGCACCGAGGCGGCCGCACGAGGGGCGCCCAGAACCGGAGGCTCCGTGTCCGTTCCGTGGTCCCGCCGCCCCTCCCCCCACCTCACCGGCCCCGCCGACGCCGACGGTGACGCCTACGACCGCCTGCGCGCCAAGTGGCGCGAGACGCTGCTGGGCAGCGGATTCGACCCGGCGGCGGCGCCCTTCGCCGAGAAGCTGGCCCTGCTGGGCACCCGGGCGACCGAGCTCGGCTCCACCATGGCCGCCGTCAGCGGCTCGCTCTGGCCGGATCTGCCCCTGTCCGTCTCCTCCTCGATCAGCGCCAGTTACGCGCGGCTGGGCACCATGACCCAGGCCTACGCCCAGCCCGGTACGGGCCTGACCGGCGACCCCGCCCTGGCCGCCGCCGTCAGAACCGGCCTCGACCACCTCCACGCGCGGGCCTACAACGCCTCCACGATCCCGTTCGGGAACTGGTGGGACTTTCGGATCGGCGCCCCGCAGGCCCTGCTGGACATCAGCACGATCCTCTACGGGCAGCTCTCCGCCGACCGGCTCGCCGACTACCTGGCCGCCGTCGACCGCTTCGTCCCCGACACCTGCGTCGCCGACTACACCGGTACCAGCACCGGCGCCAACCGGGTGGACCTGTGCCGCTCGATCGCCCTGCGCGGAATCCTCGGCAAGACCCCCGCCAAGATCGCCCTCTCCCGCGACGCCCTGTCCCCGGTCTTCCCGTTCGTCACCACCGGAGACGGCTTCTACGCGGACGGGTCCTTCGTGCAGCACGACCACCTCGCCCACACCGGCTCGTACGGCCTGGTGCTGCTCGGTGGACTGGCCGGTCTGCTCTCCCTGCTCGACGGCTCGACCTGGGCCGTCACCGACCCCGGCCGGCAGCTCTTCCTCGACTCCGTGGCGAAGTCCTTCGCCCCGTTCCTCTACAACGGCTTGATGATGGACGCCGTTTCGGGCCGCTCCACCAGCCGGGGCAACCCGCGGACCAACTCCCACGGCTTCCAGGGCGGCGACCACGGCCGGGGTCACGGCGCCCTCGCCTCCCTGGCCCTGCTCGCCACCGCCGCGAGCGCCGCCGAGAACCAGTACTGGCGCGGCCTGATCAAGGGCTGGATCCAGCGGGACCACTACAGCCCCGTGCTCTGTGACACCGACCTGAGCGTTCCGGCCCTGGTCCGGCTCACAGCCGTACGGGACGACAGCGCCGTCGGCGCGATCGCCGAGCCGACCGGGCACCGGCTCTTCGCCGGCATGGACCGGGCCGTCCACCGGCGCCCCGGCTGGGCGGCCTCCATCAGCATGGCCTCCACGCGGATGGCCTTCTACGAGACCGGCAACGGCGAGAACCTGCGCGGCTGGCACGCGGGGGCGGGAATGCTGCAGTGGTGGGGGGACACCCACGGCAACGGCCAGTACACCGACGCCTTCTGGCCCACCGTGGACCCGTACCGGCTGCCCGGCACCACGGTCTCCCGCACGCCCCTCGCGGACGCCGAGGGCGGAGCCTGGGGTCTGCCGAGGCCGGACGCCGACTGGGTCGGCGGCGCCACGGACGGGGAGTACGCCGCCTTGGGGCAGCTCGTCCGCGGGCTGTCCAGCACCCTGTACGCGAAGAAGTCGTGGTTCTGCCTGGCCGACTCGATCGTCTGCCTGGCGGCCTCCGTCAGCTCGATCGACGGCGCGGCGGTGGAGACCGTCGTCGAGAACCGCAACCTGGGCGCCGACGGCACCCAGGCCCTCACCGTGAACGGCGTGGTCCAACCCGGCGCACTGGGCTGGTCGGCCACGCTCACGGGCACCGGATGGGCGCAGATCGCGGGCCACGGCGGCTACGTGTTCCCCGGCGGGGCCACGGTCAAGGCCCTGCGCGAGGCGCGGACCGGCTGCTGGCACGACATCAACACCGGTGGGACGACGGACCCGATCACCCGCCGCTACCTGACCCTCTGGTTCGACCACGGCACCGACCCGGTCCGCGGCGCCTGCGCCTACATCCTGATGCCGGGGGCCACCGCCGCGGCGACCGCCGCCCGGGCCGCCGACTCCGGCTGGCTCACCGTGCTGGCGAACGGCGACGACCAGCAGGCGGTCGAGGTGGTTTCGCTGGGCGTCACGGCGGTGAACTTCTGGTTCGCCGGGACGGTCGGCGGCCTCACCGCCGACCGACCGGCCTGCGTCCTGGTCCGCGAGCACGGCGACGGCACGGCCACCCTGTGCGTCTCGGACCCGATGCGCAGGCGCACGGGTCTCACGGTCACCTGGCACCGGCCCGTGGCCTCGGTGCTCTCCCGACCGGCCGCGGTCACCTCCGCCACGACCGGCTCCGCGCTGACGCTCGTCTTCGGGGATCTCACCGCACTGGCCGGCGCCACCCAGCGGATCAGGGTCGCGCTGACCTGACGGCGGGGGCCGGGCGAGGCGGGAGGCCCCGTCAGGCGGTACGGCCGCGGTCCTCGCGGTGCACCGGATGGGCGAACGGCAGGCCCGAGGCGTAGCGCGCGATCTCCTCGACCGCGGCATCGGCCATCCGGTGCAGTTCGTTGCCCAGCGACCCCGCGACGTGCGGGGTGAGCAGCACGTTGGGCAGGTCGTAGAGCGGTGAGTCGGCCGGCAGGACCTCGGGCTCGGTGACGTCGATGACCCCGTGCAGTCGGCCCGAGGCGAGCTCGTCGGTCAAGGCGGCGCCGTCGACCAGTGAACCGCGTGCCGTGTTGATCAGGGTGGCGCCGTCGCGCATCAGTGCCAGTCGGCCGCGGTCGATCATCGCGCGCGTCTCGGGCAGTTCCGGCGCGTGCAGGCTGACCACGTCCGAGAGCCGGCAGAGTTCGTCGAGCCCCACCGTGCGGGCGCCGAGCGCCCCGGCCGCGCTGTCCGTCACGCAGGGGTCGTACAGCACCACTTCGAGATCGTACGGGCGCAGGAGCTCCATCACCCGGCGTCCGACGCGTGAGGCCCCCACGATCCCGACGGTGCGGCGGTAGTTGCCGGCGTGGCCGTACCGCAGATGCCAGTCGTGCGGCCGCCCGCGCACGCTGCGGTACTCCTCGCGCAGCTCCAGCACCCGCTTGTTCGAGAGCAGGACCATCGCCACCGTGTACTCGGCCACGGGCAGCGCGTTGGCATGGGCCGCGGAGGAGACGAGGATGCCGCGCTCCCAGCAGGCCCCGGTGACGACGTGCTTGACGGATCCTGCGGCGTGCACCACGGCTCTGAGGGCGGGCGCGGCCGCCAGGACCCGGGAGTCGATCACCGGGGCGCCCCAGCAGGTGAGCAGGACCTCCGCCTCCGCCAGGGCGGCCGCCACCTCGGGCCTGCCGAAGTCGTCCGCGACGATTCCCGCGTCGAACCGGGCTACGCGCAGCAGCCGTTGTGCGGCGGGTCCGTCGAGCAGGCGGGGCAGGAGTTCGGGGTCCATCGCGAGCAGGGTGCGCGGGCGGCGACCGGGCATCTGGGGTGCTCCTTGCGGCTGGGTGCGGCCGCGCAGACTCTAGGAAGCCGCATTCCGATCGTCAAGATCCTTCCATCACGAAGATCGATTCGCACGCAACGGTCGCTCGGGTCGCCATCGGGTCCGGACCGGATGCGGGTCCGGGCCGGGTCAGAAGCGGTTGCGGAGCCGCATGCCCATCGGGCGGCCGCCCGGATCCACCAGCACGTGGTGCAGCGCGCCCGCGAGCACCCGCTGGAAGGCGGGCAGCTCCGGCGGGACGTACCGGCGCAGCCGGTCCGGCGGCCGCGGCCCGCGGCCCCCGCCGTCGTGCCAGGCGTCGAGCGCCGCGGCGCGGTCGCGGAAGGCCTCGAAAGCGGTCCCCGGATCGCACAGCGCCTCATCCGTCCACGGACCCGGCCCGTCCTCCGCGTCGAGGTGCTCGCGCATGAGCTCCAGCCGCAGTTCCCGGGCGAACGCGCGTGCCCGTCCCCGAGTCCGCCCGGCCGGCGCTTCTCCAGGCGGGCGGCGGCGTTGCCGCGTTCTCCGGGCTCCAGGAGCCGGTCTGCATGGGACACGGTATGACCTCCAGCGCGCTCCTACCCCTCCGTCCCCGCCCACCCGGGCGCCGCCGGTGCGGAGGAGAGGGGCAACAGCCCGTGTCGGGTCGGCCGCGCGGGGTAAGTGCGGGGCATGACCGTACCCAAGACCGGAGTACTCGTACTGGACTGCGCCGAACCGGAGCCCCTGGCACGGTTCTACGCCGCGCTGCTCGACGCCGAGGTCGGACCGGCCGACGGCGACAGCGATCTCCTGCTCCTCACCGGCGGCGCCGGGGTCCTGCTCGGGATCCGCCGCGACCACGGGCACGCGCCGCCCAGCTGGCCGCGCCCGGAGGACTCGCTCCAGGCGCACCTGCGCATCCTCGTCGCCGCGGACATGCTCGACGAGGCCGAGCGCGAGGCCGTCGGTCTGGGGGCCCGGCCCGTGGACGCGACGCAGGACGCCATGGGTCCGGAGCAGCGCACGGACCAGCGCCGGTACACCGACCCCGCGGGCCACTCCTTCGTCCTCGCGGCGGTCCGGCAGCCGCCGACGGCGTAGCGGCTCCCGAACCGCGGGACCCCCATCCCCGCCTCAGGGCGTCGCGTCGAGCTCCGCGACGATCGAGGCGGGGATGTGTCCGATGCCGTCCGACAGGCGGTGCAAGTCCGCGGAGACGAAGTTCGCGGATCGCGCCCCCCGGCGGCCGGCCGGCAGCGCCCGGCGATGCGGTCGCGCAGGGTGGCGCCGTTGTCCAGGGCCGCCGTGAGGGCCGTGGGCACATTGGGGTGGTGGCTCATCGTGAACAGCCGTCGGAGGCCCGGCTCCTGGCGGTCCAGGGGCACCTCGGACCAGCGGCTGACGCACGCCAGGTCCTTGCCCGGTCGCCGAGGCTCCAGTAGTTGCTCACCGTCCACGACCGGTCGTGCATGACGCCCAGGTGCTCGCGGTCGGAGCGGTCGGAGGCCGGATGGGAGGTGGTGGCGGGGGCCGGGGACGCGGCGGCGGTCCCGTGCCGAGGAGGGCCAGCAGGACAGGCCCACGACGGCGTGCCGGCGGGCTCCCCGCGGGCGGCCGGCCGAGGCGTCCCGTTCCTGCTCAGGCAGCGGGCCCCGCCGGGCCCGGACCGTCGGCACGGTCCCCTTCCGTACCCGCCCCCAGCGCCGCGACGGCGGCGACCATCCGGTCCCAGAAGAGGCTGGTCTCCAGTGTCATGGCGACTCGCGCGTTGACCGGTCGGCCGGTGGAGCGGTGCAGGTCCACCACGGTCGCGCCGCGCGTGTACCGGCCGTTCAGCTCCACGACGACGTTCGCGTCGACGCAGTGCACGAGCGCGGGATCGATGACCCGGGCCACCGCGACGGGGTCGTGCAGGGGCGGGTCCGGGAATCCCCAGAGCGTGCGGTAGGTGGACCGGAAGAAGGTCAGCAGTTCGGCGCACGTACGTCCGAGGGGGGTGCCGAGCCCTTCGAAACGCGCCACCACGTCCGGCGTCGCCAACGCCTGGTGGGTGACGTTGAGACCGCACATGGTGACCGGCACGCCGCTGCGGAAGACGATGTCCGCGGCCTCCGGGTCGGTACGGACGTTGAACTCGGCGGCCGGGGTCCGGTTCCCCCGCTCCGTCGATCCGCCCATCAGGACGATCTCCCGGATCCGGGAGGCGTCCCGCGGGTAGCGGGTCAGGAGCAGCGCGATGTTGGTCAGGGGCGCGGTCGGGACGAGGGTGATCGGTTCGGCGCTCTCGGCCAGGATCCCGTGGACGAGGTCCACCGCGTGCTCTTCGACCACGTCCACGGTGGGTTCGGGGAAGCTCGGGCCGTCCAGGCCGGAGATGCCGTGCACGTCCTGCGCGACCGTCGCCGGCCGGGTGAGCGGGCGGGCGCAGCCGGCCGCCACGGGCACGCCGGAGATCCCCGCGACCGTGCAGACCCGCCGCGCGTTCAGGGTGGTCTTCTCCAGCGTCTGGTTGCCCGCGACCGTCGGGTCCACCGACGCGGCCGCCGACGCGCTGGCCGAGTTGGCGTCCGGGGAGTTCGGGGCGTCGGTGCGCCGGCTGACCGCCCCGGGCACGGGCTCGTTGGCGGTGCTGGGGGAGGTGCGGGTGATCGACCGGTTCCGGTCGGTGTCGGGCGGCCTGCGGGTGACGGTGGCGTGGCCGTCCGGCCTGCGGGGCACCGTGGAGGGGCCGGCGGGCGGGGTGGTCCGTCACGGGGTGCCGTACGCCGGCTTGGCGGAGGAGTGCGCGTGCCGCCGGTACGACTGCGGGGACTTGGTCCCGGTGTCCTGGTGCGAGGAGCACGGGGACGCGGCCGGCCCGGCGATGGAGTGGCACCCCGCAGGCGGGATCCGCTGCACCGAGTTGGCTCAAAGGGGGGTCATTTTCGTGTCAGTCCCAAGCGCCGCCCTGTGGCGGAGGCGCTGGTGGTGCGGGTCGGCCGCGTGTCGCTGGTCTTGGTCCGGCTCTGGTTGAGAGCAGTGGCCGGATCGTGAGTCATGCCGGAGGGCAGTGTCCGCCGGTGAGGACCGTCTGGTCGAAGTTTTCGCGGAACTTCTCGTAGAGGGCGGTGTTCTCGATTTTCAGGAGGGTTTCGTCCTGGGAGCGCAGGTTCGGGTACGTGTAGTTGTGGCTGCCGGTGAAGATGAGCTTGCGTCCGCCGGTGCCCAGGTAGGTTCCGTCGATGAGCAGGTACTTGGAGTGGATGCCCCGTGCCGTGCCACCTGCCTCGGTGCCCTGGCATTTGCTCAGGCTGTTCAGTTTGGCGGTCGTGAGGACGTTCTTGACCGTGCTGCCGACGTTGCCGGGGTCCCCGTTGTGTACCACGTGAACCTGGCATCCCGCGGCCCGCATGTCACGGAGCTTCTCCGCGACCTGGGTGCGGGTGAAGGCGTACATGCCGATGCGGATCTGGGTGGCGGGTACGGCTTTGCAGTCCACGTTCTTCAGGAGGGAGACGACTGTGTCGCTCGACGCGTCGTTGCGCGGGTCGACGGGGGAGCCAAGGGCGGTGTCGTTGTCGGACTCCACTCGCGGGAAGAAGTACGTCTTGTACGGGCCGACGTCCTTGGCCGTGTAGTTGTCCGCCAGACCGGCGCCTTGGGAGCCGTGCATGAGGAGTTGCTTCCAGTAGCGGTTGTACTCCTGGTAGAGCCCGGCGTCGGGGATGGTGACGGCGTTGTTGTACATGCCCACACGCTGGTTGGTCGTCAGGTTCGCCGAGGACTGGAAGACCACGTTCGCGGTGGTGCCGACCTTCTCGAAGACGAAGAACTTGTTGTGGTTGATGGCGGACTCGCCCTCGCCCGAACCGCTCGCCGGGGGGAGGACACGGTTGCCGACGCATCCGCGGTCCTGTGGGCAGGCCAGGACGAACGAGCCGGCGGTGTCGGCGTCGACGCTCTGCCCGTACTCCACCTTCCCCAGTGCCTCGCTCAGCGTCTGGTACTCGCCGCCTCCCGTGGCCACCGTGTCTCCGTCCAAAATCAGCTGGATCCGCAGCTCGCCCTTGCGTGAGAGAAGTGCCTTGCGGACCTCGTCGTCGGTGAACAGGTACATGGAGCCGCGGACGAGTGAGCCCTTCTCCGCTCGCTGGATGAGGTCGATCAGCTGGTCGCGGAGGGCGTTCTGGTCGCCCCACGCGCTGGGACTGACGCCGTGCGGACGCTCTGTCGTCTTGTCCGGGTCGTTGAAGGTGGCTTCCAACGTCACAGGCGCCGGTCCTGGCACGTAGCCGGCGAAGTCCTCCACGGCGTACGGCATGGCGGCCGCAGCGTCTGCGGTGACCGCAGCCGACGGGGCGACGGCGTAGGCGGTGACGCTGGCACCTGCGAGGAGGACGACTGCGGCCATGGTGGTCACAGATTTGCTGACGTGGCGTATCACTCGGGCTTCCTTTAGCGGCAGACGGTCATGCAATTGACTGTTGGGCGGCGAGGTTGGTCGGGATCACGCGTTCGGGATTTCGTGATGTCCGGTTCCTCGAGGCCGGATGTCGGTGAAGAGGCCTCGACATAATGTCGGGGCTGGCACTCCTGGCCGCAGTTTCCTGAATCCTGAACGGCCATGAGCACTCGAGGAGTCGGAGAATTCCTAGACGCCGCCGTGGGCGGCCTTGCCGATGTCGGTCCAGCCGTTGGGGCCGGTTGCGTCGCCACCGTTCCAGCCGTAGACGGTGGCGCTGCCGTCGGTGCCGGCGAGGATGTAGTCGGCGTGGGTGTCGGCGTTGAAGTCGACGAACTGGACCTTGCTGTGGTCAGTGGTGACCCCAGACGCGATCTGGCCCTTGAACTGCCATCCGTTGACGGGGACGACGTCGCCGCCACGGTTGAGGTAGAGGTCGACGCCGCCGGTGGGCTTGACGTAGTGGTAGTCGGCCTTGCCGTCGCCGTCGTTGTCGGCGAAGCGGATCCGGCCGCGGTCGTTGGCGGCAGTCGTCACGCGGCCGATGTGCTGCCAGGGTGCGACATTGTCGCCCCCACGGTTGAGGTAGACATCCACAGCGCCGTCGTCGTTGAAGAGGAGATAGTCGGTGCGGCCGTCGCCGTCCCAGTCCGCGAAGCGAACCTTGCTCACGTCGGTGGTCATCCCGGCGGCTACTTGGCCGATGCCCTGCCACGGTGCGACCTTGTCACCGCCCTTGTTGAGCCATACGTCGACAGATCCGTTGGCGTTGATGACGAGGTAATCGAACCTGCCGTCACCGTCGAAGTCCGCTAGGCGTACGCGGTTGCGTTCGGTGGTGGTGCCGGAGGCGACCTGTCCCACGGTCTCCCAGCCTCCGCCCGTGTCGCCGCCGCGATTCAGCCAGACGTGGACCGTGCCGTTGTCGGCGATCGTGATGTAGTCGGGCCTGCGGTCAGCGTCGAAGTCGGCCCATCGCACCCGATCACTGCCACCGGCCTCGTTCGCGGCAGCGGAGCGTCGGGGCTCTGCGGTCTTCGCGATCCACTCGCCGAGGTCGTCGGTGCGCGCGGCAATGGCTCCGGTGCGGGTCTCGGCGGGGTCGGTGCCGGGGCAGCCACCCTGCCAGGAGCGGGAGTTGACAGCGACGAGTTCGCCAGCCGCGTTCAGGAGAGGCCCGCCGGTGTCACCCTTGCAGATGGAGTCGGTGCCCCTACCGCTGACGGCGATGGTGGTGGTGTCGCTGGTGCTGACGTTGAACGTGCCTGTGTGTAGATTGCCCGGAATCCACTGGGTCTTCGTGCGCCCGAATCCGGCGGCGGTCAGGTCTGCGCCAGCGACGGGGACGGTGCTCGCCCGTGTGATGGGGGTGATACCGGTCGCGGGCACGGCCAGGCGGGCCAAAACCAGATCTCGGTCCGCGCGCGGCGCTATTTCGGTGATCTCGACGGCCTGGCCGCTGCTGAGAGTGGCTGAGGTCGCCAGGCTGGGCTTGCCCGCGGGGACCTGCTGCCCCGGCGTAGCCGCGAAGCAACTGGCGGCGGTAGCGACCCAGTACGCGTCGATGAGCGAGCCGGTGCAGGCGCGGCTGTTCGCCTTGTCGCCGATGTGCAGCTTGACGGTGTAGGGGTGCTGGCCGGCCGGGGCTTCGGATCCGGTAACCGCTTGCGAGGTGCTTGCAGAGGCGAAGCCGGCAGTGACTGCCATAGTGGTGACCAGGAGCCCGGTCATCCGCGGGGTACGCGGACGGTGGTGCGACATATGTCTTCTTTCGGGATCGTGCGACGGATGCAGAGGGGGGGGTGACGGAGTGGGCCTCAGTCCAGATAGCGCAGGCGTCGGTGATCTCCACGATGAGCCACTCGGCTGGGTCCTGCCGGCGCCCGGACCCTCGGTCTTGGTTCGGGCGTCGGTGTCGCTCAGTCAGACGCGCTGCCGGTGACGGTACCGACGTGGGTCCAGCCGTTAGAGCCGACGGCGTCGCCGCCGTTCCAGGCGTAGATGGTGGCGCTGCCGTCGGTGCCGGCGAGGATGTAGTCAGCGTGGGTGTCGGCGTTGAAGTCGACGAACTGGACCTTGGTGTGGTCAGTGGTCACGCCGGTCGCGATCTGTCCGGCGGCCTTCCAGCCACCCGCGCCGACGACATCGCCGCCGCGGTTGCGGTATAGGTCGACCCTTCCGTCCGGTTGGATGAGGTGGTAGTCGGCCTTGTTGTCGCCGTCGTTGTCGGCGAAGCGGACGCGGTTGCGGTCGTGGGTGGCGGTCGTGACGCGTCCGGTGTGCTGCCACCCGTTCGAGCCGGCGGTGTCGCCACCGTGATTGAGCCAGACATCGAGGTTGTTGGCGTCGTTGAACAACAGGTAGTCGGTGCGCCCGTCGCCGTCCCAGTCGGCGAAACGCACTTTGGTCAGATCCGCGGTCAGCCCGGTCGCCACCTGGCCGATCTCCTGCCAACCCGCGGAGCCGGGCTTGTCGCCACCCTTGTTGATCCACGCGTTGACGGACCCGTCGGAGTTGACGACCAGGTAGTCGAAGCGGCCGTCGCCGTCGAAGTCGGCCAGGCGCACTCGCTTGCGGTCGAGCGTGGTGCCATAGGCGACCTGGCCCAAATCCTGCCAGCCACCACCACCGGGCACGTCACCGCCCCTGTTCAGCCGCACCGACACCCTGCCATCCTCAGCGATCGTGACGTGGTCGGGCTTGCCGTCACCGTCGAAATCAGCCCACCGCAGCGCACCGCTCCCGCCGGCCTCGTTGCCGGCACGCGAGCGTGCAGGACGGCTCGTCCAACCGTCGGCCACGGCCGCGTCGATCGCGGGACGGAAGGCCGCAGCCATCTTCCGGTATCCCGAATCGGACGGGTGCAGCCGGTCGGGCAGATCAGCCGCCACGTCCATCCGGGGCGCCTCGACATAGCGGAAACGCTGCCCGGAAGCCTGGCGAGGCTCCTCCTCGGCGCGTACGACGGCGTTGAACGCCGCGGTCTGCTGCTCCAGGCCGGGCGTGTCGGTGAGAAGTCCCTGGACGATGACGGTCACCTGGGGCTGGTTGACCCGGACGCGGTCGACCAGGCCGAGCAACTGCTGCGCGGCGGCCACTGGGTCGGTGTGGTCATTTTTGAGGTCATTGATGCCCAGATGCAGCAACACGATGTCGGGGCCGGCTCCCGCCTGCCACCGGTCTATGCCGGCACGGACACCGGCGACGGTATAGCCGCTCTGACCCTCGTGATCGGGGTCGACGACGCTGCCGAAGCGGCCGGATCCGACGAAGTCCGGCGCGTAGCGCGACTGCTGGGCCATCAGGTCCCACAGAGGGCCCCGGTAGCCGGCGCCGGTGGAGCTGCCTTCACCGAAGGTGATCGAGTCACCCAGAGGCATGATTCTCAATGGGTGCGGAGCGGATGCCTCGGCAGCCCTGGCCGAGGCCGAGGCCGAGGCCGATGCCGATGCCGATGCGGGGGTGGGAGTGGCCAGGACTGTGCCTGCGAGGGCGGCGGCCAGCCCAAGGGAGACGGTCAGTTTCTTCATGAATCGGTGCCTTCTCGTATTCGGCGCGGCCAGCCGGCGGCTGCCGAAGGTCAGGGGAAAGTGGGGGTGCGTCCGTTCCCGTGAGCGGGCGAGCGCAGTCGACCGCAGGCGCGCTATGGGCGCTTGAACGAAGCGGGCCCGTACGGCGGACATCCACATCCGCCGTACGGGCCCGCTGTGTCAGATCACCTCTGGCCTACACGCCGCCGTGGGCGACCTTGCCGATGTTGGTCCAGCCGTTGCCCGAGTCGCCGCCGTTCCAGCCGTAGACGGTGGCGCTGCCGGCGGTGTCCATGTCGGCGAGGATGTAGTCGGCGTGGGTGTCGGCGGTGAAGTCGACGAACTGGACCTTGGTGTGGTCGAGGGTGACGCCGTTGGCGATCTGTCCGACCACCTGCCAGCCGTTGGCGACGACGTCGCCGCCGCGGTTGCGGTACAGGTCGACCTTCCCGTCTGCCTTGATCAGGTGGTAGTCGGCCTTGCCGTCACCGTCGTTGTCCGCGAACCGGACCCGGTTACGGTCATTGTTGGCGGTCGTCACGCGCCCTATGTGCTGCCACGGGGCGACCTTGTCACCGCCGCGGTTGAGGTAGACGTCGACGTTGTTGGCGTCGTTGAAGAGGAGGTAGTCGGTGCGGCCATCGCCGTCCCAGTCGGCGAAGCGGACCTTGCTCACATCAGAAGTCAGGCCCGTGGCGACCTGGCCGATCTCCTGCCACGGGGCGACCTGGTCGCCGCCGCGGTTGAGCCACACGCTGACGGAGCCGTTGGCGTTGATGACGATGTAGTCGAACTTGCCGTCGCCGTCGAAGTCGGCGAGGCGTACGCGGCTGCGGTCGCTGATGACACCGGAAGCGACCTGCCCGAGTTCCTGCCAGCCGCTCGCGCCGGCCGGGTCGCCGCCGTGGTTGAGCCACACCTTGACGGCGCCGTTGTCGGCGATGGTGACGTAGTCGGGCTTGCGGTCACCGTCGAAGTCGGCCCAGCGGACCTTGCCGCTGCCACCGGCCTCGTTCACTGCAGCGGAACGCCGTGCACGCAGCTCGCCGATCCACTGGCCGAGATCGTCGACACGAGTGCTGTAGCCGCCGGTACGGGTTTCGCTGCTGTCGAGGCAGCCGCCCTGCCAGGAGCGGCTGTTCACCGCGGCGAGGGCGGACTTGCTGTCCTCGGTGCGTACCACGGAGCCGCCGGCGTCACCCTTGCAGACGGTCGCGTCGGCGGGCGTCTTGGCCGTGGTGTCGAAGCCGGTCGCGGCGATGCTGCCAACGGAGAACGCGGCGGTGTGGAGCTTGCTGGGAGCCCACTCGGCCTGGGTGCGGCCGAAGCCGGCCAGACTGAGTTCCTCACCCGCGGCGGGCGCCTTCGCCGACACGGACACCGGGACGATATTGAACGCGGGCTGGTCGAGGCGGGCCATCACCAGGTCGCGGTCCGTGCGCGGTACGAGTTCCACGATCTGCGTGGTGTGGCCGCCGCTGGTGGCCAGGTCGGCGCGGCCGACGGTCAGAATCGTTTTGTGCTTGGGAGCGCCGGCCGGGACGTCGATGCTCTCGGACGGCTTGTCGGCAAAGCAGCTCTTCGCGGTGACCACCCAGCGCGGGTCGACTAGCGTCGCCGTGCAGGAGCGCGTGTCGCCAATCTGCAGCTTGCCCGCGAACGCCAGCGGATTGTCGCCCGTCGGCGGCTGTGCGGCCGCAGTGCTGGAGGCAGTGACGCGCATTTCCAGCAGGACGGTCTGCTTGGGGTCGGTGGCAGTCCCCTCACCGATTGCTTGGGCACTGCCTGCGGGGAAGTCCAGGGTCTGTGTGGCTCCGTTGGTCGAGACCGTGGCCCTGATGTCCCGGGCGACGGTCTCGATGCGGTAAGCGCGCGGGATGTTAACGGATAGGTAGCCCGTGTTGGCGGCCTTGAAGCAGAGCGTGGACTCGCTGGTCTTCAGGTTTCGCGCCCATACCTGGATCTGGAACGGGCCAGAGCAGCTGGTGTGCGTGATGTTGCCGTCGCCGGCGATCAGGCTGGCCCCTGTGGCGGCCAGGATGTCGTTGCTGTGGGGATAGGCCCCGTCCTCAAGTACATAGGGGGCGTCGGCGTTGGCCGGCGTCTCGCCGACTGCTGAGGCGAGCGGCACGGGCGTTCCCATGGCGACGGCCGCGGTCAGGGTGGCTACGGGTAGCCATCTGCGTATGCGCACTGGTGTTGATTCGCTTTCACGACAACGCCCTCACCGCCTGAAGGGGGAGGGCGTAAGGAAATGGGGGACCGTGCCACGTCGTTGCGGACGGCCGTGATCGCCTGGGGGGCCGCAGAGCAGCATAGCCACAACTACCCAGTGCCCAGCGCCAGGAGGGGCAGATCGGTCCAGATCAGCGCGGTGAATGTAACGAAGAGAAAAAGACTTGTCTCTGATCTACAACCATCCGGCCACTGAGTGGATCTCTGCTCGTGATCAAGCAGATCTGTACCGGGCCGAAGGCCCGGGATCTGGCCTGCCGCCTTCGGCCTGGGGACGCCGAATGACAGAAGGCAGCAGGCTCTCATTCTGCGCGCGCCGACTGGCAATGACGCCACTGCCCCTCAAGGGGGCTTTCCCGCGCGCGCGGCGGCATCAACAGACCAGCAAGGGGAACCCTTTCCGTGCGTCACAACCTAGACCGGTGGGCCCGAGGCCGCGGCAGAGGAATCGCGAGCGTTAGAAGCGCCGCGCGAGGCCTGCTTCCGCTCGCTCTGCTCGCCGGCCTGATATCCGCGGCGCCCGCCGCCGCCGAAGGCCCGGTCGTCCCGCCGCTGACCGAGCGCGAGCAGGTCCTCCAGCACTGGAAGACCGGTGGACCCTCCGTCAAGTCCACCGCCGGCACAGCACTGGGCGGCAGCGACGAGCAGGTCCGCCAATACCTGGCCAACGGTCAGAAGGTCGCCGAGGAACTCGACCTGCGTGAGGCCGCGCTCAAACTCGTCACCGACGCTGGCCCTGGCCTCAGCGCGGCCGCCGCCACAGCGCTGGCCGGTACGCCACAGGATCTCGCCGCGTTCATGCAGGAGGGCTGGAAGCAGCCCCTCGCAGACGACGAACGCGTTCAGGCGACGCGCATCATCGACGCCGGAGGACCTGGTGTCCGCGAGGTCGGCGACGCGGCGATGCGCGGTTCGATCGAGGGAATCCGCGCCTTCCTGAGTGAGGGCCAGTACAAGCAGCGAGACGACGACGCCCGCGTCCGGGTCACGCAGATCGAGGCCTCCGGCGGCCCTGCCACCAAGCGTGCGGCCGCCGACGCCCTTAAGTCGGGCATCGAGGACATCCGCGATTTCCTCACCTACGGTCAGTACATCGCCCGGGCCCAGGACCAGGAACACGCCACGATCTCGCAGCTGGCCCAGCAGACCGCGGACGCCGGCGTCGCAGCCGAGAAGGCCAAGAAGAGCGCGGTGGACGAGGCGGAGAAGGCCAAGAACTCGGCTCGCTTGGCCAAGGAGGAGACCGCGAAAGCCGCCGCTGAGACCGAGGCCGCGAGGAACGATGCAACCAAGGCCGCGGACGCCTCACGGCGCGCCGCAGAGTCCGCCCGACGCGCCGCCTCCGCCGCCAAGTCCGCCATCGCCTCGGCACGCGCGGCCAACGCGGCTGCCCAGACTGCGGCGATCGCCGCCCACAATGCCTCCAACGCGGCGCTGCACGCCTCCCGCGCTGCGACCCAGGCATGGGACGCCGCAGCCCACGGCAAGGTCAACGCGAAGGTCGCAGCCGACGCCGTCACGGCTGCCGAGCAGGCGGAGAAGATCGCTGACTCGGCCGAAGCGATGGCCAAGACTCTCGAGCAGGCCGACGTCGCTCTGGTGGCGTCGATGAAGGCCATCGACGACATGATCGCCAGCGCCGACTTCGCCGACTCCTCCGGTAAATGGGCCAGTGAGGCAGGTGTCAACTCCGACGAGGCGCAGGCGGCCGCAGCTTCGGCCCGCCGCCATGCCGCCGAGGCCAAGCGCGCTTCCGCCGCCGCCCAGGGCCACGCGGCCGGCGCAGTCGCTGCTGCTCGCCAGGCGCGTGATGCCGCCCGTTCGGCCGCCGGCCACGCCCGTAACGCGGCTGCGGCCGCCCTCAAGGCGGCCGAGCATGCAGGCGACGCGCAAGCGGCTGCCAACGCGGCCAAGGTCAACGCCGAGCAGGCCCTTAAGTCGGCCGAGGCCGCCGACAGCGCCGTCAAGCAGGCCCAGTCAGTCCAGGAGGCGGCCCGCAAGACCGAGGCTGAGGACGTCACTGCACGCACTGCGGCCTCCGTTAACCTGGCCCGAGACGCCAAGGAAGCAGCCAGACTCCTCACGGCCGAAGCCGTCCGCCTTGAGCAGGCAGCGGTCAAGCTCGACGCCGCCTTCACTACGCTCGCCGAGCAGGCGTCCCAGCCCGGCGCCAATGAAACGCAGATCGCGGCCACCGGACGCAAGATGGCCCTGACCGCCATCCAATCCCGTGGGTCATGGAGCAGATCCGCGGCGGAGGCGGCGCTCATCGGCGCCGACGCCGTTGTCGTGGAGTACGCCCGCGCCGGCTGGAAGAAGGCGCAGGAGCAGGACGAACGCGAACAGGTCAACCGCCTCTCGCAGGACTCGCCCTACGAAGACGTGCGTACCGCGGCGGCGGCAGCCATGAAGGGAGACACCGCTCAGGTTCATACCTTCCTCACCGCAGGCCAGTACAAGGCCGCAGCCCCCGACCAACGCATCGAGGTCACCCGCATCGGTGATGCAGGCGGGGAGGGTGTCAAGGACGCCGTCAAGGCGGCCCTCGCCGATCCCAATCCCAAGGCTCTCACCGACTTCCTGACCACCAAGCAGCACCGGGCACGCATCGAGGACTACCGCGTCGAGGCAGTTCGACTGTCCGATGGCGGCGGCCCCCAGCTCAAGGCCGCGGCCGAGACCGCACTGGCCAGTCCCGACACCCACCTGATCACCTTCATAGAGTCCGGCCAGTACCGCGCCAAACGCAAAGACCAACTGACTGCGGCCCACATCGCCCAGGTCCAGGGAATCATTGCGCAGGCCAGTGGTATCGCGGCCACCGCGTACCAGGACGCCTACCAGGCCGCCACGGCCGCGGCCACGGCCCAGGGCTTCGCCGACATCGCCAAGGGCCATGCCCAGAAGGCAATCACCTACGGCAACCAAGCCACCGCCTACGCCAACCAGGCCCAGCAGTCAGCCCACCGTGCCAACCAGTCCGCCAGCGACGCCCTGGCTTCAGCCGCCACCGCACGCAAGGCCGAAGACCAGGCTGCCTTCAGCGCCCGCAGGGCGGATGACTCAGCTGCATCTGCCCAGGCGAGTTTCGTCGCTGCCGTCGGATATGCCGAAGGCGCCTACAAGGCAGCCGAATCGGCTCGTACGTCGGCGCTTGACGCTGGCCTCAGCGCAAACGAAGCCGCGAACAAATACCGGACTACGCTCGACCGCTACCAGGTCGACCAATTCCTCGCAGATATCCAGGAAGCCCTCCGCTTCACGGCAACCGACACCACAGACAACCCCTTCGACCGTCTGCCAGCCTGGATAAAGATCCCCCTGGCCATCAACGGGATCACGTCACCCGAAGACGCTCGCTTCCAGATCGACCTCACCCACGCCTTGCTGGACGGCTTCGGGACGCTCCCTGGTATCGGAGAGCCCGCAGACGGCGCCAGCTGCGCCCTGTACGCGATCGAAGGGGCTATCAACCACTTCTCGCCCACAGGCGGCGAGGACCTGTGGATGAACGCCGGACTCGCCTGCGCCTCGATGATCCCCTTCGCGGGCTGGGCCACTACACCGGCAAAGTGGGCACGGCACGCCGAAAACCTCGGCCCCAAGTCAAAGGAGGTATACGAGCAGCTCGGCAGCCTGTGGAAAAGGACACGTACCTGCGGGGTGAGCACGAACAGCTTCCCGGCGGGCACGCGTGTCCTCATGGGGGATGGCTCGGCCAAGCCCATCGAGAAGATCCGTGTGGGCGACATGGTCCAGGCCACCGACCCCGTCACCGACGCCGCCGGACCGCGCCGGGTCGACGCCACCATCTACACCCCGGACGACCGGGACTTCACGGACATCACCCTAGATCCCGCACGCGGCGGAGCCTCCGTCACGGCCACCGATAACCACCCTTTCTGGTCCGAGTCGACCCGCAAGTGGACCGAGGCCGCCGCACTCAAGACCGGCGACAAGCTCCGCCTTGCGGACGACAGCACGGCCCGCATTTCCGGCACGCGGCAATGGAAGACCCTCCGGGGGGCCTACAACCTCACGGTCAATTCCCTCCACACGTACTATGTGCTGGCCGGCGCCGTGCCGCTGCTGGTGCACAACAGCAGAACCCCCCGCGAGATGCCGAACTTCGTCAGCGCCGCGGCTCGGGAGGTACTGGCCGGCACCCGGACTCAGCGCAGGAACCCCGATGGGACCCTCGACTTCTTCTCCGGAAGGGATCTCAGCCCGTCGATGCGGAGATTCTGGGGGACGACTGCAGAGAATGCGGGCGTTCCTGCCAATGAGCGGGTGACCTCGAGGATCTACGAGGTCAGGCCAGGAGACAACGGGTACCGTCTAGTCGTCCGCTCCAAGCCTGGCGAGCCAGACAAGTATGCATGGTTCCCGCCCGGCCCCGACGGAGGCCACAACTACGGCAATCTCAATCAGTTCGACTCCGGATGCCTCTGAAATCAAGGAAATCATGGATACGCATGCATTGTCGGCTGCTCTTTCATCCTCCGGAATTTCCCTCGTGGGAATCGCGGAGACGGTGACGACCTGCCCTCCGTCAGTCGTCGGCCTGGCGACTTCATGCGGGCCGGAGGACGGCCGGGTGGATGAGATCATCCAGTACGGCAGCCCCGACCCTCTTCGTGATGTCAACAATGCATGGATCCGCCTGGCATCGCAGTTCGGATTGTTCGGTAAGGAACGGGAATTCCTTCTCGGTGTGCGAGCCGACGAAGAATCGGACTCGGTCTGGGCCCGGGTCCGGCTCGGCGAGGAATGGAACGTCGCCGGACACAGCCCGTCGACGATCACGGGCCCCTGCCGCCCCTGGACGGGCGGTCTGCTCACCATGTCCTTGTCAGGGAGTGTCGTCATCATCGGCACGACGTACGAGCAGTGCATGGCCGTGTTGGCCCTGCCCGACCCACACCGGGTCCCGGTCATCCGCCGGTACGCCCAGTACGTGATGGCGAAGGGAAAACTGTCCGAATGGGAAGACGAAAACCTTAGAGCCTGGCTCGACCAGGACTGACGACGCTTCCCACGCCGCGAACTGAACGTGCATGCCACCGAAGCCATCTTCCGTGGGCATGCGTGCGAAGGGCTGTCCCTGTGAATGGGTGGGAGATGGTGGCTGTGAATGGGTGCGGCGGTGGCACTGGATGGTCGTCAGCAAGGATGGGATTCATCCAGGGGTGCGCGTCGAATGGCTCGTGACCGACCGGCTCGCATGCGCCTGACACTCGGACGAGAGAGAGGGGGCCCTGGCCGGGCGGGGTAGCGCCGCTCAGCGCACTCCACGGAGGACGCATCGTGTACGCGTCTCCCAAACAACGACGCCGGAGCGGGGCACGGCGGCCCCAGTCGGAGCCGCTCGGGCCTCCCGTCTCGCCGTGCCTCCGAGGCACCTGAAGGTGCCCCTCGCGCTCGAAGAACTGCGCGGCGGCGGGGAGGTGGATCGCTTACTCATCGGACAACAGGCAGCACGAAGCCCCGGGACCATGTCGGCCCGGGGCTGTGCCGTTCGGTCAGCTCGTCGAGAGCCGCCGGGGGTGGTTGGTCAGGTCGCGGTGCTGGCAGTCGCCATCTCTCGGTGGGGCCGCCGCGGGCCGGCTTGAGAGCGAAGGGCCTCGCAGAACTGCGAATCCGGGCCGTCCTCAGTGGGCGTTAAGTCCGTTTCTGGTAGCGGCCTCGTCCGGGTTGGGTGAGGAAGCCTTGGCGGGTGAGGCGTCCGAGGCGGCTGCGGGTGATGTTGACGGATGCTTCGTCGGTGGGCATGTCGAGGAGTTCGTGCAGGTCGCGGGCCCGGAATGCCTGGTGGGGGTGCTGGTTGAAGGCGTCGACGATGGCCTGGTAGGCGGTGCTCGACTCAGGCGGATCGGGTTCGGTGCCGGTAGGTGCGAGTTCGGCGATGATCTCGCGGGTGGTGGCGAGGTCCGTAAGACGTGCTTCGGTCTCGGTGAGGGCGGCGGTGAAGTGTGCGATCTGATGGCGGAGTTCGTCTGCCCGGGCCGTGGCCTCGTTCTCCCGGAGGTGAAGGTCCACCAGGAGTTCGGTGATGTTCACGCGGCCAGCCCGATGGTGTCGCGCCAGGCCGGCGTGGGTGTGGTGAGACGGCGGGCCATGTTGGCGGTGGAGGCCCAGTAGACGCGTGAGGCGGAGGTGTCGGGCCGGTGGTCGTACTCACGGGTCAGGCGCCGGTGGAGCATCAGCGTGCCGTTCGTCTGCTCGACCACCCACCGCTTGGGCTGCGGGACGAACCTTTTGCCCTGGTCGGCGTGGTTGCGGCGGACGACCTCGACGCCGATGTCCAGCAGTGCGCCGTGAACGATGACCGCTTCCTTGAAGCCCTGGTCGACCGGGGCTTTCTCCAGGCGCATTCCGCACCGCTCGGCGGCCTGGTCGAGCAGGGCGATGCCGGCGGCGTTGTCGTGCGCCGAGGCGGCCATGACGACGACGCCGATGATCAGCCCCAGCACGTCGACGGCCAGTCCCCGCTTGCGTCCCGAGACCTTCTTGTTCGCGTCCAGCCCGGTCGTGGTCCTGGGGACACCCGCCGCAGCGCGGACGGACTGGGTGTCGATGATCACGAGGGACGGGTCTTCTAATCGGCGGGCTTTCTCCCTGACCTGGCAGCGAAGTAGTTCCTGAATCCGCTGGTCGAGCCCGTCCTCGCGCCACAACCTGAAGTAGTAGAACACCGCCGACCAGGCCGGCAGGTCATGCGGCAGCATGCGCCACTGACAGCCCGTCCGGTTTTGGTAGAAGATCGCGTTCACGACCTCCCTCAGGTCACAGGACCCGGGATCCCCGGTCGCCGACCGCGCCACCCGGCTCTGTTTCCAGGCCGTGATCATCGGCTCGATCAACGCCCACTGCCCATCCGACGAATCGCTGAGATACGGCTCTCTCATCACGCCCCGCATCTCAACATGGACATGCCCATCGAGCAGCCCGGACCGCGATCAGTACCACGATCGAGCGATCACGAACGAAGAGAAGTCGGACTTAACGACCACTCAGAACCACTGGCTCCGCGTCGAAGCCACCCCCGACGACCGGGCGACGGCCCGCCTACCGCACGAGGGCATCACCGGCGCCGAGCACATCCCGGATGCCGTACCGCGCCCGCGCCTGCACGCCACCGTCCGCTGGAGCAAAGACGGCTGGACCTACGACGCCGACCTGATCTCGTACGTCCCCCAGCCGGTGATCTCCCCGGCCACCCCCGAACTCCTCGCCGACCCGGGCCTCACCGACGGGTGGTGGACCGAGCTGCACAAAGCCCTGGACATGCTGGCCGGGGTGCCGACGGACCGGGAGGCGGTGAGGACGCTGTGGATGCGCCGCTCCTTCCCCCTCTTCCTCGGCATCGACGCCCCGGACCACATCGCGCGGGTGACCGGGCACGGCGACCTGCACTGGGCCAACCTCACCGGCACCCCGATCACGATCATGGACTGGGAACGCTGGGGCAGCGTGCCCGTCGGTTTCGACGCGGGCCTCCTCCACGCCTACAGCCTGCGCGTTCCCGCGGTCGCGGCGCGCGTGCGGGACGAGTTCGCCGACGTCCTCGGAACACCGGCCGGACAGATCGGGGAACTCGCCGCGCTCTGCGAACTGCTCCAGTCCGTCGCACGCGGCGAATACAGCGACATCTCCGCACCCCTCATGGATCGGGCCGAAGCCCTCACCGGCCGCAGACCACCCGTCCCGCCCCAGCGCTGGTAGCTGCGCCGTGAACAGCCGGGGGCGCCCCTTCGCCGCCCCCGGCGACGGGCCTGCCGTAGGCCAGCTACCGGTTGGACCGGCCCATGAGTTCCAGGACTCCGTCGTGGAGGCGGATCAGGCCCACGTCGAAGAGGCTGCTGGGTGGGGTGAACTGGGCCGCACTGATCTTGACAGGGCTGTTGGTCAGGAGGCTGCCGATCTCCTCAGTGGTGCTGCCGTTGGACCACTGTAGGCAGCGTTCCGCGTTGCTCCGGCGGGCCGGTGCGAGGTGGGCGCGGTGGCGGTGCGCGCTCCACCAGAGGTTGGCACGGCCCAGGAGAGCGCTGCGTAGTGAGGTGGTGGGTGATGGACGCCAGTGCTGCGCCATAGCAGCCTCGCCCGGCGTCAGGTCTTCCTCTCGCCAAGCAGGCGTACGGCCGTCCTTCGCTTCGCTGGCGAAGCGCGATGACCGAACTTCCTCCTCCACACTGTTTCGCATGTCCTGGAGCGAGCCCTCACACACGTTCTCGCGAACCTCGATCAGGCCGCCGGTAGGCAGGTGACGCAGCAACAGTGCCCTTCGGGTGATCCGTTCCAGCCGCAGGCCCGGAATCCCCGAGACCTCGTACGACTGGTCGGTGAATGTACGGACGTAGGGGAGGAGATAGCTCGCGACACGGGCGGCGGTGGTCACCTGGAGGACGAAGCGATCAGGTTGGGGAGCGATCCAGCCCACATAAGCCAGCAGGTCGGGGAAGGTGCGACAGCCTGCCAGGTCGAAGGGATGCTCGGCCCCCCTGCTGAAGAAGCAGTCGAACAGCAGCCCCTGCAACTGCTGCTGCCCGGGCTCCTCAGTGTCCAGGCGGATAAGCCCGTTGCGTTGACGCATCCGGCGCAGGTAGTTGTCGGGGATCCGCAGTTCCTCCCTGCACATGGCGAGGTAGGCCTTGTCGCGGCTGTACGGCATGGTGAATTCCCGTTCGGGCGCGTCCCGGACCGCAGCCGGACGAAGATGGGCGATGCGAAGGCATCGAGGCGGCGGACAGCGAGTGGTGACGGAGAACGGGGTATCGCACCCTTGGGCGCATGGGCGGTCTGTCCGGGCAGCACCGCAGGCCTTCAGCCGGTCCCCACGGCTGCCCCGACATCGTAGGCCGACGTCCCGCAGGAAACGTACGGCACGCCCACCGCCTCTCCCGTTCGGGTGCCGGTTCTTCCCCAGCTGACGAACGCGCTTGCAACAGGCCCCTTTCACGTGCCGTATGGCTGGTCGCGGTCGGCGGCAGACTCCGGCCGAATCAATGCGGGGCGTCGCAAGGACTGGCAGATGGCGTTGAGCCGGACGCCGATCACCGCCGCTGCGCTGCCGGGATACGCCCCCACGGCGGCCGCAGAGCCGCAGGGGCGGAACGACGAGGCGGGATGCGGCAGCAACACGGCGTGGTCGGCTGCAGCGTCTATGCGCCTTCCTCTACGATCCGGAGGCGGCATGCCACGAACGCCGCTCGCCGCCGTCTCGGGCGTCCACGCCGCCCGCTACCCAGTTCGGCCAAGGCTTCACCGGGCACACCGGGATGGGCCCGTGCACAAGCCCGTTGCCAAGAACCTGTATCTCGGCTGACCTGGGCGGAGCGTGGCTGTCTGGAGAAGCACATGACGAAGAGCGGCTCAAACGCCTACGAGCAGCGCATCCGCGCTCACGCAGCCGAGGCCGGCCTGAGCTACCGCGAGGCCGCCCGCGCCATCGACCACGCGAGCCGTGCCGATCGCACCGTGCTTGACCACATCCAATCGCACGTCCAGGTGTGGCGCGGCTTTCAGCTCCGGCCCGAGGCCCTAGCCGAGGAGCGGGAGTACTACCTCTGGCACCTATGATGGCCAGCAGGTCGACGGCCGGGTCGCCGGCCGCGAGCATGATCGCGAGGGCGTCGTCGTGACCGGGATCGCAGTCGATGATGATCGGTACGGGCACGTCACTCCTGGCGGTCGGACGCGGAGCTCGGGGGCGGGGAGCTCCAGTGTGCCGCCCCACCGGCCCCGGGACCACAGGACACCGGGACCACAGACACCGGGAGCACTGGGCGCCGGCGGTCGCGGGGCGCCGGGAGCACTGGGGACCGGGGGCATTCGGCGCCGGGCCCCCGGTCCACCCGGCACCCGCTGGCAGCCCGGGTACGCGCCTCGGGCTACGGCAGGTCCCGGCCGGTGCCGCGGCGCAGACGCGCGGGCAGGCGCTCCCGGAGGAGGCCCGTGCGCCGGGTGCGGGTGTGGGCGTCCAGTTCCTCCAGCAGCCGCTGGGAGCGCTTGTCGACGCCCAGTTCGTCGAGGACGCGGTCGATCTCGGTGAGCAGCGCCCCGTGCAGCTGCCAATGTTCCGGATCCTCACGGGCGCCGGCCGCCAGCAGCTCCGCGAGCCGGTCGCGGTGCGCCCGGGCCACGGCGAGCTCCCCGGTCAGGCGGGCCTCCGCCTCCTCGGCGTTGGCGCTGACCTGGGCGGTGATCAGCTGGGCGAAGCTCTCCACGGCGACGGCCGTGTGACGGAGCACCTGTCGCAGGGCCTCCGTGGTCTCGGACGGGAAGAGCGGGCCGTCGGGACGGGCCCTCGACAGGTCGGTCAGCGTCCGGCAGGCCACGCGGAGCACCACCGCGCAGATCTCCAGGGTGTCCAGGCCCGTGCGCAGCACCAGCCGGAAGAGCAGGCCCTCCTTGACCCTCGGATTGAGCCGGAGGCTGTCCTCGGCCTGCCGCAGAGCGGCGTCGACCTGCGCGATGTCGTTGTCCAGGCGGCGTGCCTCGTGGAGCCGGGCCGCTGCCTGCTCCACCTTGGCGGGCCCGAGCGGGTCCTCGCCGAGGTGGTCGAGCAGCCTGCTCATGCGGCCGGCGAGGTCGGTGATGGCGGTACCCGCCGGGCCGACCCACAGCGGGGGTGCCAGGAGCAGGTTGACCAGGAGGCCGACGACCGCGCCGATGAGCGTTTCAAGGACCCGGTCCCAGGCGGTGTCCGCGACCTGGGTGACCCCGAGGACGAGCATGGCGCTGATGGCGACCTCGGGGACGAACTCGTCGACGCGGACCAGGTGGCCCACCACCAGGGAGGCGAGGATGAGCAGACCGAGGCTCCACCAGGTCAGGCCCACCAGAGCGCTGAAGCCGATCGCGATCAGGACGCCGACGATCACGGAGTTCACACGTCGGATGCTGGTGGTCAGGGTCGAGTACAGGGTCACCTGGACGACGAGCAGCGCGGTCAGCGGCGCGGTCAGCGGGTTCGGCTCGCTGCTCAGTTGCAGGGCGGCGACATAGCTGAGGACGGCCGCCGCGGTGGAGCGCAGGGCTTGGACGGCGACCGGGTCGCGGTGGCGCCGGGCGACACGGGTGGCGAAGCTAGTGATCGTTTGGGGCATACCCGGCCCCTTCCCCGGCGTCGGCGGCTGACGCACCGCGCACGGATTGCCGTGCTGTGAGCGGGTAGACGGGAGGAGTACCCGTGGACGAGACCGGTGAGGGAGCTGTCGTCATGAAGGACACCAAGGACACGAAGGGCGCCGGGGGCATGGAGAACAAGCAGCAGGAGCCGGGGAAGGGGCGCGAGGAGCAGATGAGCGAGCACCCCGGCCCCGACCCGGTGCACCCCGAGGCCAGCAGGCCGGTCTCCGGCAAGACCCCGGAGGAGGTCAGGAAGCTCCAGGAGCGGCGGATGAACCACGAGGACGGCGCGAGCTGACCGAGGACCGGTCCGCCCCCGGGCGGCCCCTTCTTTTCGGATCTTGACCGCCCCGCGCTGTGCGGCACCGCACCTCGTCCCCGGGATTTCGTCCGGGGTGCCCCCAGGTGGCCGGAACACCCGGGTGCGGCCGGTGACCGGGCGCCCCTCCACCCCGCGATGCACGGCACCGGAGGGCGGGGGCTCAACCGGTCGGATCCGAAAGGGGCGGCCCGGGCCCGAACCGGCTGCCCGAGCGGCGCCGGGGGCCGGAGCCCTTCCGGTAGGCCGCTCCGCGCAGCGCTGGTACCTCGAAGTCGACCTGTTCGTTCTCGCGGAACCGGTACGTCACAACGCCTCCCGGGGTCCACTCCACCGTACGAGCGGCCCCCGCGGCCCGCACGCGAGCGGCGGACCGGTCACCGGCGGGGCCCGCCCGGCCCACGAGCACGCCGGGACCGAGCATGCCCCGCGGATCGAGCGCCCCTTCGGTAGCCCGCAGTACGGGGGCGAAGGGCGCCGGGCACCGCGCCGTCCGGGTGGACGTACGGGAGGCGGCAGTTGACAGTGGCCGGGTGCTCGGGTGCTCGGGTGCTCGGGTGCTCGGGTGCTCGGGTGGCGCCGGTGGCCGGTGGCCGGTGGCCGGTGGCCGGGAGCGGCGCCGCGCCCACTTCCGTCCGCCGACTAGACCCCCTGGACGCCGACGCGCTCGGGTACGTGTTGCCGGACCTGGTCGCCACCCCCGTCCGCCGGCGGATCCAGCACCCGGAGCAGACCCCCGGACCCCCGCGGCCATGATCCGGCGCCGCGCCCCCCTCTTCGCGGCGGCCGCCACCCCCGCCCTGGGGGTGTCACTCCCATGAGGCCGCCCGCCCTGCTCGTCCCTACCGGTGCAGGCCGGGCGCCCCCGGCGGAACCGGGTCATCATGGCGGGAGGCCGGCGCGTCCTCCGGGTGGTCGCCGGGCCCCGAGCGCGCGGCCCGTGCGGGCCGGGAAGTGAGTCGAACGCATGGACGAATCGCGCAGAGCCTGGATCGCGGTCGGCGTCGTCGTCACCGTCATCCTCCTCGACCTGGCGGCCATCATCGTGATGAACACCCTCTGACGACGACCGTGTGACCCGCACCCGCGCCGCCCCGGGCGCCGCGGGCGCCACCCCGTGACACCGCCCTGCCGGACGCCCCGCGCCGGAGGCCGCCGGCGCGGGGCGTCCCGATCCGCACCGCCCCGCCCAGGTCCGGTCCGGCCTCTGCCGCCCGGCCGCAGGGGCCCGTAGCCCGGAACGCTCCGCAAGGCCGCACCTCCGATCTGGGCGGGGCGTCCCGATCCGCACCGCCCCGCCCAGGCCCGATCCGGCCTCTGGCGCCCGGCCGCAGGGGCCCGTAGCGCGGCACCGCTCCGCAAGGCCGCCCCCGACCTGGGCGGGGCGTCCCGATCCGCACCGCCCCGCCCAGGTCCGGTCCGGCCTCTGCCACCCGGCCGCAATGGCCCGTAGCCCGGGACCGCTCCGCAAGGCCGCCCCGGACAGGGCTCCGTGCCGGCCCCTCCCGCCGGGCCCTTCCGCTCGCCCCTTCGGCGACGGATTCAACGCGTCCTCCCCTGTGTGCATACCGCCCCGGGTTCCGGCGTGCCTGAGAGGCCGGCGCCGCACCGTCCGGCTCTGCGGCAGGCACGCGGCCGCTCGGCCGGCTGAGAGGCCGGCGCCGCACCGTCCGGCTCCGCGGCAGGACCGCGCCCGCTCTGCGGCCGGACCCTGCTGACGTCTCTTCAACTCCCTTTGTCCACAAGGCAGTACAAACCTCCACCATGCACGGAAGAGGGTCCGTGCGAACCCTTGCTGTGCCGCTCCGGTTCGCGAATGATGCTGCGGGCGTGTCGGCCGACGGTGGCCGCGATTCGCCCGCCCCTCGAACCGACCGGCCAGGAGGCCTGCCTTGCGGACGAACCGTCACATCCGGAGATCCCTCGTGGTCGTCAGCGCCGCCCTCGCGCTGGTCGTCGGCCTTCCCCACGTGGCCTTCGCGGCGCCGCCCCCGGCCCTGCCCAGCCAGGCCGAAGCGATCGAGCTGACCTTCCAGCCGGCCTACGACTACGACACCGACGGCTGCTATCCGACGCCCGCCATAGGGCCGAGCGGAGTTCTGAACCCGGGCCTCAAGCCCACCGGCGCCCTCAACGGCAACTGCCGGGACGCCTCGGACCTCGACAACACCAACGGCTACTCCCGCTGGACCTGCAACAACGGCTGGTGCGCCGTGGTGTACGCGCTGTACTTCGAGAAGGACCAGGCGATCCCCGGCATCAGCCTCGGCGGCCACCGCCACGACTGGGAACACGTGGTGGTCTGGATCCAGGGCGGCGAGGCCAAGTACGTCGCGACCTCCGCCCACGGCGACTTCACGCTCCACGCGCGCGACCGGATCCGGTGGGACGGCACCCACCCCAAGGTCGTCTATCACAAGGACGGCGTCGGCACGCACTGCTTCCGCGCCGCGAACACCAACGACGAACCGCCCGAGAACCACCGCGGCACCTGGCAGTTCCCCGCGCTCGTCGGATGGTCGGGCTACCCCGCGACCCTGCGGGACAAGCTCAGCCAGGCCGACTTCGGCAGCGCACACTTCGGCTTGAAGGACGGCTCCTTCCAGTCGCACCTCGCGGAGGCGAAGCCGGTGGGCATCCCCTTCGACCCGTACCTGTAGCCGCGCCCCCACCGGCCGGTGCGGCGCCTCGGCGCACCGGCACGGTGGTGCTCCTCCCGCACGGGCGAGCGGCGGCGACGTGAGGTGACCGCCGGAACCGCAGGGTGACCGGCGCGTACGGCAGGCGCCGACGCCGCCGCCCGCCACGGGAAACCGGACGGGTCGGTTCAGGTTGGCCCCCGGATTCCGGGTAGGCGCGGAAGGCACGGTCCCGCGCCGTCGCCTCGCGGTCGAGAACAGAAGAGAGCCCCCTGATCATGAATTCCCCCCAGACGCGTCCCCCTCCCGCGCGCACGGAATCGGGCAGCGACTTCGCACGGCTGTCCAGGAAGATCCAGGCGGCGGGGCTCATGGGGCGGCGCCCCGGCTACTACACGCTGCGCTTCACCGTCGTGATCGGGCTCTACGCGGCCGGCTGGACGGCCTTCGTCCTGATCGGGGACAGCTGGTGGACGCTGGTGGCGGCCAGCTTCCTCGCCCTCGTCTTCGGACAGGTCGCCCTCCTCGCGCACGACGTCGCACACCGTCAGGTCTTCCGTCTGCGCAGGGCCAGCGAGCTGTCCGGGCGCATCGCCGGGAACCTCGGCATCGGCATGGGCTACGGCTGGTGGCAGGACAAGCACACCCGGCACCACGCCAACCCCAACCACGTGGACCTCGACCCCGACCTCGATCCGGACGTGCTCGTCTGGACGCAGGACCAGGCGCGTGCCGCCAGCGGCCTACCGCGGCTCTTGGGCCGCTCGCAGGCCTTGCTGTTCTTCCCGCTGCTCCTGCTGGAGGGCTTCAACCTGCACGTGTCGGGGGTGCGCTCGCTGGCCGACCGCGCGCTCAAGAACCGGGTGTGGGAGGGCCTGCTGCTCCTGTCTCACTTCACCGCCTACCTGGGCGCCCTGTTCCTGGTGCTGCCGCCCGGCAAGGCCATCGCGTTCCTCTTCCTGAACCAGTGCCTGTTCGGGGTCTACCTCGGTTCGATCTTCGCCCCGAACCACAAGGGCATGCCCGTCCTGAAGGGCACGGATCGGCCGGATTTCCTGCGCCGCCAGGTACTGACCTCCCGCGACGTGAAGGGCGGTCTCCTCACGGACCTCGTCCTCGGCGGCCTGAACTACCAGATCGAGCACCACCTCTTCCCCAGCATGCCCAGCCCCCACCTGCGCAGGGCCCAGGTGATCGTCCGGCGCCACTGCCAGGAGCTGGGCATCAGCTACCTGGAGACCAGTCTGGTCGAGTCCTACCGGCAGACCCTCGCCAGCCTCCACGAGGCCGGGGCTCCGCTGCGCAAGCCCCGTACGACGTGACAGACCCTCCCCGGTCCGATATCTGAATTCCGGCGAATGAAGGTCCGGGTGCGGGGCATGCGGAGTTCAGGCAAAGGAGGAGCGGTGAGGGAAATACTCACCGCCCACTGTTTACCGAAGGAGTGTTTTCGCGTGACTGAGCATGTGTGGAGTTTCAAGTCGACCTCCGGCTACCTTGCCGGTACTGATCTCACCGGTTTCAAGGTCGAGGCGACCGACGGAAGCATCGGTAAGGTCGACAAGCACTCCGACGAGGTCGGTGACGCCTATCTGGTCGTGGACACCGGGGTGTGGATCTTCGGCAAGGAGGTTCTCCTTCCGGCGAGCACCGTGGTCCGGATCGACGCGGCCGAGGAGAAGATCTACGTCGACCGCACCAAGGGGCAGGTCAAGGACGCTCCCGAGTTCCACCGGGACCAGCACCTCAGTGACAGCGGCTACCGCGAGGAACTGGGCACGTACTACGGCACAGGCGCCCCCTTCGGCGGCCGCCCGGCCTGATCCGGCAGTGGGCCGGCGCCGCTCCGGCGCCGTCCCGGCACGGGAAGGGGCCCGAACTCGACGAGTTCGGGCCCCTTCCCGTGCCCGGCTCCAAGAGGTGCGGCCACGGGTCGGACCGGGCTGGGCCGTTCGGCGGCAGGACATTCGCGGCTTTCGGGCGGCCGCGAGCAGATCGGGTAGGCGTGGGACGAGAGTTCCGCGCGGGAATGGTGGTTCGGTTTGGCTCTGACCGGGATCGATATGGTGTACGCCTGTGCCGGGCTGGGCGCGTTGTGCGCGGCGGTACTGCCGACGGCCCTGGCGAAACGGCCGCTGTCGCTGCCCATGGTGTTCCTCGCGGCGGGGTTCCTCGTCTTCCTGCTGCCCCTCGACGCCCTCCCCGACCTCGACCCCGTCCAGCACCGCGGCGTGGTGGAGCACCTCACGGAAGTCTGCGTCGTCGTCGCACTGATGGGCGCGGGGCTGGCCATCAACCGCCCGCCGGGGCTGCGCGCCTGGTCGACGACGTGGCGGCTGCTGGGCCTGGCCATGCCGCTCACCATCGCCCTGACGGCGGCGGCCGCGGCGTGGCTGCTGGGGTGGCCGCCGGCCGTCGCTCTCCTGGTCGCGGCCGCCCTCGCCCCCACGGACCCGGTCCTCGCCGCCGAAGTGCGGGTGGGGGAGCCGACCGACGAGGAGGACGACGAGGACGAGGTCCGGTTCGCCCTGACCAGCGAGGCCGGCCTCAACGACGGGCTGGCCTTCCCCTTCGTCCTGGCGGCCGTCGCCCTGACCACGGCCTCCCCGAGCGGCTGGTCCACGGAGGGGCTCTGGCACTGGGTCTGGAGCGACGTGCTGGTGCGCAGCACGGTGGGGCTGCTGGTCGGCCTCGCCGTCGGCCGGCTCCTCGGCTGGATGTTCTTCCAGGCGGCGTGGAAGGCGCTGCGGCTCGCCGAGCACCGCGAGGGCTTCGTCGCGCTCGCCGCCACTTTCGCCGCGTACGGACTGACCGAGCTGGTGCACGGCTACGGATTCGTCGCCGTGTTCGTCACCGCCTGCGCGATCCGCGGGGCCGAACGGGGGCACCGCTACCACCGGGTGATGCACGCCTTCACCGACCAGATCGAGCGGCTCCTCACCGCCGTCGTGCTCTTCCTCGTCGGCGGCTTCATCGCCGACGGCGGGCTCGCAGCGCTGACCTGGCGCGGGGCCGTTCTGGGACTGCTGCTCTTCGTGGTGATCCGCCCAGTGGTGGGATGGGCGGTGCAGATCCGGGGCCGGGCCGTCGGGTGGGAGCGCGCCGTCATCGCGGTCTTCGGCATCCGGGGGATCGGTTCCTTCTTCTACCTGGCGTACGCCCTGGGCGCGGCCGACTTCGCCGCACCCGCCCGGGAACTGTGGGCGGTGGTGACCTTCACCGTCCTGCTCTCGGTCCTCCTGCACGGCATCACGGCCACCCCCGTCACCGCCCGGCTCGACTCCTCGGAGCAGGCCGGCGGTCCGCGGGCGGGCACGACGTAGCGCCCGGGCGACCGGCCCGGGCGCTGCACAGCGGGGGATACGCGAAGCCGGAGTCGGCGGCGCGTCAGGGGCGGGGGCGCTGCTGGTCCGGGTCGTCCTCAGGGGTGTGCCAGGAGTCCTGCCGGGCCTGTGCCTGGGGGTTCTGGTCGACCGGCCGGGCGCCGGGGTCCTTGCGCCGCGCGGTGCGCTTGGACCCGTACCAGAACGCGGCGATCAGCAGCGCGGCCACCGCCACGCCCGCGATGATCAGATACAGCGACGAGGAACCGGAAGCAGCGAGCGAAACTGAGGGGATCATGTGCGGCGCCTACCCGGTATCCGGCGTCTTGCACGGGCTTTCGGCGGAGGTCATACGGACCCCGCGGCGCCCGTACCGCCCGGGCCGGCCGTCGCGGCGCTCGCGCGCGGGGCCGCAGCCCCGGGAGGCGACCGCCGGGACGGCGGGTCCTGGAGCGCCACCACGGTGAAGAGCGCCCCCTCTGGGTCGGCGAGCACGATTCCCCGGCTCAGCGCCGAGGTCTGCACGGGAGAGGCGGCCCGGCCGCCCTGCTCGGTGGCGGCCTCGATCGCGTTCTCCAGGTCGGGCACCCGGAAGTGGACGTGCCAGCGGGGGCGTACCGCGGGATCCGGGGCCGCCTCCAGCGCGCCGCCGCTGATGCGGGCGACGGTGTCACGGCCGTGCCGCAGCACGACGTGGTCGTGCTCGTAGGCGACGGTGCAGCATCCGGCGGGCTCGCTGCCCCAGTCCAGGACCTCGCCGTAGAAGATGGCCGCGGCGAACGCGTCGCGGGTCCGCAACTCCAACCAGGCGGGGGCGCTTCCCCGGCCCACCGCCCAGTCGGGCACGACCTCGCCCTGCCAGAAGCCGAAGACGGCCCCGGCGGGATCCGCCGCCAAGGCGGCCCGGCCGGTCCCGAAAGCCAGCGGGCCGACCGCCACGGTCGCGCCGCGTTCACGGATCCGCGCGGAGGTCGCGTCGGCGTCCTCCACGGCGAAGTACGGCGTCCACGCGACGGGTACGCCGGAACTCCCGGCCAGGGCCCCGATGCCGGCGACGGGCGCCCCGTCGCGGAAGGCGACCACCGTGCCCGCTCCCGGGCTGCCGGGAGGGAACTCCCAGCCCAGTACGGCAGCGTAGAACCGCCGGGCGCCTTCCTGGTCCCGGGCCAGCAGGCTGACCCAGCAGGGCGCACCGGAGATCTCGTGGCTCGACGTCGACACGGTGGCCGGCCTCCTCATTGCGTAAGGCTGGTGCTGGGGCCCGCACGCGCGCGGCGGGCCCCGTGGTGACGGCTGTGCACGGGTGGCGTGCGGGCCGTTCGTACGGGGCCCGGTCGACGCGGGTCAGCGGGCGCCGCGGGTCAGCCGGCGCCGCGGGTGCCGGGCGGGTCCTGGGGGTCGACCCCGGTGGTGGCGGAGGCGTCCTTGGTACCGCTGGGGCGCCGGGAGCGGCCCTGCGGTCCGGTGTCGTGCATGCCCTTGTCGTCGCTGCCGGCCTTGCTGTGGTCCTCGCCGCGTCGGCTCGTGCTCTTCGTCGGCCTGCCGTGCGGGTTCCCGGCTTCCTCCGCGGACACCGTGCGGCCCGGGCCCTTGCCGGGGGCGTACTGGTCGGGGTGGAAGGAGCGGTGGGCGCTCGGGTTGTCCTGCTGCCGGGTCTCGTCGACGTCGGGGGACCAGCCGTGCTGTGAGGTGCCCTTGTGCGGGCTCGGCCCCTCGCCGTGCGGGGGCTGGGATGACTTCGGCTGCTTGGCCATGGGCCGGCCTGCCTTTCCTGAGGCGGGAAGAAGGCCTCGCTCTCCGCGCTCTGCGGAGCTTCCCGCGCTGGCGTGCTCGCTACCGGGCGTACCCGCTCCCCGTAGTGCCTCTCGGCCGCCGACGGGGTGTCCGCGGGCGCCGACGTGGCTGTGTCGCTCCCTCCAGCGTAGGCGCATCGCGCACGGGCGTCTCAGCGCGCCGGGGCGGGGTAGTCGCTGGAGACCACCGGCACCACCAGAGGAGGACACGATGGCAGACCAGGACGAGACCCGGAGCCACCCGAGGACCACGCCGTCCGAGGCTGAGGGCGAGAGCGGCGACCGCGAGGCGCGCGAGCAGGCGGAAGACGCCGTCGTCGGCCGCTCGGGCACGACCGAGGACGAGGACCAGGACGCCGAGGGCGACTCGGCCGAACGAGGGGGCTCCGGCTCCGGCCACGAGGAGTAGCCCCACGAGGAGCAGCCCCAAGAGGAGCAGCCCCACGAGGACCGGACCCGCGAGGACCAGGGATTCGGTGCCTCGGACAGGGGTAGGCGCGCCGTGCGACCGCGGCCCCTGGTGGGTCGCGGGCCGGGCCCATCGAACGGAGTGATCGGAAATGCGTACCGCAGCGGCAAGGGTGATGGGCGTGGCCACTCTCGGTCACGGAGTGGCGGTCGCCTGCCGCCCCGGGTTGCTGGCCCGCCCCTGCGGGCTGGCCGAGTACGGCTCCTCGGCCTTGCTGATCCGTGCCCTGGGGGTGCGGGACGCGGTCATCGGCGCCGCGATGCTGGCGGCTCCCGAAGGCGCCGCGCTGCGTACGGCCGTCCTCGGCCGGATCGCGGTGGACGTCGGGGACGCGCTGCTCTTCGGCACCTTCCTCGCCCGCCGGGCCGAGCGCGTCAAGGCGGCCTCCTCCGCCCTGGCCTGGGCAGCCCTGTGCGGATGGACCCTGACGGGCGGCGGCCGACCGGCCGGGACCCTGACGGGCGGCGGCCGACCGGCCGGGACCCTGACGGGCGGCGGCCGACCGGCCGCGCCGCTCCTGGAGGACGCCGCCAACGTCGCCGTGCGGGCCGCCCAGTCCGCCACGCGCGCCGACATCTGATCCCGGTCCGGTTGAGCGCATCGGGCGTTCCGCGGAATCCACCCCGGAATTCCGTCCGATCCTCCGAAGATCGAAAGAATTCGGGTGGGGCGCGTGTGACGGGGTAGCCGCAGGTTCTCATCAAGCAATGCGGATCGCTCCGTGGCCGCATTCGATCCCGGAGGTACGCGGTGTCCACTACGACTCCCCATACGGGCACCCACCTGAACGCGGGCTTGATCGCATTGCCCGGTGTGTACCAACCGCAGGAGGACACCCATTTCCTCGCGGCGGCACTCGCCCGCGAGGAATTCGGGCCGGGGACCGACGCGCTGGAAATCGGTACGGGCACGGGCGCACTGGCCCTGCACGCCGCGGGCCGGGGAGCACGGGTGACCGCGGTAGACGTCTCCTGGCCCGCCGTGGTCACGGCGCGGCTGAACTCCCTGCGTCGGCGCCTTCCCCTGAGCGTCCTCCACGGAGACTTCGCGGCCCGCACCGGCGGGCGCCGCTTCGACCTGGTCGTCGCCAATCCGCCGTACGTACCGGCCCCCGGCGCCCGGCTGCCGTCCCGCGGGTCGGAGCGCGCGTGGGACGCCGGCCCCGACGGCCGCGGGATCATCGACCGGATCTGCGCGAGCGCTCCGGCCCTGCTGCACCCGGGCGGGGTCCTGCTGATGGTGCACTCGGGGATGTGCGGAGCGGAGGCCACCGTGGACCGGCTGAGCGGTGCGCGGATGAGTGCCGAGGTGACGGCGCGGGTCTCCGTGCCGTGGGGCCCCGTGCTGCGGTCGCGACGAGCCTGGCTGGAACGGCAGGGCCTGGCGGCCCGGGCCGAGGAATGGGAAGAGCTGGTGATCATCCGTGCCCAGTGCCGCTGACAGCACCCCGTACCCGGCATCCGGCCCCGGGCCCGCCCGGCGGGTGTCCGTCGACCCGCAGGGCCCCGTCCTGGTCGAGGGCCCGGTCGAGATCGTCCTGGACGACGGGACGCTCGCCCGCTCCGACCGCTTCGTGGTCGCGGTGTGCACCTGCCGCCGCAGCCGCACGTACCCCTGGTGCGACACCAGCCACCGCCGCCGCGAGCGAGCCGACTCGCCGCCCGAGGACAGGAACCCGCGATGACCCCTCCCGCGCCGAGCGCGACGACGACCGCCGCCGGCCCCCAGCTGGTCGAGGGACGAGGCGCGCTGTCCGGTGCCGTGCGGGACGCCCTGAGCTCCGGCGGCCCGCCCGTGTACGCCACCGGAACCGTGCTGAAGGCCGACCCGTGGGGCGAGGACCTCCAGCTGGCACTCCACCTCCTGTACGAGCTGCACTACCGCGGCTTCGACGGCGTGGACGGCGAACGCGAATGGGACCCGGACCTGCTCCGGCTGCGCCAAGCCCTGGAAACCCGCTTCCTGCACGCCCTGCGCACGGAGCTCTCCGCTGCCCCCCGCTCGGTCGACGAGGCCTTCGCGCCGCTGCTCGTCGAGCCCGTCGACCTCTCCGACAGCCTCAGCCACCACCTCGCCACCGAGGGCGAACTCTGGCAGTTGCGCGAATACGCGGCTCTGCGCTCGGTCTACCACCTCAAGGAGGCCGACCCGCACATCTGGGTGGTGCCCAGGCTCACGGGGCGGGCCAAGGCCGCCATGGTCGCCATCGAGTACGACGAGTTCGGCGCCGGCCGCGCCGACCGGATCCACGCCCGCCTGTTCGCGGACCTCATGGCCGACCTGGACCTGGATCCCGCGTACGGCCACTACCTGGACCACGCGCCGGCCCCGCTGCTCGCGACCGTGAACCTGATGTCCCTCTTCGGCCTGCACCGCGCCCTGCGCGGGGCTCTCGTCGGCCACTTCGCGTGCGTCGAGGTCACCTCCTCGCCCGGGTCCCGACGGCTGGCCAAGGCCTTGCGGCGCTGCGGAGCGGGACCCGCCGCCGAGCACTTCTACGCCGAGCACGTCGAGGCCGACGCCGTGCACGAGCAGGTCGTGCGCCAGGAGGTCATCGGCGGCCTGCTGGCCGACGAGCCGCACTTGGAGGCGGACGTCGCCTTCGGGTGTGCGGCGACCGTGCTGCTGGAGGACCGCCTCGCGGCGTATCTCCGTGAGGCCTGGGACCAGGGGCGCAGCGCGCTGCGCCGGCCCTTGCGGCAGGCGGCGCCCACGAACACTCCGGACGGGAAAGGACTCTCTATGACGCCCACGACCGCGTAACCGCCGGAAATCCACCGTCGAACGAAAAGGGAGGACACCATGCTTGTCCTCGGAATCATCCTACTGATCATCGGCTTCGTGACCGGGATCTCGATCCTGTGGACCATCGGGATCGTGCTGCTGGTGATCGGAGCCATCCTCTGGATCCTGGGCGCGGCGGGTCACGCCGTCGGCGGCCGCAAGCACTACTACTGAGCCGGCACGGCTCCCGGAACGCGCAGTGCCAGGAGGACGACGTCGTCCTCGGGCGGCGGCGTCGCCAGCCGGTCGCTGACCAGGCGCAACAGCTCGGGCAGCGGCCGGTCCCCGTGCAGGGCCACCAGGCGGACGAGTCGGGCGGTGGCGGCATCGATGTCGTGACCGCGGCGCTCTACCAGCCCGTCGGTGTACAGCAACAGGGTCGAGCCCGGCGCAAGCGCCCGCCGGTGCTCGGCCCGCGGCACGGGGCCGAGAGCCGGGTGGAGCAGGATGTCGTGCTCCTCCAAGAGCGTCACCCGCCCGTCGGGGGCGCGGAGCAGTGGCGCCGGGTGACCGGCGTTGGACCAGGTCAGGGACCAATCGGGGGAGCCCTCGACGGGGTCGAGGCGGGCATGGACCAGCGTGCCGCCGGCGTCGACGGGCAGCACCGAGCACGCCGCGTCGAGGGCGGTCAGGGCCGCGGCGGGACTGTACGGGGGATGGTCCAAGGTCGCCTGCCGCAGCATGCTGCGGATCTGGCCCATCACGGTGGCGGCGCGCATGTCGTGCCCGGTGATGTCCCCCACGGTGATCATGAGGGAGGCGCCGGGGCGGGATGTTCCGGCGTCCGGCAGGTGGTACGCGTCGTACCAGTCACCGCCGACCATGTTGTCGTCGGCGGCCGGCTGGTAGAGGGCGCCGGTCTCCAGCACGCCGGTCGGCGGGAGGTCGGTGAGCATGGCGGCCTGGAGCTGCCGGGCCACGGAGATCCGCTCGTCGAGGTAGAGGGCGCGCTCCACCGCCTGCGCGACATAGCTTGACGCGGCGGTCAGCGCGGCCCGCTCGGGGATGCTCACCTCGTGCCGCTCGCTCCAGCACATCGCGAGGACGCCCAGCAGGTCACGACTGCCCCACAGCGGCAGGCACAGCACCGTGCTGAAACCCATCCGGTCGAACAGGCCGACCGCCTCCGGGCCGTAGCCGGCCACGAGCGCGTCGCGGTCGGGCACGAACACGGACCGCCGCTCCCGCACGGCGCGGGCGCTCGGGAACGCGGCGCCCGCGGGCAGGACGAGCGTCTCGCGTTCCAGGGAGTAGGCGACGTCCGGGTCGGGGATCCGGTGCAGGGCGTTCTTGTCGGCGACGAGCAGGCCCACGTAGGAGGGCTTGCCGACGCCGACGAACAGGTCACCCAGCCGCCGCCGGACGTCCTCCAGACCCGAGGTCTGGGCCAGTTCCTCCGAGGCCCGCAGCAGCAGCTCGGCGTGGTCCAGGCCGGCCTGCGCCTCGTGCTCCAGGCGCTCCGCGTCGCCGCGGGCCCGTTCGGCCGCGGCCCGCGCGGTCTCCAGTACGTCCTGTGCGGACCTGCGCCGCGCCGAGAGGATGCGCAGGCGCAGGTCGGCGGAACAGGCGGCCGCCAGGTCCGCCAGGTCGGTCAGCTCCTCGTCCTCCCAGCTCCGGGGCGCGCGGTCGAGCGCGCACAGGGAACCCAGGACGAGCCCGTTGGCGTCGGTCAGCGGCATCCCGGCGTACGCGATCGCGCCGAGGTCCGTGACGGCGGCGTCGGCGCGCAGTCGCGCGTCGGCGCGGGTGTCGGGCACGACGAGGGGTTGCCCGCAGGCCGCCACGTACTGGCCGGGCACGTACGACAGCGGCAGCGCCCGCCCCGCCGCCCAGGGCTCGGGCAGGCCGATCATGCCGGGCAGGACCTGCCGGTCCTCCGCCACCAGCGATACGAAGGCCATGGGCACCCGGAGCAGCCGGGTGACCAGTCGCGCGAAACGGTCCATCCCCGTATCGGGGGCGGCCGACAGTCCGGCCAGCCGCAGGGCCCGCCGCCGCGCGGTGTCCAGGACCCCCTCGGGCTCCCCGCCCTGCTCTGCCATCTGCCCTCCGGTCCAGCCGTCCCGAGGCTCTCCCCCTCAGCATCGCAGAACGGCGGGGGCGCTACGACCGGCCGCCGCCGGGGCCCGGTCCCGCTCAGCGCGGGTCGGGTCCGGCGCCGACCTCGCCCCCTCGACGCGGGGCCGCCCCGCTCGCGTGCGCTGTTTCACCGCGCCCCCGCCTGACCAGGCCGTCCGTGATCCGGGGCCCCGATCAGTCGCCGACGTAGGCCGCCAGGTGCTCGCCGGTGAGGGTGGAGCGGTCGGCGACCAGGTCGGCGGGCGTGCCCTCGAAGACGATCCGGCCGCCGTCGTGGCCGGCGCCGGGACCGAGGTCGATGATCCAGTCGGCGTGCGCCATGACGGCTTGGTGGTGCTCGACGACGATGACGGACTTGCCGGAGTCGACGAGCCGGTCGAGCAGGCCGAGCAGTTGCTCGACGTCGGCGAGGTGCAGCCCGGCGGTCGGCTCGTCGAGGACGTAGATGCCGCCCTTCTCGGCCATGTGCGTGGCCAGCTTGAGCCGCTGCCGCTCGCCACCGGACAGCGTGGTGAGCGGCTGGCCGAGACCGAGGTAACCGAGCCCCACATCGGCGAGCCTGGTCAGGACGCGGTGCGCAGCCGGTGTGTGCGCCTCGCCGGAGCCGAAGAACGCCTCGGCCTCGGTCACCGACATCGCGAGCACCTCGCTGATGTCCCTGCCTCCCAGCCGGTACTCCAGCACCGATGCCTGGTACCGCTTCCCCTCGCACTCGTCGCACGGAGTGGCGACACCGGCCATCATCGCGAGGTCGGTGAAGATGACACCCGCGCCGTTGCAGTTCGGGCAGGCCCCCTCGGAATTGGCGCTGAACAGTGCCGGCTTCACACCGTTGACCTTGGCGAAGGCCTTGCGGATCGGGTCGAGCAGGCCGCTGTACGTCGCCGGGTTGCTCCGCCGCGAGCCGCGGATCGCGCCCTGGTCGATCGACACGACGCCCTCGCCGACCTCTCCCGACCGGTGCGGCAGCGAGCCGTGCACGAGCGAGCTCTTGCCGGAACCGGCTACACCGGTGACGACCGTGAGGACCCCGAGCGGGATGTCGACGTCGACGTCGCGCAGGTTGTGCGTCGTCGCGCCGCGGATCTCCAGCGTGCCGGTGGGCGTCCGCACCTTCTCCTTGAGGCAGGCCCGGTCGTCGAAGTGGCGGCCGGTGATGGTGCCGGCGGACCGCAGCCCCTCGACGGTGCCCTCGAAGCAGACGCTGCCGCCCGCGGCGCCGGCGCCGGGGCCCAGGTCGACGACGTGGTCGGCGATCACGATGGTCTCCGGCTTGTGCTCCACGACGAGTACCGTGTTGCCCTTGTCCCGCAGCCGCAGCAGCAGGTTGTTCATCCGCTGGATGTCGTGCGGGTGCAGGCCCGTGGTGGGCTCGTCGAAGACGTACGTGGTGTCGGTGAGCGGGGAGCCGAGGTGGCGGATCATCTTGACGCGCTGCGCCTCCCCGCCCGAGAGGGTGCCCGACGCGCGGTCGAGCGAGAGGTAGCCCAGCCCGATCTCCACGAACGAGTCGAGGGTCTGCCGCAGCGTCGCGAGCAGCGGGGCCACCGTGGGCTCGTCGAGGCCGTGGACCCACCTGGCCAGGTCGCTGATCTGCATGGCGCAGGCGTCGGCGATGCTGATCCGCTCGATCTTCGAGGACCGCGCCGCCTCGCTCAGCCGGGTGCCCCCGCACTCGGGACAGCTGGTGAAGGTGACCGCCCGGTCCACGAAGGCCCGGATGTGCGGCTGCATCGACTCCCGGTCCTTGGCGAGGAACGACTTCTGGATCTTCGGGATCAAGCCCTCGTAGGTGATGTTGATGCCCTCCACCTTCACCTTGGTCGGCTCGCGGTAGAGGAAGTCCTGCATCTCCTTCTTGGTGAACTTGCGGATGGGCTTGTCCGGGTCGAGGAAGCCCGACTCGGCGTAGGTCCGCACGGTCCACCAACTGTCCGACTTCCAACCAGGAATGGTGAAGGCGCCCTCGGCGATGGACTTGGAGTCGTCGTAGAGCTGGGTGAGGTCGATGTCGGAGACCGAGCCCCGGCCCTCGCAGCGCGTACACATGCCGCCGGTGCGGGAGAAGGTCTGCTTGACGGTCTTGGTGCCGCTGCCGCGCTCGACCGTGATCGCGCCGCTGCCCCGGACCGAGGCGACGTTGAAGGAGAACGCGTTGGGCGAGCCGATGTGCGGCTTCCCGAGCCGGCTGAACAGGATGCGCAGCATCGCGTTGGCGTCGGTGGCGGTGCCGACCGTGGACCGGGGGTCGGCGCCCAGCCGCTGCTGGTCGACGACGATCGCGGTCGTCAGCCCTTCGAGCACGTCGACCTCCGGGCGCGCCTGCGTCGGCATGAAGCCCTGCACGAAGGAGCTGTAGGTCTCGTTGATCAGCCGCTGGGACTCGGCGGCGATCGTGTTGAACACGAGGGAGCTCTTGCCCGAACCGGAGACACCGGTGAAGACCGTCAGCCTGCGCTTGGGGAGCTCGATGCTGACGTCCTTGAGGTTGTTCTCGCGCGCGCCGTGCACGCGGATCAGGTCGTGGCTGTCGGCCCCGTGCTGCGCGGGCGGCGCCGGGACCGTCTTCCTGGCCTTGCTCATCGTGTCGTGTCTCCATCCGGGGGTCGGGTCGCTCCCGCGAGCTCCATCGACGCGGTCGCGGCGACGGTCCACTGTCTACCCGATCAGCGGTGGTGAAGGGGTGGGCGCGGCGAAATCCGTGGCCCCCACGTTAGGCGGGAGCCGGGAGCCGGCGCTTCTCGAATCCTGACCGGCTCCCGGACCGTGGTTTCGGGGGACGCGCCCAGCCGTACCGGCCGTCCGGGTCAGGCCGCGGGGGTCCGGACCTTCGGCTTGGCCCGGACGTGGATGCGTTCCCCCTGCCTGCCGAACAGGCTGAGCACCTCCACCGCCCGCCCGTCCGCGCTGCCGAACCAGTGCGGGACCCGGGTGTCGAACTCGGCGGCCTCGCCCGGGCCGAGGACCAGGTCGTGCCCGGCGAGCACGAGCCGCAGCCGCCCGTCCAGCACGTACAGCCACTCGTACCCCTCGTGCGTACGCAAGGACGGCTCGGCGCCGCGGTCGGGGATGAGCATCTTGTACGCCTGGAGCGGGCTCGGCGTCCCCGTCAGGGGCACGGCCGTACCACCGCTCGCCAGGGGGCGGGGGGCCATCCGCACCCGGGGATCCCCCGCCTCCGGAGCGCCGACCAGCTCGTCCAGGCGCACCCCGTACGCGGCGGCCAGCGGCAGCAGCAGTTCCAGACAGGGGCGGCGCCGACCGGACTCCAGCCGGGACAGGGTGCTGCGGGAGATGCCGGTCGTTTCGGACAGCGCGGCCAGCGTGAGACCGCGCCGTGCGCGCAGCCGCCGGAGCCGGGGCGCGACCTCGTCGAGGGTCGCCCGGTGGGGAGAGGTTCGGTCCATAAGGGCATCCCATCCCGCCGTCCCGGTATCGGCAACAATTTTTGCCGATACGGCACGCCGCGCGCACGCTCCGGCGCATGAACCCACGCCCGAACCCACGCCCCCACCCGAAGGCCCACCCGCACGAGCGATCCGGCCGCGTCGGAGGGGCGCTCGCCGGGCTCTCGCTCTGCATGCTGCTCTCGTCGCTCGGCATCGGCAGCGCCACCGCGGCCCTGCCCGCCCTGGCCCGGGCCTTCGACGCCTCCTTCCAGGAGGTCCAATGGGTCGTCCTCGGCTACCTCCTCGCCGTCACCACCCTGATCGTCGGCGCCGGACGCCTCGGCGACATCATCGGCCGCAGACGGCTGCTCCTGGCCGGGACCCTGCTCTTCACGGCGGCCTCGGTACTGTGCGGCGCCGCGCCGACCCTGTCACTGCTGATCGCCGCCCGGGCGGCGCAGGGACTGGGGGCCGCCGTCATGACGGCGCTCGCCGTGGCCCTGGTCGGCGAGAGCGTCCCGAAGGAGCGGACCGGCCGCGCCATGGGGCTGCTCGGCACCATGTCCGCCGTCGGAACCGCGCTGGGCCCCTCCCTGGGCGGAGTGCTGCTCGCCGGGCCCGGCTGGCGGGCGCTGTTCCTGGTGAACGTACCGCTGGGCCTCCTGACACTGTTCCTCGCCCACCGGTACCTGCCCGCCGACCGGCGGGGAAGCGAGGCCGGGCGGGCCCGTTTCGACCGGCCCGGGGCGCTGCTGCTCGCCCTGACGCTCGCCGCCTACGCCTTCGCCTTGACACCGGGCCGCGGTGGCTTCGGCCCGCTCGACGCGGCGCTGCTGCTGGCGGCCGCATGCGGCGCGGGACTGTTCGTGCGCGTCGAAGCGAAAGCCGTGTCACCGCTGATCAGCCTGGACGCGTTCCGGGATGCGGCGCTGAGCGGCGGCCTCGCCATGAGCGCCCTCGTCTCGACGGTGATGATGACGACGCTCGTGGTCGGGCCGTTCCACCTCTCCCGGGCGCTCGGGCTGAACGACGCCCTCGTCGGACTGGTCCTGTCCGTAGGACCGGTCGTCGCCGCTCTGGCCGGGGTGCCGGCCGGCCGTGTCACGGACCGTTTCGGGGCGTCCCGTACGACCGTCGCCGGACTCGTCGCCATGGCGGCCGGCTGCTGCGCCCTGGCCCTGCTGCCGGCGACGCTCGGAGTCGGGGGCTACGCGGCTCCCCTCGCGCTCCTCGCCGCCGGGTACGCGGTGTTCCAGACGGCCAACAACACCGCCGTCATGGCGGACGTGGCGGCGGATCGGCGGGGGGCCGTCTCCGGTCTCCTCAACCTGTCGCGCCACCTCGGGCTCGTCACCGGCGCGTCCGTCATGGGCACCGTCTTCGCCCTCGCGTCGGCGTCGCCGACGGCCGGCCTCACGGCGGCGGCTCCCGCGGCCACGGCCGCCGGTACGCGGATCACGTACGCGGTCGCGGGCACGGCGGTCCTGGTCGCCCTCGCCCTCGCCCGCCCACTCGCCCGCGCGCTCGCGCCCGCGGCCGGGAGCGCGGCGGAAAGCGTCCGGGCCGGCCTGGACGCGCAGACCGGCCCGGACGTCCCGGTCAGACGAGGTCGAACCGGTCGAGGTTCATGACCTTGTCCCACGCCGCGACGAAGTCCTTGACGAACTTCTCCTTCGCGTCGTCGCTCGCGTAGACCTCGGCGAGCGCGCGCAGCTCCGAGTTCGACCCGAAGACGAGGTCGGCACGGGTGCCGGTCCACTTCACCTCGCCGGTGGAGGTGTCGCGCGCCTCGAAGGTGTTCCGGTCCCCGGACGCGGCCGTCCACGTCGTACCCAGGTCGAGCAGGTTGACGAAGAAGTCGTTGGTCAGGGACCCGGGCGTCTTGGTGAGGACGCCGAGCGACGACTGCTGGTGGTTCGCGCCGAGGACGCGGAGTCCACCGACCAGGACCGTCAGTTCGGGAGCACTCAGGTTCAGCAGGTTCGCCCGGTCGACGAGCAGGTATTCCGCCGGCAGCCGGTTGCCCTTGCCGAGGTAGTTGCGGAAGCCGTCGGCGGTCGGCTCCAGCGCGGCGAACGACTCCACGTCGGTCTGCTCCTGCGAGGCGTCCACGCGGCCCGGGGTGAAGGGAACCGCCACCTCGAAGCCGGCGTCCTTGGCGGCCTGCTCGACGCCTGCGGCGCCGGCCAGCACGATCAGGTCGGCGATCGAGATCCGCTTCCCGCCGCTCTGCGCGGAGTTGAAGGACTCCTGGATACCCGCCAGGGTGCGCAGCACCGTCGCCAGCTGGTCGGGGTCGTTGACCTCCCAGCCGCTCTGCGGCTGGAGGCGGACCCGCCCGCCGTTGGCGCCGCCGCGCTTGTCGCTGCCGCGGAAGGAGGAGGCCGAGGCCCACGCCGCGGACACCAGCTGGGACACCGTCAGGTCCGAGGCGAGGACGGTGCGCTTGAGGGCGGCGACATCGTCGGCGTCGACGAGCTCGTGCGTCACCTCGGGGAGCGGGTCCTGCCACAGCAGGGTCTCGGAGGGGACCTCCTGGCCCAGGTAGCGCACGACCGGGCCCATGTCGCGGTGCGTCAGCTTGAACCACGCGCGGGCGAAGGCGTCCGCGAACGCGGCCGGGTCCTCGTGGAAGCGCCGGGAGATCTGCTCGTAGGCCGGGTCGACGCGGAGCGAGAGGTCCGTGGTCAGCATCGTGGGGGCGTGGCTCTTGGACGCGTCGTGGGCGTCGGGCACGGTGCCCGCACCGGCGCCGTCCTTCGGCCGCCACTGGTGCGCGCCGGCGGGGCTCTTGAACAGCTCCCACTCGTAGTCGAACAGGATGTCGAAGAAGCTGTTGTCCCAGGTGGTCGGAGTGTTCGTCCAGATGCCCTCCAGACCACTGGTGATCGTGTCGCCGCCCTTGCCGGTCCCGAAGGAGTTGCTCCAGCCGAGGCCCTGGGCCTCGATCGGGGCGGCCTCGGGGTCGTCGCCGACGTGGTCGGCCGGGCCCGCACCGTGGGTCTTGCCGAAGGTGTGACCGCCCGCGATCAGGGCGACCGTCTCCTCGTCGTTCATCGCCATCCGGCGGAACGTCTCACGGATGTCGCGCGCCGCGGCGAGCGGGTCCGGAGTGCCGTTGGGGCCCTCGGGGTTGACGTAGATGAGGCCCATCTGGACCGCGCCGAGCGGGTTCTCCAGCTCCCGGTCGCCGGTGTAGCGCTCGTCGCCGAGCCAGGTGGTCTCGGGACCCCAGTACACGTCCTCGTCCGGCTCCCAGACGTCCGCACGGCCGCCGCCGAAGCCGAAGGTCTCCAGACCCATCGTCTCCAGGGCGACGTTGCCGGCGAGGATCATGAGGTCGGCCCACGAGAGGCTCTGGCCGTACTTCTTCTTGACCGGCCACAGCAGCCGGCGGGCCTTGTCCAGGTTCCCGTTGTCCGGCCAGCTGTTGAGCGGCGCGAAGCGCTGCTGGCCGGCCCCGGCGCCACCGCGGCCGTCGCTGATGCGGTACGTGCCCGCGCTGTGCCAGGCCATCCGGACCATGAACGGGCCGTAGTGGCCGAAGTCGGCGGGCCACCAGTCCTGAGAGGTCGTCAGCACCTCGGCGATGTCCTGCTTCACCGCGGGCAGGTCGAGGGCCTGGAACGCCGCGGCGTAGTCGAACCCCTCGCCGAGGGGATTGGCCACGGCGGGGTTCTTGGCGAGGATCTTCAGATTGAGGCGTTCGGGCCACCACTGGCGGTTTCCGCCGCCCTGGGTGGGATGCGCGGCGCGGTCGTGGGCGACCGGACAGCCGCCCCCGCCCTCGGACTTGGCGTCGACGACGATTGCGTCATGGTTCTCAGACATGGGAATCCTTCCGGACCAGGCGGATCACGGTGCTCAGGAACTTCATGTGGTGGAACGGGGGAACAGTCGGGGCCCGGGACCCGTCCTGCCGCTCCGGCGTCTTCCTGTCCCTTGGCTATCTACGAAACCGATCCTACGATGGACGGAATCCAAGTCAAGAAGAACACCAAGCCCATATGTGATCGGTTCTCGGACAGAACTGTGAACTCCGGGCATCCCGCCGAGCCTGAATAAGGTGAGCCGATATGAGCGACCTGCTGGAGCGGCTGCGAGGACGCGGCTGGCGCATGACGTCCCAGAGGCGTGTCGTGGCCGAGGTCCTCGACGGCGACCACGTCCACCTCACGGCCGACGAGGTGCACGCCCGTGCGGTGGAGCGGCTGCCGGAGATCTCCCGGGCGACCGTCTACAACGCCCTGGGCGAGCTGGTCTCCCTCGGCGAGGTGGCGGAGGTCTCCACCGACGGCCGCGCGAAGCGCTACGACCCCAACGCGCACCACCCGCACCAGCACCTGGTGTGCCGCCGCTGCGGCCTCATCCGCGACGTCCACCCCCGCGGCGACCCGATGGCGGGCCTCCCCGACGAGGAGCGGTTCGGCTTCGCGGTGTCCGAGGTCGAGGTCACCTACCGGGGCCTCTGCCCGACCTGCGCCGCCTGACCGCGTTCTCCGTACGGGCCCACGCCCCCTCGGTACGGCTCCCACCCCCGCGCCCCCTCGGCACCGACGCCGAGGGGGCGCAGCGCTGTTCGCCCGCCGCCCGGGGTGGATCCGCCGTGCGCGGCGACGCGCGGGATCCCTCATCCGGTCACAGAGTGGTCGAGACCACTTGTCCCCGCCTGCAAGTCGTTCTAGCCTCCTCTCAGTTGTGCAGTACGAAACGTGCGTTGCGCACAACGCAACGCCTTCGCGCTCGTCTTCCGTCTGGGGATCGCCAATGAAGCTCCGCTCCCGCACCGCCGTGTCCGTCGCCGCGTTCGTCCTGGCGGGACTCACCGCCACCGCCTGCGCCCCGCAGACCTCCGTCAACACCGCTACGAAGGACGAGAAGACCGGGACCCTGCGCGTCTGGCTCTTCCAGGAGGTCAACAATGACCCCAAGAAGAAGGTCGTGGACGGGGCGATCGCCGCGTTCACCGCGCGGAACGAGAACGTGGAGGTCGAGGTCGAGTACATCCCCGTCGAGAGCCGCGCCCAGCGCGTCAAGGCCGCCTTCAACGACCCGAAGAGCGCCCCGGACCTGATCGAGTACGGCAACACCGACACCGCCGGATACGTCAAGGACGGCGGACTCGCCGACATCAGCGCGGAGTTCGGCGCCTGGCCGGAGACCAAGGACACCGACCCGACCGCCGTCCGGTCGGTCACCGTCGGCGGCAAGGTGTACGGCGCCCCCTTCTTCGTCGGCGTGCGGGCCCTCTACTACCGCACCGACGTGTTCACGGATCTGGGCCTCCAGCCGCCGAGGACCCAGGACGAACTGGTCACCACTGCCAAGAGGATCCGCCAGGCCAGGCCCGAGCTGTACGGGATCGCCGTCGGCGGCGCCTACACCTACGGCGCGATGCCGTTCATCTGGGCCAACGGCGGCGAACTCGCCGAGGAGAGCGGCGGCACCTACAGGTCCGCGATAGCGGGCGCCGCCGCGCGCAAGGGCATCGAGAAGTACACCTCGCTCTTCGGCGACGACAACTGTCCCGCCGCCAAGTGCGCCGCCATGGGCGGCAACGCGACCGTCACGGCCTTCGCCTCGGGCAACGCGGGCATGGCCATCGGCGGCGACTTCAGCCACCAGGCCGTCGAGGCGGGCGCGGTGAAGGGCAAGTACGCCGTGGTCCCGCTGCCGGGCGTCAAGGAGGGCGAGATCGCTCCCGCGTTCGCGGGCGGCAACAACATCGGTGTCCTGAAGAGCAGTTCCCACCGCACCCTCGCGGTCGACCTGATGAAGCAGCTCGCCGGCAAGGACACCCAGCGGGGACTCTTCGACGCGATGGGCTTCCTGCCCACGTACACCGACGTCCGGGCCGAGGCCGCGCGCAAGGACCCGTTCGTCGAACCGTTCGTCAAGACGCTGGCGGCGGGCGCCAAGTTCGTGCCGGCCTCCCCGGGCTGGGGCCAGATCGATGCCTCGACCGTCCTGCCGACCATGTTCCAGGAGATCGTCAGCGGCAAGAAGGACGTGGCCACCGCATCCGGCGACGCGGCGAAGAAGATGGACACGGCCTTCTCCAGCGCGGGCTGACCGGGCGCACGGACTTCACGGAGCACGCACCCATGGACACCTCGCTATGACCCCCCGAGCGGCAACCGACGAGCCGGCGACGACCGTCCCGCGACAGCGGACCGCCCCGCGCCCGGCGGGACGACCCGGACGTACCGGCGGCGGCCGGCACGGCAACCGCCGGACGCCCTGGCTCTACCTCGCCCCCGCACTCCTCGTCCTGGCCGCGCTGCTGGTCTACCCGATCTACCAGCTCGGCCTGATCTCCTTCCTCGAATACACCCAGGCCCAGGTCAGCGGCGGCGAGCCCACCACCTTCAAGGGGCTCGGCAACTACCGGACCCTCTTCTCCGACGCCCAGTTCTGGCAGGTCCTGCTCGCGACGGTCGTCTTCGCCGCCGTCTGCGTTCTCGCCACGCTCGCCGTCGGCTGCGCGCTCGCCCTGCTGCTGACCCGCGTCCGGGCGCTCCCCGCGCTCGCCCTGATGCTGGCCGCGCTCGGCGCGTGGGCGACCCCCGCCGTCACCGGCTCGACGGTCTGGGTGTTCCTCTTCGACCCCGACCACGGCCCCGTCAACCGCCTGTTCGGCCTCGGCGACTTCTCCTGGACCTACGGGCGCTACAGCGCCTTCGCGCTGGTACTCCTCGAAGTCGTCTGGTGCTCGTTCCCCTTCGTCATGGTGACCGTGTACGCGGGCATCAAGGCGATCCCGTCCGAAGTGCTGGAAGCCGCCTCGCTGGACGGGGCCTCCCAGTGGAGGACCTGGCGCTCCGTCATCGCGCCCATGCTTCGGCCCATCCTGGTCGTCGTCACCATCCAGTCGATCATCTGGGACTTCAAACTGTTCACCCAGATCTACGTGATGACCGCCGGCGGCGGTATCGCCGGGCAGAACCTCGTCCTCAACGTGTACGCGTACCAGAAGGCCTTCGCCTCCTCGCAGTACGGCCTGGGCTCGGCCATCGGCGTCGTCATGCTGCTGATCCTGCTGGCCGTCACCCTCGTCCATCTGCGCCTCGTGCGACGCCAGGGAGAAGAACTGTGAGCCTCACCGGCACGCTCCCCACCCCCGCGGCCACCACCCGCTTCCGCGTCCGCCGTCCCTGGCGGCTGGCGGCGGAGGCGTCCGCGCTCGCCGTCGCGGCCGTCGTGGCGTTCCCGCTGTACTGGATGGTGCTCTCCGCCTTCAAACCGGCCGGCGAGATCCAGTCGACGCGACCCCGGCCGTGGACGCTCGCGCCCTCGCTCGATTCGTTCCGACGGGTCTTCGAACAGCAGGAATTCGGGCGCTACTTCCTCAACAGCCTGCTCGTCACGGGAGCGGTGGTCCTCGCCTCCGCACTGATCGCCTTCCTCGCGGCCACGGCCGTCACCCGCTTCCGCTTCCGGTTCCGCACGACCCTGCTCATCATGTTCCTCGTCGCGCAGATGGTGCCGATCGAGGCCCTCACGATCCCGCTGTTCTTCCTCATGCGGGACACCGGCCAGCTCAACACGCTGTGGTCGCTGATCCTGCCGCACATCGCCTTCTCGCTCCCGTTCGCGATCTGGATGCTGCGCGGCTTCGTGAAGGCGGTCCCGGAAGCGCTGGAGGAGGCCGCTCAGCTCGACGGCGCGAGCCGGACGCGCTTCCTGTGGCAGATCCTCTTCCCCCTGGTCTTCCCGGGACTCGTGGCCACGAGCGTGTTCTCCTTCATCTCCACCTGGAACGACTTCCTCTTCGCCAAGTCGTTCATCATCAGCGACACCTCCCAGTCGACCCTCCCGATGGCGCTGCTCGTGTTCCTCAAGCCGGACGAGCCGGACTGGGGCGGAGTCATGGCCGGTTCCACGGTGATGACGGTGCCGGTGCTGCTCTTCTTCGTACTGGTCCAGCGCCGCCTGGTCTCCGGTCTCGGCGGCGCGGTGAAGGACTGACCCCGCCCCGGCGACGGCGGGGCGCCCCGGCCCTCCCCCCGACGGCACCACGGAGACCGCACCGCATTCTCGGCACCCCGCTCGCGGGACATCGGCACCGGGGCGGCCGCGGCGCGCGGCATACTGCTGACCATGACGTCCCCGTTCGCCCTACGTGTACACCTGCTGATCACCGGTGTGCTCGTGATGTGCGCGGTCGTCGGGGGAGCCGCTCTCGGCCTCCTGCTGGGCGGCCGGCTGATGGCCGCGATCACCGCGGGCGCGGCCGGACTGGGCGCGGGCGCCGGGTCGTTCCTCGCGCGCCGCCAGGTCCTCGCCCTCTTCCACCCCGAGCGCGAGGTCGCCCCGGTCGACGGATACGCGGAGGGCCTCGCCGACGCCGTACTCGTCGGCATCGCGACCTACCGGGCGGCGGTCTTCCCCCTCACCCCCGACGGCGTGAGCGAGGAGGAGCGCACCGTCCGCCGCACCGTCGCCTACCGGATCTCCGCCTACGAGGGCCTCCCGCACCCGGTGCAGGTCTCCGCGGCCGCCGCCCTGGAAGCCATCGACCAGGGCCTGGACGCCCAGCGGGCGGAGGCCGCGATGAAGGCCCTCTGCATCACGGTCTACGAACACCGCGGCGGCCGCTGACCCCCGGTCCCGCACGCCGTGCGCGCTTCCCGGGCCGGCGCGAAAGGTGGGGAGGGACGGGGGATGGGAGCGGTGACGCCGGGCAAGAGGGCATCGTGGCATCGAACACCCTCCGCACGCACCGGAGCACTCCGCGGAACCGCGCCGGGCTGCTGGGACGAGCGCGCTCGTCCCTGCGCGACACCGCCGTCCGCCTGTGGCACGACAACATCGCCGACTACGCCGCCGCTCTCACCTACTACGCGGTGCTGGCGCTGGTGCCCGCCCTGCTGGTCTCGGTCTCCCTCGTCGGACTGGCCGGTTCCGGCACCCGCGAGCGCCTGATCCTCGACCTCACCTCCTACGCCCCTCCCCAGTCGGCCCAGGTGCTCCGCGAAGCTCTGGACGGCCTCACCTCGGAGCCGTCCTCCCTGTGGGTACTGCTCGTCAGCGGCGTCCTGAGCGCACTGTGGTCGGCCTCCAGCTACCTGGCCGTCTTCCGCCGCGCCCTGCACACGATGCACCGGCTGCCCGACACACGGCCGCCCCTGCGCGCGGCGCACATCCTCGTGCTCACCGCCGGCGTGCTGCTGGCCCTGCTCGTCGCGGGCGCCGCCAGCCTCGTCGCGACCGGCCCCGTGGCCCGCCGCATCGCGACGGCCGCCGGCCACTCCGGCACGGACGCCATGGCGCTCCTGCGTTGGCCGGTGCTCCTGGTGGTCGTCACGGCCCTGATCTGCATCCTCTACCGCACCGGACCCGCTCGGGCCCGCGGGATGCGCCGCGGGTTTCCGGGCGGCGCCCTGGCGGCGTTCCTGTGGCTCGGGGCTTCGGCGCTCTTCACCCTCTACACGCAGTTCGGGACCTACAGCCGCCTCTACGGTTCGCTGGCGGGGGTCGTCGTCTTCCTCGTGTGGCTGTGGTTCGCGAACCTGGCACTGCTCTCCGGCGCGCAGTTCAACGCGGTCCTCGCACGGGCCGAAGAGTGATCCGGCGCTCCCGCTCCCGCGGGCGCCGGAGCGCCGGCCCGGCTCCTCCCGCTACAGGTAGCGGCGGATGGGGAGCACCGCGTTCTCCCGCGCCCGCTGCAGCAGCGAGCGCCGCTTCCAGCGGTCCGGGCGGATCAGTTCGCTGGCCCTGAGATCCTCGTCGAAGTGCCCGTCGAGGGTGGCGGTGAACTCGGCGTCCATGACGGCGAGCATGACCTCCTCGTCGTGATCGAGGGAGCGGCGGTTGAAGTTCGTGGAGCCGATCAGGGAGACGACACCGTCCATGGTCATGATCTTCGCGTGCATCATGGTCGGCTGGTACTGGTGTATCCGTACGCCGCAAGCGGTCAGCGCCTCGTAGCGGTGCTGTCCCGCCAGCTGGCACACCCTTTTGTCCGTGTGGGGGCCGGGCAGGAGGATCTCGACTTCCACGCCTCGGCGGGCCGTGGCACAGAGCAGGTCGATGAAGTAGTCGTCGGGGGCGAAGTACGCGGTCGCCAGACGGACCCGCTCCTGCGCCGATTCGAGGATCACGCGCATCAGGGTCTGCATGTCCTGCCAGCCGAAACTGGCCGAGCCGCGGACCACTTGCACGATGGCGCCCCCGCTGGGTTCGTGGCTGACGAACCGGTCGCGCTCGTCGAAGAGTTCCGCGTGGCATTCGGCCCAGTTCTGGGCGAAGGCGGCGGCGATGCCGTCGACGGCGGGCCCCTGGACCTCGACGTGCGTGTCCCGCCACTCGCCGGGGTTGCGCGCGTCACCGCACCATTCCTCGGCGATGCCGACGCCTCCGGTGAAAGCCGTCTGCTCGTCGACCACGAGGACCTTGCGGTGGCAGCGGTGGTTCTGCTTGAGCGGCGAGAGGTAGAGCGGTTTGCGGAACCAGGCCACCTCGACACCGGCCCCGCTCATCCGGTCCAGTAGGTCCCGCTCGATCAGACGACTGCCGAAACCGTCCAGCAGCAGCCTCACCCGCACTCCCGCGCGTGCCCGGTCGGCCAGGGCCTCGGCGAAACGCCGAGCTATGTCGCCCCGCCAGTAGACGAAGGTCATCATGTCGACGGTGTGGCGGGCGCCGCCGATCGCGTCCAGCATCGCGGTGAAGATCTCGTCCCCGTTGCGCAGCGGCCGCAGGACATTGCCCTCGGTCGCCGCGATGCCGATGAGGCGCTCCAGACGCCGGCGTATGCGGTGGATCCGCTCGTCCACCAGGCAGCTGCCGGCCGCAACCGTCGCACCGCTGAGCGGCTGCTCTCTGTCAGTCATACCGGCACTCCTCGGTCGGGCCATCAGCGCATAGGACCCTATCCGACGGCGTCGAGGGCTCCCGTGCCGGATCCCGGTGCCGCCGCTCGGGCCTGCGGGGGTGTTCGTGTCGATCGCGACGGCGGGGCTGCCCGGCGCGGGAAGGAGCGCGGTCGCCAGGCGTTGGGGGATGCACCACTGCACGGACGGACGGGTGACCCCGCGTGCGCGGAAGCGTGCGGCACGTGACGATGGGGGCATTCGTTGTCCGTCCGGAAGGAGTCCCCCGTCGTGCTGGAACGAAGGCTGCGCCAGGACCGTACCGAAGTGACGTTCGTCCTCCCCGCCGACCGGCCGCCGGGGCCCGTCAGCGTGGTCGGCGACTTCAACGACTGGCAGGCCGGGGCGCACCCCCTGCGCCCGCGCAGCGACGGGACGCGGGCGGTGACGGTCGAGCTGCCGAAGGAGTCCACGCATTCCTTCCGGTACCTCGCGGCCGGCGACTACTGGTTCAACGACGAGAGCGCCGGCGACCAGGACGGCCCCAACAGCCGGCTCCACACCTGACCGGGCCGTCCTGGTCGCCGGCGGGTACGGACCTCGGTCGTCAGTGTCCGGGCGCCATGTCGTAGGTGACCCACATGGTGCGCGCGGCGACCTGGTCGTACTTCGAGCGCGCCCGGTGGTTGTCGTCGGCGGTGATCCAGCGGACCACGCTCCAGCCGCGCTCGGCGGCGATCTCGCGCAGCGTGCCGAGCAGCAGGTCGGCGGCCCCCGAGCCGCGGTGTTCCGGGGCCACGAACAGGTCGTCCAGGAAACAGCCCGTCGTCGCGGAGAGGGGCCGTGCGAACGGACGGTAGTGGGCCAGACCCACGAGCCGGCCCTCGGCGTCCTCCGCGACCAGGCCGTTGACCTCGTGACCGGGATCGGTCACCCATGACCACGTGAGCGCGGCGGCCTCCTCGGTCTGCTCGACCTCGTAGAAGTCCGCGTAACCGCGGTAGAGGGGGCGCCACTGCGCGAAGTCCTCGGGTCGTGCGGCGCGGACCGTGATGTCGGACATGTACGTGAACTCCCGTGCTCGAAAAGATGGTGCGGACAGACCGGGCTCCGTGCACCCGGTCGGTCGATCATGCGGGACGGCACCCGCGCGGGAACCCGCCGTCGTGGCGCGAGGCGGCGCGTCGTGACGCCGAGGTGGACAGATGGAGCCCGCCCGGAACGCCTGCGTGTCCGGCCCCGGCACGGCGCCGGGGGCGTACGCGACCCCGAGGGCTCAGGCGGCCGGGTCGGGCCGAGGCGCGACGATGCGGCGGACCGCTTCCACGACTGACGCGCGGTGGCGGGCCCATTGCTCGGGCGGCCAGCCGGGGGCGCGCGGCGTGTCCTCGGTCGCGGCCGGGCCGGAGCCCGGGGCGGGGGCGGCATCCACCGTCGTACCGGTACCGGTACCGGTACCGGTACCCGCGGTCGGGCCGGTCATCGCTTGGAACCAGGCCTGGGACAGGGTCATCACCAGGGTGAGCAGGTCGGCCGGGTCCAGGGAAGGGTCGATGCGTCCGGCCTGCTGGGCCGCCTCCACCGCCGCGATCTTGCGACGGTACGACTCCGCCTCCGCGGCGCCCGCCCCCGGCCGCTCCAACTGCTTCCATTGCAGGAGCCGCATCAGCGCCGGCCGCTCGACCAGGTGGTCGAACACCGCGCCCGCATAGCCGGGCAGGTCCTCCGCGTCGAAGCGCACGGACTCCGAGCCCGTCTCCATGGCGCGCTGGAGCACGACGTCGAAGAGCTGCTCCTTGTTGCCGAAGTAGACGTAGATGAGCCGTTTGTTCGCCCGCGCGGCCTCGGCGATCCGGTCGACGCGCGCGCCGGCGATGCCGTAGGTCGCGAACTCGGAGAACGCGGCGTCGAGCAGGCGTGCCCTCGTTGCGCTGGAGTCCCTCACCATGACCGGCAGCCTAGCAAGTAACTATCTGGTTATTGACATCCGCGCATCCCTCCGGGCATGGTTGACCTAACCAGTTAGTTACTAAGTAGGCCGAGAACGAGGAGAACATCATGGAGACGCGTGCACTGGGCGGGCGGGGCCTGCGGGTCGGCGCCGAGGGCCTCGGCCTGATGGGGATGAGCGCCCACTACGGCGCCACCGACGAGACCGAATCGCTGGCCACCATCGACCGCGCCCTTGAGCTGGGTGTCACGCTGATGGACACCGCCGAGGGGTACGGACCGTTCCGCAACGAACAGCTCCTGGGCAAGGCCCTGGCCGGCCGCCGCGAAGCCGCCGTGATCGCCACCAAAACGGGCATCGAGTTCACCGACGACGGCGCGTTCGTGGGCCACAACGGCACCCCCGACTACATCCGCCGCTCCGCCGAGCGCTCCCTGCGCCACCTCGGGACCGACCGCATCGACCTGTACTACCTGCACCGGATCGACCCGAACGTCCCCGTCGAGGAGAGCGTGGGAGCCATGGCGGAGCTCGTCGCCGCGGGCAAGGTCCGCCACATAGGCCTGTGCGAGGCCGCGCCCGGCACCGTGCGGCGCGCCCACGCCGTGCACCCGCTCGCGGCGGTGCAGACGGAGTACAGCCTCTTCGAGCGAGGTGTCGAGCAGAACGGCGTCCTCGACACCCTGAACGAGCTCGGCATCGGCCTCGTCGCCTACTCGCCGCTCGGCCGGGGCTTCCTCTCCGGGGCCATCACCACTCCCGAGAGCTTCGCGGCGGACGACTTCCGCCGTACGGACCCCCGGTTCCAGGGCGAGAACTTCGACCGGAACCTGGCCGTCGTCGAGCAGGTGCGCCTGCTCGCCGCCGAGAAGGGCGTGACCCCCTCGCAGCTGGCCCTCGCCTGGACGCTGCGCCGGGGCGCGGTGCCGATTCCGGGCACCAAGCGCCGCCGGTACCTGGAGGAGAACATCGCCGCCACCGCCGTGACGGTCTCCGACGCCGACCTGGCCCGCATCGAGGCGGTGGCCCCGCTCGGCGTGGCCGCGGGCGAGCGCTACGCCCCCGAGCTGATGGGGTCCCTGGACGGTTGAGGAACCCCGGGCCGCAGGTCGGCCGGGTACGCCCGATCAGGGGCGGAAGGGCACTCCTTCGAGCGAAACGGGGGTCCCGAACCAGGCCGTGCCGCCTCCGGCTGCCGAAGTAGGAGCGACGGCCCCGACCGGGGTCGTGCGGCGCTCCTGGCGCCGCCGCGGCAGTTACGAGGAGATGTACGCGTGATGCGAGTGTGGAAGAGTGCGGGTCTTGCCCTGGCGGTCGGCCTGGCAGTGATCGGCGGTGCGTCCGCGGCGTCGGCCGACGCCGTCGCCGAAGGGGTCGCGGTCGGCTCGCCCGGCGTCCTGTCGGGCAACGTGGTCCAGGTCCCGATCCACGTACCGATCAACGTCTGCGGAAACTCCGTGAACGTGATCGGCCTGCTCAACCCCGCCGCCGGCAATATCTGCGTCAACACCTGAGGTCCCCGGCCCCGGTCCGCCGCGCCCCGGCCCCCGGCCGGCGCACCGGCGGGCCGGGGCCCCTCGTTTCTCCCCGCCGGGCGCCGCACCTCCGCCGCGCGCGGCGCGCGTACGTCACGGGCCGGTCTCTCCCATTACCGTTTTGGTTGCCTCGCAATGGGGCGCCCGGCCTCCGGAGTTGGCATGACTTTCTCCCCCTGTCGATCGCATGTCTTGGGGGGTGGT
>NZ_JBSGQV010000029.1:33517-78094 GCF_053606025.1 Streptomyces sp. NPDC055254 | reverse complement strand
GGTGCTCGTCGGCTGTGTCTTTTGTGTATATCCGCCCGGCCGGGCCGGGGGGGGCGGAGGGCCCGCGGCGGCGGCGACAGAGGTCGCCGCGCCCGCGGGCCGCTGCCAGGGCGTCGTGTCCGTCACCGGGCCGCCGGCCCGTCGTGGGCCGCACGGCCCGGTCCGCCACCGCCGCCGCCGGGGGAGGGCAGGGCCCACCAGGCGGCGAGCCCGATGATCACTCCGGTCAGGACGGTGGACGGCCCGCCGATGTCCGCGTAGAGGAAGTCGATCAGCTGCCAGACGAGCAGGCCGACGGCGACGAGCCCGCAGTCCCGGATCGGGCTGTCGGCCCGGGAGTCCTTCGCGAAGACGGACCGGCGGACGCCGGCGACCAGCAGGGCCGCCCAGCCGCCCGCCAGCGCGGTCAGCCCGATCAGCCCCTGCTCGCTCAGGATCAGCAGGTACATGTTGTGCGGGGACAGCAGCGGCTGGCGGACGTACGCCTGGCCCGCGCCCGCGGTGTCGCTGCCGGAGGACAGCCCCAGCGAGGAGTGCCCGTCCCGGTGCGCCGGGAAGCCCTTGAGCCCCACTCCGGCCACCGGGCGCTCCCGCCACATCGACTCCGCGGCGGCCCACATCGTGTAGCGGTCGATCACCGACTGGTCGGGTGCGCTGGAGACCTGGGTGATGGACGTCAGCCGCTCCGCGACCATCTCGGAGCCGACCCCGAGCCCGCCCACCAGCACGACCCCGGCCGCGGCCAGCGCGAGGAGCACCTTGAGCGCCCGCCGGATCCCGGCCATCACCATGACCAGCACCGCGGCGGCGAGGGTGGCGATCCACGCGCCCCGGCTGAACGACAGCACCAGCGGCAGCACCAGCACCAGCGCCGCTCCCCCGGCGACCTGCCGGACCCGGCGCGGCAGCCCCGGCGCCAGCGCGACCGCGGTCGCCGCGACCAGCCCGTAGGCCACCACCGTGGCCATGCCCATGACGTCGCCGGGACCGAAGGTGCCCACGGCGCGGATGTGCTCGCCCTGGTACGAGGCCCCGGTGCGGGTGGCGTACTGCACCACGCCCACCGCGCCCTGCACGAGCGCCAGGACCACGAAGCACCCGGCGGCGATCCGGAACTCCCCGGCGTCGCGCACCAGCAGCACCACGGCCGCCGGCACCAGCACGAAGACCTGGAGGTACCGCACGAAGCCGGGGAGGGCCGCGTACGGGTCCCCGGCGGTCACCGTCGCCACCGCGAGCCCCACGGCCGGCATCCCGAGCACGAGCACGCCGAGCGGGGTCGGCGTCCGCACCCGGCCGCGCAGCGCCCGCAGGGCGCAGACCAACACCAGCAGCAGCGAGGCCGCGTCGGCCGGGCCCACCTTCCCCGAGGTGGTCGCGTCCCCGGCGGGCAGCGGGGTGAGGAGGAAGAGCACGGTCGCGGCGAGCGGCAGCAGCGGCCAGTGCCGGCGCAGCAGGACCGCCGCGGCGGGGCGGCGCCCGCCCTCCTTCCCCCACGGGGAGAGCGGTACGGCGAGGCTCATCAGCTGCCCCCCAGCCGGAAGCGGAAGAAGGAGGCCGCGGTGCGGGCGAGGATCCACAGGTCCTGCCACAGCGACCAGGTGTCGATGTAGTGGTTGTCGAAGCGGGCCCGGTCCTCGATGGAGGTGTCGCCGCGCAGGCCGTTGATCTGGGCGAGGCCGGTGATGCCGACGGGCATCCGGTGGCGGGCTTCGTAACCGGGGTGCACGGTGGAGAACTTGGCGACGAAGAAGGGCCGCTCGGGGCGCGGGCCGACCAGGCTCATGTCACCCCGCACCACGTTCCACAGCTGTGGCAGCTCGTCCAGCGAGGACTTGCGCAGGAAGGAGCCGACCGCGCTCATCCCGCGGTCGCCCGCCACGGTCCAGCGGGTGGCGGCCTCGTGCGCGTCGGCCCGCAGCGTGCGGAACTTCAGCAGGGTGAAGGGACGCCCGTACAGGCCGATCCGCTCCTGCCGGAAGATCACCCCGGGGCCGTCGCACAGCCGGACGGCCAGCGCGCAGGCGCCCATCACGGGCGCGGCGGCGACCAGCGCGACCAGCGCGAGCACGGCGTCGATGACCCGCTTGGCCGCGCGCTCGGCCGGCCGGGACGGGCGCGGCAGCAGCGGCTGTACGGCGTACCCCCAGAGCTGGTCGGCGGGCTGCGCCACCCGCATGCCGGTGACCTTGGCGGTGCCGGCCGGGTCGGCGAGCCAGAGCCGGCAGCCGTGGTCGTGGAAGAGCCGGACCAGGGAGGCGGTGCGCTCGTCGGCCTCCGGCGGGCGGGTGAACACCGCGTGCCGGACGGAGTTCTGGATGACCGCGCGGCGGATGTCCTCGTGGGTGGTCAGGACCGGCAGGGCATTTCCGCCGGCCCCGCCGCCGATCCCGTCGGCGGCGGTGTCGGCGAGCCCGACCGGGCGCAATCCGTACTCGGGCCGGCCGTGCAGGGCGGCGGCCACGGCGCCGGTGCCGGTGCCTGGTCCCACGACAAAGGCCGAGGCGGGCCTGCGGACCGCGCCGCGGCGGGCGAACTGGTTGACGAGGCCGCGTCCCGCGCAGGCCAGGACGACCTGGAGGCAGACGGCGGTGAGCAGTGTGCTCCAGCCCAGTGCCCGGCCCGGGTCGAGGGCGGCCACGACGGCGGCGGCCCCGCACCACAGGACGGCGGACCGCCCCGCCAGCGCGGGCAGTTCACGCAGCGCGGAGGGCGCGAGCCTCGGCCGGTACAGTCCGGCCTGCGCGTGCAGGACCGCGAGCAGTACGGCGGCGGGCGCCGCGGCCGCGGCCGGCAGGACCGGGCCGGGCAGAGCGGCCGCGGTGACGACGGCGGCCAGGACGTCGGCGGTGAGCAGCGGGAGCAGCGCCGTCGTGCTCCCGTGGCGGCGCAGCCGCTGCGACCGTACCGCCGGGCGGGACGGGTCCGCCCGGGGGCTGCGCGGCGGGTGGATCGCGGTCGCGGACCGGCGGGCCGTCGCGTGGGGCGCGGGCGCGAAGGCGCTGCCGCCGGTGGGCCCCGTACCGCCCTGCCCGGTGTGCCGGGCGGGTGCGCTGTCCATCGTCATCGGCTGATGCGCTCCTGGTTCAAGGGACGGGGCCTGCCCAGCAGTTCGTGGTACAGGCCGGTGACCGCGTCCGTGGTCCGCCGTACGTCGCATTCGGTCCGGGCGTGCTGCCGGGCCTGCTCGCCGAGTTCGGTGAGCAGCCGCGGCTCGGCGAGCAGCCGTCCCAGGGCCTTGGCCAGGGCCGCCGGGTCCTCCGGCGGCACCAGGCAGAGCCGTTTCTGGCCGGGCGGCAGACTCTCCCGGGCACCGCTGACGTCGGAGACCAGGACCGGGCGGCCAGTGGCCATGGCTTCGAGCGGCGCGAGCGCCATGCCTTCCCACCGCGACGGCAGTACAACGAGATCGGCGGCCCGAAGCCACGGTCGGATGTCGGAGGCGGCGCCCGCGAAGTGCACTCCGGGCGGGGCCGTCCGGCGCAGCCGTTCGGTGTCGGGGCCGTCGCCGACGAGGGCCAGGCGCGCGCCGGGGACGGCGCCCAGCACCTCCGGCCAGGCGCGCAGCAGGATGTCCTGGCCCTTCTGCGGGCAGAGCCGGCCCACGCAGACGGCGAGCGGGCCGTCGCCCCGGAAGGCGGCGGGCAGGGGCAGTTCGGCGCGGGCCGCGGCGCGGTCCTCGGCGGGGTCGCCGGCGCCGGGTCGGAAGTGGCCGAGGTCCACGCCGTTGCGGATCACCGACCAATGGGCGGCGATCCCCTCGGACTCGCCGGCGCGGCGTTCGGCCTCGCTGACGCAGAGCACCCGGTCGGCCCAGCGGGCCCCGTAGCGCTCCCAGCGCAGGGCGAGGGCGCCGGTGGCCCCGGCCACGGCGTCGAAGGACCACGCGTGGGGCTGGAAGACGGTGGGGACGGCCCGGCGGACGGCGAGCCGTCCGGCCAGTCCTGCCTTGGCGCTGTGCGCGTGCAGCAGGTCGGGGCGGACGCGGGCGACGATCCGCCGTGCGCCGAGGACTTCGGCCGGCAGTCCCGGCCCGGGGGCGCGGCCGGCGCGCCAGGTGAGCACGTCGGCTCCGGCCTCGCGGGCGGCGTCGGCGAGCATGCCGTCGCGCGGGCAGCCGACGACGGGGCGCAGGCCGGACGCGGACTGCGCGCGGACGAGGTCGACGACGACCCGGGCGACACCGCCTTCCACGGGCTGGACCAGGTGGAGGACGGTGAGGGGCGGTGCCGGCGGAGGTGGTGCGGTCACGGAGTGGTCCCTGCGTTCAGCGGCGCGCGTCTGTCTGAACGAAGAGCACACCGAGGAAATAACCCTGACTTTCGCCCGTGAACCTGAAGTTCAGGCTGCGGGCACCCTCGGACAGGGCGGGACTCAGGTCGAACACGTCCGCGTCATATCCGAGGTTATTCATATGTTCGGGCTGTCGCGCGAACGAGTGAGTTCCGAATTCCGTGATCGTGGAATTCATAACATCATTAAAAGGATTTTCTGAATCGCTGAGGCTCACGCGGCGCCCCCTGTCGGCCGTCACCGTGAGTGAGTCCCCCAGGGTCCCGCGGTCGCCGTCGTACGCGACCACCCCGGCCCGCCCCGACGCGCCGGCCGGCGCGTCCAGACCGGTGACCTCGACCGTCCCGTCACCGGCCCGGGCGGCGAGCGCTTCGAACCCGTCCCAGAGCGAGACCCGGCGGACCGGCTCGCGCGGGTGCTCGTAGGCAGCGACCAGCGTCCAGCCGCCCCAGGCGCCCACGTCGGAGTGCCCCATGGCGATGTTGAGCTGGGCCACCGTCCACATCCCCGCGCCGCCCTCGCGGACCAGCGGGGTCACGTCCGCGGATGCCTGGTAGGCGTCGCTGGCGGCGTCCGCGCGGTGGCCGATCACCGTGTCGGCGAGGACCTCCTTGTACGCGCCGCCCGGCTCGGCGACCAGCACCCGCCCGTTGTCCTCGGGCGGCTTCTGCTCGCCCACCCGCAGGTTCCCGCCCCAGTACAGGCGGGCGTACGCGATCCTCGCGCCCGGCGGGACCTTGAGTTCGGCCCGGGTGGAGTTGTAGGTGTCCGGGTCCTGGTCGACCTCGCTGTAGAACATGTCGAAGTCGCTGTTGACCCCCGCCGCGCCCCGCTTGACCTCGGGGCACGGCTCGGCCCGCGGGGACCTTTCCCCACGGCAGCTGATGCCGGCGTTGGAGGCGCGCACCAGCCCGCCGTTGAGCACCGCCTGATAACGCTCGGTGAACGGGACGCGGGGCAATTCCTTCGGCCCGGCGGGGGCGGCGACCCCCGCCGGAGCGATGTGCGCGGAAAGTGCGAGACAGGACAGCAGACCGATCGTGCCGAGGATTCTGCGGGAGGAACCCATGACCCTGACTCCATTGTGATCAAGGGGGACAAAACAGGAGTGCACTTTGTCAGAAATCAGGCTGGAAATCACGCCGGACTCGCCCGTACGGCCTTTTGGGCGATATCACGCACCCTTGAAGCGGGCGGGTCGTTATCCGGTGCACCGTGTTCCGAAAGGAAATGCGCCTCGCTTCCGCGCGGGCCGGGGCCGGCGCGTCGGCGGGCGGGTGCGCGGTCGGGTCGCCTGGTGTCCGCGCCCTGCCGGGTCCCGCGTTCGGCCAGACCCGCGTGACCGCCTGAACGTCAACGGAGGCGGCTGAAACGACGGCATCCGAGTGAAGCCACGCAACCCGAGCGGGGGGACGGCCGTTGATCCGGGTGCTCCAGCACCGGGCAATCCTGCAAAAAAGGGACGACAATGATCAAGAAGATGATGGCCACGGCAGCGGTTGCGGCCTCGGTCGTGGGCATGGGTGCCGCCATGGCGCCGCAGGCGATGGCCATCGGGAACGACAACGGCATCAACACCGTCAACGGCAACGGTGCCTCCCAGATCTACGGCAACCAGGCCACGTACGGGAACATGAGCCCGCAGATGGCGCTCATCCAGGGCTCCTTCAACAAGCCCTGCATCGCCCTGCCCGCCAAGGCCAACGTGCAGTCCGTGCTCGCCCTGGTCAACGTCGGCGTCCAGGACATCCCCGTCCTGTCCAGCCCGCAGAACCAGCAGTGCACCGAGAACTCCACGCAGGCCAAGGGCGACGAGGCCCTCTCCCACATCCTCAGCAACATCCCGGTGCTCTCCGGCAACGTCTCCCAGGGCAGCTGACCGGGCGTCGTGCCAGCGAGGCCGCCGCACCTTCGGGTAGCGGCGGCCTCGCCGCGTATGAGGCCCGAGCGGCCACGAAAGCCATGAGGCCCCGGACAGCGGCCTTCGCGAATAGCCAAACAATTGCGCCGGCCGCCTCGAATTGAAGCCCGGCAAGGGGCGAATGGGCGACTGGCCGCCGAAAACATGCGGTTTCTTTTCTTCGGCCCACTCGTTGTTGATTCTGCAGCGGATACGCCGCTGCGGGAAGGATCAAAATCAAATGAAGTACAAGAAGGCAGTGGTGCTGGCCGCCGGCGCGCTGATGGCAGCCGGTGCAGCCTCCCCCGCCATGGCCGACGCCGACGCCGCCGGTGCGGCCGTCGGCTCCCCCGGTGTCCTCTCGGGCAACCTGCTCCAGGTCCCGGTGCACGTCCCGGTCAACCTCTGCGGCAACACCGTGAACGTGATCGCGCTGCTGAACCCGACGTTCGGCAACACCTGCGTCAACGCCTGACGCAGCTCTTGTGCCCGCAAGGGCCGACCTCCTCGGGGTGGCCTCGGAGTGCACGGCGGTGCACTCCGGGGCCACCTTCGATTCAGCACCGGCGCCAGCGCCGGAAGACAGGGAAGGACCCATGCGACAGGTACTGAGCCGACAGGTACTGGGCAAGGGGATGCTCACGGCAGCGGCCGCGTCGAGCCTGCTGTCGATCGCGACGGGTGCGGCTTACGCGCATCCCGGCGCGACGTCCGAGGTCTCGCACTCGCCGGGCGTGCTGGCCGGAAACAGCGTCTCGGTACCGGTCACCTTCGCCCCGAACGTCTGCGGCAACAGCGTGGACGGCGGTGCGGCGCTGAACCCCACGACGGGGAACAACTGCGCCACCACCACCGGCTCGCACACCGGCCACGGCCACGACCACGCGCGCTACCTGAGCCCCGAGAACGCCGAGGCCTTCGAGCGCTACCTCGACGAACGCGAGGCGCGGCATGCCGTGCCGGAACAGCGCGACCGGGGGCCGCGCCACGCGAAGCCCCGCGAAGAGCAGCCCCGACACGAGGCGCCCCGGCACGCGGCGCCGCACCACGAAGCGCCCCGCCCCGAGGTGCTCCGGGGCGATGGGCCCCGGCACGCCGCGCCCCGCCACGAGGAACCGCGCGGCCGGGGTGGCTACGGCGGCCCGGGCGAACAGCCCGAGGAGGAGTGCGACGACCACCCGGAGTCCGCCCCGCCGCCGCAGCATGCTCCCCCGGCGTCCGAGCGGCCCCGCCCGATGCCGGAGCCCGTGGCGGAGCACCCGGCCCCGCTGCCCGCGCCCCCGGGCGCACAGACCCCGAAGCCGCTGCCCGCCCCGGCACCCGGCCCCGAGACCCCGAAGCCGCTCCCGAGGCCCGTACCGGAGCCCCCGGCGCCGGCTCCCGCCGTCGAGGAGGCGCCCGTCCCCGAGCGGCCCCCGTTCGAGCCGCCCGCGCGGGCGACCGGGCCCATGCTCGCCGAGACCGGCGCGGGCCGGCCCGCCGCGGCGGCGGCCCTCGCCTCGGCCCTGATGCTGGGCGGCGCCATTCTCTACCGGCGTTCCCGTATCGCCTGACGGCCGTACACCGGAATACCGCTCATCGGAAGAGATATCGGCCGGAGAATCCCTCGTCGGATTCTCCGGCCGCGATCATGTCCCGGTGCGTACGCGTTTCCGTAGCGGCGGGGAATCGTTACCCAGGGCGAAAGCGGCGCGACGGTCGCCGCTGGAAAAGGATTTCGATAATGAAGCTCTCGAAGGTCGCCGCTGTCGTCGTCGGCTCCGTCGCCGCCCTCGGCGCCGCCGCTCCCGCCTTCGCGGCAGAGACCCCGGCCTCGCTGCCCCCCATGAGCCTGACGGGCGGGGTGACGGAGACGCTGAACGCCGTCGGACCCGTCAGCGAGTCGCTGCCGCAGACCGTGGGCAACGGGCTGGCGGAGCAGAACGACACCGTCAACAAGGTCGCCGGGACGGCCCAGGGCCTCAACAAGATCCGCAACAACGCCCCGGGCGAGGTGCTGAGCCTGGCGAACGGCGCCACCCAGGCGTCCCCGCTCCTCGGCGGCGTACAGCTCAACGGCGGCAAGGGCTGAGCAGCCCCGACACGACTGTGGGCGCCACCGGCGAGGCCGGGGCGCCCACAGTCGTGTCTGCCGCTGACGTCAGTCGTTGACGCAGACGTTGCCGAACGCGGGGTTCAGCGCGCCGATGATGTTCACGGAGTTGCCGCAAATGTTGATCGGGATGTGGACCGGGACCTGAGCCAGGTTGCCCGAGAGGACACCGGGGGAACCCACGGCCGCGCCCTCGGCCGACGAGTCGGCGACGGCGGAGCCGGCGGCACCGGCCGCAGCGAGACCAGCGGTGGCCAGGACCAGAGCGGCCTTCTTGGCAGAGTTCATGGGAAGTGCACCTTCTGTTCGATGTTCTGCCCCGATCCGGGGCTCACACCGAGCGAAACGCTCCTTCTTCCCCGACGGACACGGCTGCGCACCCGATCGGACCTGTTCAGCCCAATAGTCGTAACCGTGGTGCGGGTCCGGACCGTTACGGTAGGCCCCCGCCTCCGGTCGGAAGGCCGGGGATCACGACGCCGGGGATCTCGGGGATGTCCGGTACGAGTTCCACCGGCGCCGGCGGCAGCGCCGGCGGGGTGAGCGGCAGCTCGGGGAGCGGGACGCCCGGCACCTGCGGCAGCGTCACGCCGGGGATCTCGGGCAGCTCGATCGACGGAATCTTGATGTCCGGCAGGCTGACGCCGGGCGGGAGGAGGCCCTTGACGGCTTCCAGGATGCCGTTCACGAGATCGTCGACGGGGCCGGCGGCCGCGGCCCGGGCGCTCACCCCGCGGTCCCCGCCGTCCAGAGCGCTCGCGGGGGCCGCGGCGCCGAAGAGTATGGCGGCGGTCAGGGCCGAGGAGACGAGGACGCGAGTCGCCTTCTTGAGTTCCATGGCTTTCCTTCTGTGTTGACGTGCGGAAAACGGGCCACAGCGCCCCGTTTCCTCACCCACCGTGCGAACACCCTTCACGGGCCGCAACCGGACGGCGGACCACTGCGGCTGCGTACGGGCTTCGCGCACGCGTCCGGGGGCCTCTCACCCTGGCGGGGAAAAATTCACCCCTCGCAGGCCGTTTGAGTGAAGGACCGGAACCAACCCCCGGGCGGGCCAGTTGACCAGGACGCTCCGCTAGCGGGCACTCGTGCGACAGAAGGATCAAGATGTTCAAGAAGTTCATGACCGCCGCCGCAGTCTCCGCCGTCGCCGTCGGCGCGGGCGCTGCCGTCGCGACCCCGGCCATGGCCATCGGCAACGACAACGGGATCAACACCGTCAACGGCAACGGTTCCCAGCAGATCTACGGCAACCAGAAGACCCACGGCGACCTGAGCCCGCAGCTCGGCCTGGTCCAGGGCACCTTGAACAAGCCCTGCATCGGCCTGCCGGCGAAGGTCAACGCCCAGTCGCTGGTCGCCCTGCTCAACATCGGTGTCCAGGACATCAACGTGCTGTCCAACCCGCAGAACCAGCAGTGCACCGAGAACTCCACCCAGGCCAAGGGTGACGAGCCGCTCTCGCACATCCTCAGCAACATCCCGGTCCTCTCGGGCAACGGCTCGGTCAACAGCTGATCACCGCTCTCCGCGCCCCTTCGGCGCCACCGGGCCCCCGCGCCCGTGGAGTGATGTGACGAGGGCCCCGGCGGCGTCCAGCTGCCGGGGCCCTCGCGCGCGTCCCGCCGTCCTCGCGGCCGGCCGGTGCTCAGCCGGTCCAGAAGTCCCACCAGCGGGTGAGGATCAGCATGCCGATCACCCCGATGTGCAGGGCGGGCGGGGCCCAGCCGAACTCGCCGAAGAACCCGCGCACCGCCCCGGGTGCGGGGAGCACGCCGGTACGGACGTTGTGCGCGGTGACCGCCCAGAACATCAGCAGCGTCGCGACCCAGGCCAGGCAGCACCACAGGCACAGGGCGTTGATCTCGTACAGCGACTGCACCATCAGCCAGGAGCAGAAGCCGACGCCGAAGAGGGTGCCGGCGTGCAGACCCAGCCAGAACCAGCCGCGGTAGCGGGCCCCGGCGAGCAGGCCGGCGCCCACGCACACCACGACCGCGTAAGCGACCAGGCCGAGCACGGGGTTGGGGAAGCCGAAGACCGCCGCCTGGTCGCTCTTCATGACGCTGCCGCAGGAGACCACGGGGTTGAGGCTGCACGCGGGCTTGAAGTCCGGGTCCTCCAGCAGGAGGAACTTGTCGAGGGTGATCACCCAGGAGGCCAGCACCCCTGCCGCTCCGGTAAGGGCCAGCAGCCAGGCCAACCCCCGCGGCGCGGCTTCCCGTTCGCCTTCGCGCCGGTCGAGGGACCGACCCTGCCGGCGGGGGACGTCCACTGTATTCGTTGCCATGCGGCCCATAGTCCCGCGCTTCGACACAGAGGGTGCCTAACCATGAGTATCTGTACGCAAGTTGACCTGAAGGTGTGGCGGGAACCCCTGATGCTTCCCGGACGTTTTACCGAACCCCGGACGTGATGTCAGAGCCAGGGGTTACGTTGAGCTTCCGTGAAGTGACGAGCTGCGACGGCCTGGAGACCCACCTTGAGCGATCCGTACGAGACAACCGAGGCCCACCTCGATCGACTCCTGGGCCGCGCCCTCAACTCCTTCGACCTGCCGGACCATGTGGTCGAGCGCGTCGGTGGCGCGCTCGCCCACAGCTCCTCGCTGTACACCACCCATCACGGACCGGGGGCGGGTGTGTGGCGGGAGACCAACCGGCACACCTACCTGCTGACCGACGGCGGCTCGGTGTCGCTGTGGGAGCTGGCGTACCGGCAGGGGCAGGACCGGGAGATACGGTACGAGGTCTTCGCGAGCAAGGCGGAGACCTGCCTGGCCGTGTCCCGGCTGTTCGGCGGGACCCCGGCCGAGGCCGGTGCGGATCCCGCGCTGCTGCCCGGTGACGAGGAGCCGGAGAACGACGCCGCGCTGCTGAGCGAGCTGTTCGCGGCGTCGGTGCCGTTACCGCGTCAGGAGTACATGGTGGAGCAGTCGGCCGACCACGCCCGCCGCGTGCTGCGCCGCGCGGAGAACCCGGACCGTCCCGGCGAGGCGGTGGCGGAGCGGCTGCGGTCGGCGTACGCGCACCGGATCACGCAGGCGTTCGGTGGGCGGCAGTGCCTCTCGGACGGGCGGGACGCCGGCTTCCACCTGTACGAGCACGCCTTCGTGCTGCTGGACGGGACCGAGATCAGTCTCTGGGAGGTCGAGCACACGGCGACGCCGGACGGACGGCACATGTGCGAGGTGTACGAGAGCGAGGCGGCCGCGCGCGGAGCCATGGAGCTCCGCGCGCGGGTCCGCTGAGCCTCGGCGTCCGCAGCGGCGGGGTCAGGCCGCGGTGGTGACGGTGACCGGGGCGGACTCGGGAGCCGTCGCCCCGGCCGGGCGGCGCATCCCCTTGAGGAGAATCACCAGGCCCGCGGTCGTGGCCGTGCCGGCGGCGATCGCGGTCAGGTAGAGCAGCGGGTTGCCGATCAGCGGGATGACGAAGATGCCGCCGTGCGGGGCCCGCAGGGTGCACTCGAAGGCCATCGACAGGGCCCCGGTGACGGCGCCGCCGGCCATGGCCGCCGGGATGACGCGCAGCGGGTCGGCCGCCGCGAACGGGATGGCGCCCTCGGTGATGAAGGAGGCGCCGAGGAACCAGGCGGCCTTGCCGTTCTCCCGCTCGGACCGGGAGAAGAGCCGGCCGCGGACGGTGGTCGCCAGGGCCATGGCGAGCGGCGGCACCATGCCGGCGGCCATCACGGCCGCCATCACCTTGAGGCTGCCCTCGTTGGGGTTCGCGAGGCCTCCGATCGCGAAGGCGTACGCGACCTTGTTGAGCGGGCCGCCGAGGTCGAAGCACATCATCAGGCCGAGGACGACGCCGAGGATGATCGCGTTGGCGCCGGAGAGGCCGGACAGCCAGTCGGTGAGGGCCCGTTGGAGCGAGGCCACGGGTTTGCCGACGACGAGGAACATCAGGAACGCGGTGACGGCCGAGCCGATGAGCGGCAGCACGACGACGGGCATGATGCCGCGCAGCGCAGCCGGGATCCTCAGCCGCTGGAGGGCGAGGACGGTGGCGCCGGCGATGAGTCCGGCGATCAGGCCCCCGAGGAAGCCGGCGTCGATGGTGAGGGCCACCGCGCCGCCGACGAATCCGGGAACGAGGCCCGGCCGGTCGGCCATGCCGTAGGCGATGTAGCCGGCGAGGACCGGGATCAGGAATCCGAAGGCGAGCCCGCCGGTCTGGAACAGCAGGGCGGCCCAGCCGGCGGCCTCGGTCCAGACGAAGTGCTCGGCGACGGAGGGCGCGTCGTTGATCTCGTAGCCGCCGATGGCGAAGGCGAGGGCGATGAGCAGCCCGCCGGCCGCGACGAAGGGGACCATGTAGCTGACGCCGGACATGAGCCAGGTGCGCAACCGGGCGCCGTAGCCGTCGGACTCCTCCCCGGCCCGCTCGACGGGGGTCGGGGCGTGGTCGGTCACCTCGCCCCGGGCGGCCTTGTCGCGGGCCTCGGCGAGGAGTTCGGCGGGCCGGTTGATGCCGGCCTTGACCCCGACGTCGACGGTGGGTTTGCCGGCGAAGCGGGCGCGGTCGCGGACGGGGACGTCGTGGGCGAGGACGACGGCGTCCGCCGCCGCGATGTCCTCGGGCGTGAGCCGCGTGAATCCGGCCGAGCCCTGGGTTTCGACACCGAGCTCGATCCCGGCCTCGGCGGCGGCCCGCTGGAGGGCCTCGGCGGCCATGTAGGTGTGCGCGATGCCGGTGGGGCAGGAGGTGACGGCCACGATCCGGAACGGTTGCCGCTGCCCCGCGGGGCTCTCCCCCACCCCGTCGTTTTCCGGAACCGGGGTCCGCGCTGCGGAGCCCCCGTCCGGGGGCTGCGCCCCGGACGTCGGCGGAGCCGGAGAGATCAGGGCCGCCGCCTCCCCCGGGGTGGTTGCCGCGCGCAGGGCGGTGGTGAACTCCGGGCGCATCAGGCGGCGGGCCAGCGAGGAGAGGATCGTCAGGTGCGCGTCGTCCGCGCCGGCGGGGGCCGCGATCAGGAAGATCAGGTCCGCCGGGCCGTCCGGAGCGCCGAAGTCGATGCCGGCCGGGGCCCTGCCGAAGGCCAGGGTGGGGGCGCTGACGTGGGCGGACCGGCAGTGCGGGATGCCTATCCCGCCGTCGAGGCCCGTCGGCATCTGCGCTTCCCGCGCCGCCACGTCCGCCAGGAAGCCCTCCAGGTCGGTGACCCGGCCCAGGGAGGCCATCCGCCGCGCCAGGGCGCGCGCGGCCTCCTCCTTCGAGTCGGCGGACAGGTCGAGGTCGACCAGTTCGGGGGTGATCATGTCGCTCATCACGGGCTCCTTCGCGCGCGTCAGACCGTGGCGGGTCCGGACAGGGTGAGGTCCAGGGGCAGGTCCTGGGTGACGTGGACCTCTGCGGGACGCAGGTCCGCGGGGGTCGGCATCGCGCTCCCGGGCAGCCGGACCGCGGCGGCGCCGTGGGCCAGGGCGGAGGCGAGCGCCTTCGGGCCCTCTCCCCCCGCTATCAGGAAGCCGGCCAGGGAGGCGTCGCCCGCACCGACGTTGCTGCGGACGACGTCGACGGGGGCGGTGCCGTAGTAGGCGCCCTCCTCGCAGACCAGCAGCTGGCCGTCGCCGCCGAGGGAGGCCAGTACCGCGCCCGCGCCCAGCGAGCGCAGCTCGTCCGCCGCCTTGACCACGTCGCCGAGGATGGCCAGCGGGCGGCCCACCGCGGCCGCCAGTTCCTCGGCGTTCGGCTTGACGACCTCCGGCCGGGCCGCCAGCGCCGCCAGCAGGGCCGGGCCCGAGGTGTCCAGGGCCACCCGGGCGCCGGCCTGGTGGGCGCGGGTGACCAGGTCGGCGTACCACTCGGGTCGGGCGCCACGGGGGAGGCTCCCGCAGCCGGCGATCCAGGTGGCGCCGGCGGAGCAGGTGCGGACGGTCTCCAGGAGCAGGGCGGATTCCTCCGGGGTGAGTTCCGGGCCCGGCGCGTTGATCTTGGTGAGGGTGCCGTCCGGCTCGACGAGCGAGATGTTCGAGCGGGTCCGGCCGGCGATCGAGACGACCGTGACGTCGACGCGCTGCGCGCCGAGGAGTTCGGCGACGAGCGTGCCCGGGAGGCCGCCGAGCGGGAGGACCGCCGTCGTACGGACGCCCGCGGCGGCGACGGCGCGGGCGACGTTGACGCCCTTGCCCCCGGGGTCGACCCGGTCGCCTCCGGCGCGCAGCACCTCGCCCCGGTCCAGCGAGGGGATCTCGTAGGTCCGGTCGAGGGAGGGGTTGGGCGTGACGGTGAGGATCATACGAGCGCAACTTCCGTACCGGCGGCTTCGATCGCCGCCTTGTGGGCGGGGTCGAGCCCCGCGTCCGTGATGAGGAGGTCGACGTCGGCGAAGGAGCCGAAGCGCGCGAAGTGCTCCTGCCCGGCCTTCGCCGAGTCCGCGAGGAGCACGACGCGGCGGGCGGCGGCGATCGCCGCCCGCTTGACGGCCGCCTCGGCGAGGTCGGGGGTGGTCAGGCCGCCCCCGGCGGTGAAGCCGTTGGTCGCCAGGAAGAGGACGTCGGCGCGGATCTCGGCGTACGCGCGCAGCGCCCAGGCGTCCACGGCGGCCCGGGTGCGGTGGCGGACGCGGCCGCCGACGAGGTGGAGGTCGATGCCGGTGTGGTCGGCGAGCCGGGCGGCGACGGGCAGCGCGTGGGTGACCACGGTGAGCGGGGTGTCGACCGGGATGGCGGCCGCGAGGCGGGCCACGGTGCTGCCGGCGTCCAGGACGACGCTGGCTCCGTCGGGCAGCTCGCGGAGGGCGGCGGCCGCGATGCGGTCCTTCTCGTCGGCGGCGGTGGCCTCGCGTTCGGTGAGGTCCGGCTCGAAGTCGAGGCGGCCGGCCGGTATGGCGCCGCCGTGGACCCGGCGGATCAGGCCGGCCCGGTCGAGGGCGGTGAGGTCCCGGCGGACGGTCTCGGCCGTGACCTGGAAGCGGTCGGCGAGGGAGAGCACATCGACTCGGCCCGCCTCGCGGGCGAGGCGGAGGATCTCCTGCTGGCGCTCCGGTGCGTACATGTGGGTTTACATCCGTTCGATGCCCGACTCTGTGGTTACTTTCCACAGTACGCCTGATCCTGGAAGTAAACAAAGAAAAACGGGCATGCCCGCCAACAAAGCGGACATGCCCGTGATGAAAGCAGTGCCGGGTCAGACCGCCGGGACCTTTTCGGCGTCCGGGGTCGCGGCGGGGCCGGGGACCGGGCCGGGGATCGGGCCGGGGATCGGGTCGGCGCCCTCGCGCCGCTCCGTCGGGACCTGCGCGCGGGGCAGCGTGAACATCACCGCGAAGATCACGACGAGGACGGCCACGACCCACCACAGCGCGCCACGGAAGGCCTCCACGTACGGCGGGCCGAAGACCATGTCGTCCTCGATCAGCCCGAAGAAGACGACGGAGGTCAGGCCGAGGCCGAGCGCGTTGCCCATCTGACCCGTGGTGTTGATCAGGCCGGAGGCGGAGCCGGCGTGCTCGCGCGGCACCTCGGAGAGCACCGTGTCGGTCAGCGGGGCCACGATCAGCCCCATGCCCACGCCCATGACCGCCAGCGGGAGGGCCATCTGCCAGGAGGCGATCTCCAGACCGTAGTGCTGCGACTCCCAGATGTAGAGGAGCAGCCCGGCGGCCATGGTCAGGGCGCCCGCCTGGAGCACCTTGCGGCCGAAGCGCGGTACGAGCTTCTGGACCGAGATGCCGGCGGCGACAGAGACGGCGATGGAGAACGGGATGCCGGTGGCGCCGGCGCGCAGGGCGCTCCAGCCGAGGCCCATCTGCATGTACAGCGTCCAGACCAGGAAGAAGATGCCGGTCGCGATGCCGAAGGTCAGCTGGACGGCGATGCCGCCCGCGAAGCTCTTCACCTTGAAGAGGGAGAGCTCGACCAGCGGGGAACCGTCCTTCCTGATCTTGTACTTCTCGTACGCGATGAACGCGGCGAAGACGAGCGGCGCCGCCCCCATGCACAGGAAGCCCCACAGCGGCCAGTCGTTCTCACGGCCGTGGGTGAGCGGGAAGATCAGCATGACCAGGGCGAGGGTGGCGAGGACGACGCCGACCAGGTCGAGGCGCAGGGCCTGCGGGGCCTTGGACTCGGTGATGAACTTGCGACCCAGGATCAGGCCGGCGATGCCGACGGGCAGGTTGATCAGGAAGATCGGGCGCCATTCGAGGCCGAAGAGGTTCCACTCCGTGAGCAGCGCGCCGAGCATCGGACCGGAGACGGCACCGAGGCCCACGATCGCGCCGAACATGCCGAAGACCTTGCCGCGCTCGTGGGGCGGGAAGGTGACGTGGATGATCGCCAGGACCTGCGGGACCATCAGGGCCGCCATCGCGCCCTGGAGGAGGCGGGCGGCGACGAGCATGCCCGGGTCGGCGGCGATGCCGCAGAGCAGCGAGGCGGCGGTGAAGCCCGCGATGCCGACGAGGAAGAGGCGCTTGCGGCCGTAGATGTCACCGAGACGGCCGCCCGTGATCAGGCCGGCGGCGAAGGCGAGGGCGTAGCCGGCGGTGATCCACTGGATCGCGCTGGTGGACGCGCCGAGGTCCTGGCGCATGCTGGGTATCGCGATGTTGACGATCGTGACGTCGACCAGGTCCATGAAGGCCGCGGTCATCACGATGGCGAGCGCCAGCCAGCGGCGGCGGTCGGCGGAGGAGGCAGCGGCGGCGGCAGCGGCGACTTCGGCCGGGCCGGGTGCGGGGGTCGGACCGGGTACGGCGGGTGGCGCGTTCCGCTCTTCTCGTACGGGCCCGTTCTCTCTTTCGGGCGATGTCTTGGGCGTCTCGGTGCTCATGAGGAGAAACCTAGACGGCATGTAGGTCAGTTGGTGTCCTATTTCACTGGCAACCTGGATCGCATGACCGACACCCCGGCACGGCTCCTGTCCCTGCTGTCCCTGCTGCAGACCCCGCGCGAATGGCCCGGGAGCGAGTTGGCGCAGCGGCTGCGGGTGAGCGCCCGGACGATCAGGCGCGACATCGAGCGGCTGCGGGAGCTCGGGTACCCGGTGGAAGCCACGCTGGGCGCGGAGGGCGGCTACCGACTGGTGGCGGGGGCGGCGATGCCGCCGCTGCTGCTGGACGACGAGGAGGCGGTGGCGATCGCGGTGGGGCTGCGGGCCGGGGCCGGGCACGCGATCGAGGGGGTCGAGGAGGCGTCCGTACGGGCCCTGGCGAAGCTGGAGCAGGTACTGCCCTCACGGCTGCGGCACCGGGTGAGCGCGCTGCAGTCGGCGACGGTCGCGGTCACGCGGGGCGACGGGGCGCGCGTGGATCCGCGGACGCTCACGACGATGGCGGCCGCGGTGGCGGGGCCGGAGCGGCTGCGGTTCGCGTACCGGGCGCGGGACGGGGTTGAGTCGCGGCGGCTGGTGGAGCCGTACCGGCTGGTGAGCACGGGCAGCCGGTGGTACCTGGTGGCCTACGACCTGGAGCGGGAGGACTGGCGGACGTTCCGGGTGGACCGGGTGGACGAGGTGCTCGCGACGGGGGCCCGGTTCGCGGGGCGGCCGATGCCGATGGACGCGGAGGAGTTCGTCCGGCGGGGGCTGGGGGGTGCGCGGACGTACGCGGTGGAGGTGTCCTTCGACGTGGCGGCCGGGTCGGATGCGCTGCCGCCGTGGCTTGCGGACCGGATCGTCTCGGTACCGGGAGCGGCGGCGGCGGGCGCTGAGGGGTGCCGGGTGCGGTTCGAGTCGACGGACAACGTGGAGTGGCTGGCGGCGCGGCTCGCCCTGGCGGGCGTGCCGTTCACGGTGCAGGGGCCGCCGGAACTGGCGGCGGCGGCCGGGGCGCTGGCCGCGCGGTTGGCCGGGGCCGTGCCGGTCCCGCCGCCGGGGGCGTGAGCTGCCGCTCGCGGTTCGGGGCCCCGCCCCCGCGACCGTGGCGGGCGTCCAAGACCCGGGGCTTCGCCCCGGCCCCGCGCCTCAAACGTCGGCGCGGGGCCGGATTCGGTCCAGGGAGCCCCGACGCCTGGGGGGGGTGGCGCCGGGGCTCGTACGGGGGGTGGGTCAGGCCACCGCGTCGAAGCCGGTGTCGCGGGCCATGCGCTTCAGTTCGAGCAGCGCGTGCTTCTCGATCTGGCGGATCCGCTCGCGGGTCAGGCCGTGCTGCTTGCCGACCTCCGTCAGGGTCCGCTCGCGGCCGTCGTCGATGCCGTACCGCATCTTGATGATCGACGCCGTGCGCTGGTCGAGCTTCCCGAGCAGTTCCTCCAGCTCCTCGCTGCGCAGCAGGGAGAGCACGGACTGCTCCGGCGAGATCGCGGAGGTGTCCTCCAGCAGGTCTCCGAACTGCGTGTCGCCGTCGTCGTCGACCGACATGTTCAGGCTGACCGGGTCGCGCGACCAGTCCAGTACGTCGCCTACGCGCTTCTCCGTCGTGTCCAGCTCCGCGGCGATCTCGGCGTGCTCCGGCTCCCGGCCGTTCTCGCGGTTGAACTCGCGCTGGACGCGGCGGATGCGGCCGAGCTCCTCGACCAGGTGGACGGGGAGGCGGATGGTGCGGGACTGGTCGGCGATGGACCGGGTGATGGCCTGCCGGATCCACCACGTGGCGTACGTGGAGAACTTGAAGCCCTTGGCGTAGTCGAACTTCTCCACCGCGCGTACCAGGCCGGCGTTGCCCTCCTGGATCAGGTCGAGCAGGGGCAGCCCGCTGCGCGGGTAGCGGCGGGCGACCGCCACGACCAGGCGCAGGTTGGAGCGGATGAAGACTTCCTTCGCGCGCTCGCCCTCGGCGGCCAGCGCCTCCAGCTCCTCGCGTGCGGGGGCCTTGTCCCGGGGCTCCACCGCGCCGTCGAGGATCTGCTGGGCGTACACGCCCGCCTCGATGATCTGGGAGAGCTCGACTTCCTTGGCCGCGTCGAGGAGCGGGGTGCGCGCGATCTCGTCCAGGTACATGCCGACCAGGTCGCGGTCTGCGATCTCCCCGCCCCCAGCGCGGGCGCTGCTCGCGGACTGACGACGGGCGACGGCGCGGGTTGCCATGCGTGCTCCCTTGCGATGAGTTCTGTCGCGGTGTCCCCGGACACTCTCCCGAGTGCCCGCTTCCGAAGGAAACAACGACTGGAATCGGGACAGAATTCCCACGTCGGTGCCTCTCTCGCGAGATCTTGCAGTATCCTGCCCCGCCACGAGAGCGGAGCTGGCACTTCCAGATCTTCAAGAGCGCAGGTCAGGGCCGGGATGACCGTTACTGCAAAGTCTCTTGCGGGCCCGCGCCACCCGGGCTGTGAGACCGCCGTCACACGTGACCCGGCCGTCGCACTCCGCCCCTGAAGACGGCGGGGACCGGTTTCCGGTTGCCTGGACAACTCTCGGATTTCCGGCCGTACGGGTACGGGCCGGGCACCCCCTCACTCGCACGGGTGAAGGGCCGGCAGGCCCCTCCGGCACGGGACGACGCCTCCTACCGTCGGGGAGGAGAGGATCACCGGGAAGCCGCGGGCCGGCCGAACTGGAGCGAGCGCTTCGAGAGGCCCATCCAGAAGCCGTCCACCGCGTCGCGGCGGATCCCGAGGTCACCCGCCGCCTCCGCCGCGCCGAGGGTGACGAAGAGGGGTGCGAAGTGCTCCGTGCGGGGGTGCGCCAGTCGCCCCGACGGGGACTTGGACTCGAAGTCGAGCAGGGAGTCGAGGTCGCCGGCGGCGAGTGCCTCGTGGCCCCAGGCGTCGAACTCGGCGGACCAGGCGGGGACGCCCGGGCCGGTGTGGCGCAGGGCGGCCAGGTTGTGGGTGAAGAAGCCGCTGCCGACGATCAGGACTCCTTCGTCGCGCAGGGGGGCCAGGCGACGGCCGATGTCCATCAGGCGGCGCGGGTCCAGGGTCGGCAGCGAGATCTGCAGGACCGGGACGTCCGCCTCCGGGTACATCTCCACCAGGGGGACGTACGCGCCGTGGTCGAGGCCCCGGTCGGGCATGTCCTGGACCTGGGTGCCCGGGGCGCGCAGGAGTGCGCGGACCGAGGCGGCGAGGCCGGGGGCGCCCGGGGCCTCGTAGCGGACCCCGTAGTAGTGCTCGGGGAAGCCCCAGAAGTCGTACACCAGGGGAACGGTCTCGGTGGCGCCGAGGGCGAGCGGGGCCTCCTCCCAGTGCGCGGAGACCATCAGGATCGCCGTGGGGCGGGGCAGGCCCGCGGACCATGCGGCCAGTTCGGCCGGCCAGAGCGGGTCGTCGGCGAGCGGCGGCGCCCCGTGGCTGAGGAAGAGCGCCGGCATCCGGGCCCCCTGCGGGGCCGTGGCCATGGGGATCGGGGGTGCGGGGGCCGGGTCCGTGGTCATGGGGGCGCTCCTGCGTCGTCGGGGCAGGGCCGCCACAAAAAGACCGACCCCGCTTGGTTTAAATTTAAACCAAGCGGGGTCGTCAGTCATTCCCGAGCGGGAACCGCCGTCAGTGGGCGATCACCGGCACCTTGAACTCGGCGTCCTCGCCCGCGCCGGCCCCGGAGGCCACCGGGCCACCGGCACCCGGACGGCCCGTGTTGATCAGCGTGAAGGCGATGGCCGCGCTCGCGGCCAGGATGCCCACGGCCCACCAGATCGCGGAGGCGTACCCCTCGACCATGGCCTGGGCCTGGATCAGTTGCGCGCCCGGACCGCCCGCCGCGGCCTCGGCCGCGTGGTCGGTCAGGTACGCGGTCGTCGCGGAGGCCGCGATGGTGTTCAGCAGTGCCGTGCCGATGGCGCCGCCGACCTGCTGCGAGGTGTTGACCATGGCCGAGGCCACACCGGCGTCCGCCGGGTTCACCCCGTGCGTGGACAGGGACATGGCCGGCATGAAGGCCGTGCCCATGCCGAGGCCCAGCAGCAGCTGCGCCGGCAGGATCAGCGCCGGGTACGAGGACCCGACCTCCAGCTGGGTCAGCATCAGCATGCCCGCGGCCGCCAGCAGGAAGCCCGGCCCCATCAGCAGGCGCGGCGCGACGCGGGTCATCAGACGGGCGCCGATCTGCGTGGAGCCCGTGATCATGCCCGCGATCATCGGCAGGAAGGCGAAGCCGGTCATGACGGGCGAGTAGCCCTTGACGACCTGCAGGTAGTAGGTGAGGAAGAGGAACAGGCCGAACATCGAGATCACGGCCAGGCCCAGCGAGAGGTAGACACCGCCGCGGTTGCGCTCCAGCAGGACCCGCAGCGGCAGCAGCGGGGACTTCACCTTGGACTCGACGAGGACGAACGCCCCCAGCAGCACCACCGAGGCGACGAACATGCCCACGGTCAGGCCGTCCGACCAGCCGGCGGACTCGGCGCGCGTGAAGCCGTACACCAGCGCGACGAGGCCGAGCGTGGAGAGGACCACACCGGGGATGTCGAGCGGCGCGCGGTTGCGGGAGCCGGCGGGCTCGCGGATGACCATCCACGCCCCCACGGCCGCGACGATCGCGAACGGGATGTTGACGAAGAAGGTCCAGCGCCAGTTGAGGTACTCGGTCAGGACACCGCCGAGGATCAGGCCCACGGCGCCGCCGCCACCGGCGATCGCGCCGTAGATGCCGAAGGCCTTGGCGCGCTCCTTGGCGTCGGTGAACATGACCGCGAGCAGCGACAGGGCCGCCGGTGCGAGCAGCGCGCCGAAGGCGCCCTGGAGGGCGCGGGCGCCCAGCATCATGGCCTCGCCGGTGGCGGCGCCGCCGAGCGCGGAGGCCAGGGCGAAGCCGATCAGGCCGACGACGAAGGCGTTCTTGCGCCCCCACTTGTCCGCGATGCGGCCGCCGAAGAGCAGCAGTCCGCCGAAGGCCAGCGCGTAAGCGGTGATCACCCATTGGCGGTTGGCGTCGGAGATGCCGAGGTCGCTCTGGGCGGAGGGGAGCGCGATGTTCACGATGGTCGCGTCGAGCACGACCATCAGCTGGGCCAGCGCGATGAAGACGAGCGCCTTCCAGCGGCTCGGGTCCGCGAGCACCGGGGGTGTCGTGGCTGTTTTTGGCATGGGTGTACCCACTCACTGTGCGGAATGACTGAAATAAGTGAAAAACCCTAGGGGGGAGACCTCAGTGCGTCACATGGTTTTCCGCCTCAAGGTCTCCGCCGTCGGTGCCGAACCGGGAAGCACGGAGCGGGCCGGCGCCCGCAACCCGTCGAGGAACAGCTGGAGGTGACGGTGGGTGAAGTGGTTCACGTCGATGCAGGCCGTGCCGGGAAGGGGTCGGCTGAGCTGGGACAGGGCGACCATCAGGTCGCCGACGCCGATGTCCGGGCGGACCAGTGCGGCGTCCTGGCCGGCGGTCAGCAAGGCTTGGACCGCGGCCTCCAGGACGTCGCGCGCGGCCAGGAGTTCGGGGTGGTCGTGGCCGAAGTCGGCGGCGAGCATCGGGCACAGGGCGCCGATGCGCTCGTCGGCGGCGGCGTGCGTGAAGCGGCACAGCGCGTCGAAGGCGTCGGCCTCCTCGGCGAGGGCGCGCTCCGCGTGCCCGGTGACCCGGTCCATGACGAAGAGCACGACGTGGCGGACCAGCGTCGGACGGTCGGGGAAATGTCGGTACAGGGTGGCGTTGCCGACGCCGGCCCGGCGGGCGACCTCGTCGAAGGCGGCGCCCGGGCCGAACTCGACGAACAGCTCGCGGGCCGCCACCAGGATCCGCTCGCGATTGCGGACGGCGTCGGCGCGCGGGCGGGTCGCGGCGCCCGGCGCCGCGTCCGCCGGGGGCGCGCCGAGCCGGACCGCGTGCGCCGGGGCCGCGTCCCGCGCCGCGTCCGCGGCAGCGGTCGGCCGGGCGGGCGGAGCCGCCGGGTCGGACGGCGCCGCCAGGTCCACGGCCGCCCCGCGGGCGGTCGGCGCCGCCGGGGCGGTGGTGGTGGGGCGCTTCATCGAGGGCCTCTCCGGCAGGTGATCCGTACGGTCCCGCCGAAACGGGGAGCCGGTCCCCACTTCCGGGGACTCACGTACAAACGGGGATCGGGTCCCCGGTTATTTCACTCCCGCGTGTGACCTGGGTCACGAGCCCGGCCGCCGCCGGTCACCGTTTGGCCTCGCTCGACGCGCGGGCGCGCCGCAGCCGTCGGAGGGTGGGCGAACAGAGCGCAGTCCGGACCCGGCCGGCTGCCGCGGACCCGAAGGCGAGCTCCATGCCGCAGACCCGCCACCGGATACGCACACCACGCCTCACCAGCGCGTTCATCGGCCTGACCGCGCTGGCCCTCGGCGTCACGGCGACCGCGAGCGCGGGCATCTCCGGCCGGGGCCGGTCCGCGGCCGGACCGGTGGCCACCACCGTCGAGTCGGCCCTCGCGCCCTGCCGCATCGCGGGCACGATGGGCGTGCAGATGTCCGAGGGCCTGCCGACCCCGCCCGGGTACGCGCGATCGACCGGCGAGGTCAGGGCGCTGAACCTCATGATCGACTTTCCCGATGCCAAGGGCGAGGGGACGGCCGCGGACCGGATGGCGGAGTTCTTCCCCAAGACCGCGGACTGGTTCCGCACCAGCTCCTACGGCCGGCTCACCTACCGCCCCGAGGCCCCGATAAGGACCTGGCTGCGGATGCCGATGCCGTTCGCCGCGTACGGCATCGAGCGCGGGTCCCCGTACGAACCGGGGTACCGGCAGCTCGTCGAGCACATCGCGAAGGCCGCCGACCCCGACGTGGACTTCAACCGGTACGACCTGATCAACGTCCTGGTCACGCCGAACGCCGGACCGTCCGCCCTGGACACCGTCCTGTCCGTGACCTTCTCCGGCAACGGCGAGGCCCCGGTCGCCGACGGGGTCCCGCTGTCGAACACGTCCTTCGTCTACAGCCGCCAGGACGACGGCTCCGGCACCTACCGGGAGACCGGCTACCGGGTGCTCCCGCACGAGAACGGGCACGTCTTCGGGCTGCCCGACCTGTACACGCCCGACGGCGGGGGCACCGTCGGGCACTGGGACATCATGAGCGAGGACTGGGGGGCCAACAACGATCTGCTGGGCTGGCACAAGTGGAAGCTGGGCTGGCTGGACAGCACCCAGATCAGCTGCGCGTCGAAGTCGGGCGTCAGCGACCACGTGCTGTCCCCGCTCGCGGTGCGGGGCGGCACGAAGCTGGCCTTCGTACCGCTCTCGGAGAGCACCGGGTACGCGGTGGAGGTGCGGACCAGGGCCGGCAACGACGAGGCCGTCTGCAAGCCGGGGGTCCTCATCTACAAGGTTGACTCCGACGTGGACACCGGGCAGGGCCCGGTGACGGTTTCGGACAGCGCCGCGTCGAGCGGCGGCTGCACACGGCGGCCGAACGTCCACGCGGAGCTGTCCGACGCGCCGTTCCGGCCCGGTGAGACCTTCACGGACGAGCGGTCGGGCATCAGCGTCTCCGTGGTGGGCGAGCTGCGCAACGGCAGCTACCAGGTCCGGATCACCCGCCCCTGACGCTCCCCCGGCCGGGGCCGCCGCCCGGGGCCGCCGCCCGGGGCCACCTGCCCGACCGGGCGCCGCACCGGCCGAACCGCCGCGCACCGGACGGTCTGCGCCGACTCGGACACCGGCGTCGCCCCCCGCTGCGTAGCGTGGTCCGCATGACGACGATTGCCCGAGGCCCCGCACCTGGCGCTGTGGCACGCGGCGGCCCTGCTGCGGGAGCACCGCGGTGACGGCCACGTACTCGCCCTCGTGGAAGCCGGCCTCGACGGCCTGGAGGCGCTGGTGTCCCACACCGCCACGGGAACGAACTGGAAGCCCGGCTACCTGCGGGCCGCGCGCGGCTGGTCCCCGGCCGAATGGTCCGCGGCGGGCGGCGGGCTGCCGCTGCGCCTCGTCGGCAAGCGGTGAGCTGTCGGGTCGGCCGGGGCGCAGGGCGCCCGTCGTCCGGTGGCTGTCACCGCGCAACCCCGTGGCAGGAAACGGGAATTGCTTGCCGCACCGGACCGTTCGGGGTTACGGGACCAGGTTGGCGCTCCGCCTGCCCGGGCCGAGGTCCGCGCGGTCGGGAAGCGGCCGCGCGGCGACGAGAGGGGCACATGGGATGACGCAAGCAGAAGGCCTGGGTCAGGTCACCGACGTCACGTTCGCCGATGAGGTACTCAACTCCGACCTGCCGGTGCTGGTGGACTTCACCGCCGACTGGTGCGGTCCCTGCCGCCAGATCGCGCCGGTGCTGGCCGCGATCGCGCAGGAGAAGGCCGGCGAGCTGAAGATCGTGCAGCTGGACGTGGACACCAATCCGGAGACCCAGTCCAAGTACGGGGTGCTGTCGATGCCCACGCTGATGGTCTTCCGGGGCGGCGAGCCGGTGAAGTCGCTCGTGGGCGCGCGGCCGAAGGCCAAGCTCTTGCGCGAGCTGGAGGACGTCATCTGACGCCGGCACTCGGACCGGACCGGCACGGGGACGGCCAGGCGCACTGAGCGCCGGGGCGTCCCCGTACGCGTTCAGCCGTGTTGCGGCACCCGCGTCGCGCGGCCTGCGGCGATCGTGGCGGCGGTGATCCGGCGGGCCGGGGACCGCGGGTGCTCCCGGAGGTAGAAGTGGCCCCCGCCGTAGAGGTACAGGCCCCGGAAGAGCGGGGCGCGTTCGGCCCGGGCGGCCAGCCGGTGGCGGGTGACGACCATGCCACTCTCGCCGCCGAAGACGGTGAGGGGCACCGCGAGCGGCGGGGCCCCGGCGTCCGGGTCCCACGTGTCGACGAACCTTCGGGCGCGGGCGGCAAGGGGACGGCGGCGAGAGGCGGACGGGAGCGCCGCGCTTAGGGTGGGCCGCATGGAGTCCTACACCATCGGACAGGCCGCCCAGCTGCTGGGCGTCAGCGTCGACACCGCCCGCCGGTGGGCGGACGCGGACCGCTTCCCCACCCACCGGGACGGCAACCGCCGCATGGTCTCGGGCCCCGACCTCGCCGCGTTCTGCGTGGCGGCCGCGCGGGAGGGCGCCGAGGGCGAGGACGTCCCGCACACCTCGGCGCGCAACGCCTTCCCCGGCATCGTCACCGCGATCACCCTCGGCGACGTCGCGGCGCAGGTCGAGGTCCAGGCGGGCCCGCACCGGGTGGTGTCCCTGCTGACCCGCGAAGCGGTCGAGGAGCTCGGCCTGGAGGTCGGCATGCGGGCCACGGCCCGGGTGAAGTCCACCAGCGTGCACATCGACCGGGGCTGACCAGCCACGACGGCACCGCCCGGCCGCGTCGGGGGACCCCGCCGACCTGATCGTCGACCTGTCCGGCGTCTACGACGAGAGCCGGTAACCCCGTCTGCGGATCATGCACCACCCGCTACACTGACGGCGGTGGCTCCACCCTCACGGGCAGCCACCGCTGCCTTCGTAGCTCAGGGGATAGAGCACGGCTCTCCTAAAGCCGGTGTCGCAGGTTCGAATCCTGCCGAGGGCACAACCTGCGCAGCAGGACACAGAGGCCCCCCGTTCTCCGGACCGGGGGGCCTCTCGTCGTCCCCACCGGGCGCTCGGGACTCACCCCCGACGTCGTGGCACGGCTGAGGCGCAGCATCCGGCCGGCTTCCGAGAACGCGCAGGGGCCGACCGCGGTGCAGTGAAGGGGTAGTTGACGGGTTCTGGTTACGATGGGGGCGTGTCGCGTGGCGCCGCCTACTGAGATGTGGGCCGGGCGGTGGTTGGGCAGGCACCTGTTGTTGAAGGACCGGACCCATGGGTGTCTACACCACCGGCTACGGGTGATCTCCCTCGGTTGTTTCGCTGCCGTCGCACGCACACACCGTGAGGAACCCACACCCCGTGTCATCGTTCACCGATTTCAACACATCCGTCATCGCCGAGTTCCGGGCCAACGCCGGGCGGGTCGGCGGGCCCTTCGAAGGCTCCGAGCTGATCCTGCTCACCACCACCGGCGCCAGGTCCGGCAAGCCGCACACCGTGCCCCTCGGCTTCGTCCGAGGGGACGGGAACCGGCTGCTCGTCGTCGGATCCGCCGCCGGGGCCGACCGGCACCCCGCCTGGTACCACAACCTGCTCGCCCGTCCCCTCGTCCAGGTCGAGACCGGGACCGAGGAGTACGAGGCCGTCGCCGTGCCCGCCCAAGGGCCCTCGCTGGACGAGCTGTTCGCCCGCGTAGTGCGGGAGGAGCCCGGCTACGGGGAGTACCAGGAGCGGACCGCACGGGTGATTCCCGTCGTGACGCTCCAGCGCACCCACGAGGTCGCCTCCGGGGAGGCCGGGATCGCCGGGAAGCTCCTCGACGTGCACGGCTGGCTGCGGGCGCAGCTGGCCCTCGTACGGGAGGAGGCTGCGCACGGCGACGGAACGGCGACGCTCACGCTGCAACTGCGCCAGCACTGCCTGGCGTTCTGCCACACGCTGGAGTTCCATCACAGGAGCGAGGACGCCGGGCTGTTCCCCTACCTGGAGCAGCAGCACCCCCACATGGGGGAGTTCTTCCGGCGGATCGCGGCCGAGCACGAGGCCGTCGCGGGGCTCCAGGAGGAGCTGGTACGGGCGCTGGACGGGCCCGGCACCGGCGCCGGCCTGAGCGACCGGGTGGAGCGGCTGAGCCGTGAGCTGGAGGCGCATCTCGACCACGAGGAGGAGCAGTTGCTGCCCGTGCTGAGGGCCCTGGACGTCTGACGCGCGCGTCCGGCGCAGGCACCCGCGGGCATGCGGGCTCGCGGGGCCTACGCCGCGACAAGCACGGGCACGAGCACGAGCACGAGCCGGGGCGGCGCGGCGCCCCGGGTCAGCTCAGACCCCGGCTGCGTTCGCCGATGCGGTCACCCTGGGGAGTACCGGCCCGCTTGAGGGCCGCCTTCGTGTGCACTCCGCCCTTCACCTTGCTCCGCACCGGACCCTCGAAGCCGTGCCCCTGCGCACGCGGCACCTGGAACGGGTCCTGCGCCTTCGCGAGGGCCGCCTGGACGTCCTGCTTCTGCTCTTTGCTCATCCCGTCGTCAACTCCTTCGGGAAGCACCCAATCGGACTACTCGGATCGTATGCAGATATACGGACCAACGCACCCGGACCGGACGTAAAGAATTTCGGATCAAGGACGCTACGCGTCCGGCGCCGGCCGCTCCCGCGGCCCCAGCACCTGGTGGAGCAGCTCCTCCGGGCAGGGCGTCCCGCGCGGCAGCTGGTACTTCGCGGCCACCCGGTACTCCCCCGGCGCCGCGACCAGCAGTTCCGTCCACACGTCGCCGGCCGCGTCGGGAGCCGCCTTGAACAAGCAGCCGGCCGTGTTCGCGTACTCCTTCGGGAGCGAGCTCCCGCCGCCGCTCCGCGCCTTCGACGCGAAGGTCTCCTGCGGCGGCGGCACCGCCTTGCCCGCCCCGTCCACCAGCCCCAGCCACGGCGAGTGCGGGATCCGCACCAGCACCCGGCCGGGCTCCTTGACGTCCACGACGAGCTGGTCGGCGCTCGCACGCACCACGCTCGCCGGCCCGGCCACCAGGTCGGTCGGTCGGTGCACCTTGAAGAGCTGCCAGTTCTTGTCGCCCCACACCTGCTGGAGGTAGGGCAGCCCGCCCTCCCGCACCAGCTCGGCCTCGTCCTTCCCGCCCTCGTCGGGCTTGTCGGCGGGCAGCACCACGTAGTGCACGGCCCAGCGGTCCAGCCAGTCCCGGTAGGTCGCGGCGGTGAGCGTGTCGTCGTAGAAGAGCGGGTTGCGCTCCAGGTCGGCCTGCCGGTTCCAGCCGCGCGCGAGGTTGACGTACGAGGGGAAGGCCGAGGACTCGCGGTGGCTGCTGGCCGGGACCACCTCGACCCGGCCGCGCTCGGCACCCGCCTTCTGCAGCTGGTCGACGAGCGGGGCCAGCTCCCGGTTCCAGGCCGCGACCGGGGTGGTACGGACGATGTCCGTGATGCTGTTGGTGGTGATCCACAGGTTCACCCCGGCGAAGGCCAGCACCAGCGCGTACCAGCGCCGCGAGCGCGGTACCGCGTACGGGAGGGCGGCGATCAGCACGGCGCCGCCGAACAGCATGGCCAGCCGGGTGACGTTCGAACCGACCTGCGAGTCGACGGCCCAGGTCAGGAACACGCCGAGGGCGTAGACGCCCGCGGCGATGCGGACGGTCTTCCACGTGCGCGGTACGAGCACCAGCACCGCCACCGCGGCCGCGAACGGCAGCGCCGCCGAGCCGAGCTTCATCGGCTGGGTCCCGGAGAAGGGGAACAGCCACGCCGACAAGCCGACCACGGCCACCGGCGCCAGCCCCAGCGCGTACGCACCCGGGCGCCGCCGGCTCAGGAACAGCGCGGCGGCGACGACCCCGAGGAAGAGCCCGGCGACCGGGCTGGCGGCCGTCGCCAGGCCCGCCAGCGGGGCCGCCGCGGCTGCCTTCGCCCAGCGCCGCTCGGCCCATTTGCGGGGCCAGCAGAAGACGGCGGCGATCGCACCCAGGGCGAACAGCACACCGAGGCCGAAGGTGACGCGGCCCGACAGGGCGTTGCAGAACAGCCCGTACACCCCGGCGAGCGCGGGCCACAGCGGCTCCCGGACGGCACCCCGGCAGCGGGTCAGGATCAGCGCGAACAGTCCGGCCGAGACGGTGCCCGCGATCATCATCGTGGTCCGGACGCCGAGCACGTGCATGAGGTACGGGGAGACCACGCTGTACGAGACGGGGTGCATGCCCCCGTACCAGGCGAGGTTGTACGCCGAGTCGGGATGGCGCCCGACGAACTCGGCCCAGGCGTCCTGAGCGGCGAGGTCGCCGCCGCTGTTGGCGAAGGCGAAGAACCAGACGACGTGCAGCAGCCCGGCGAGGACCGTCGCCACGACCACCGGGTGGCGTCGGGCCGGGCCGAGGACCCCGCCTCCCGCGCCGGAGCCCGGGCGGCGCCCCTCGGACACCCCGGACACCCCGGACGCCCCGGAAACGCCGCCGTCTACCGACGGAGCGGGTCCGAGGCGCGGGCCCTGCTGCTCAGCGGTGGTCACTGCCGTACTCCCCAACACCCGAGTCCACCCATGTGGACGTACATGCACACGCACACGCAGGCGTCCGCGCACCGGCATCACACTGGCACCCTCACCCGCACCGCCACCACCCCGGCCGCGCATCCGCTCAGCCCGTCGGGCGCGCGTACGGGCCGCGGGTACCGTCCCCCGTGCCAAGACGCGCTCCGGCGCCCCGGGGTTGCCCGGGGCGCCGGAACCACGCTCTCACCGATGGTCAGCCGACGCGCGTCAGCTTGCTGCCGAGGCCCGGCGCGGCGAGATCGCTCTGCAGCACCACCGGCACCTTCACCTGGCTGGCACCCTCGCCGACGGTCAGCATGCCGACCTCGGTACCGGCCTTCGCCGTCTGCGGCAGCTTGCCGCCGCCGTCCCCCAGCTTGATGCCGACGGTCAGCCCGCCCCAGCCGACCGCCTGCACGTCGGCGGACGCGATCACCGGGGTCCGGCCGCCCAGTCCGTCGTCCACGTAGCCGACGACTTGGCCCTTCTTCACCACCGGAGCGCCTTCGAGGGACTTCTGGGTGGCCTGCATCAGCTGCTTGCTCGCGGCGAGCACGCTGTCGATGATCGGCGGCTTGTGCTGGCCGAGGACGGCTCCGACGATCAGCTGGTTGGTGTTGCCGATCTTCTTCTGGGCGGCGAAGAGAAGGTTTCCGCCGGCCTTGGTCGTCGTACCGGTCTTGATGCCCAGGGCGCCGGTGGGACCGGTCAGGCCGTTCCAGTTCCGCCAGTTCTTGCCGGACGGGTCCACCCAGCTGGTCTTCTTCGTGATGTCCAGCAGCGTTTCCATCTCGACCAGCCGCAGACCCAGCTTGACCTGGTCCTCGGCGGTACTGACCGTCGTCGCGTCCAGACCCGAGGGGTCCGTGTACGTGGTCTTGGTCATGCCGAGTTCCTTGGCGGTGTCGTTCATCTTCTTGACGAACGCCTCCTGGGAACCGGCGTCCCAGCGCGCCAGCAGCCGGGCGATGTTGTTGGCCGACGGGATCATCAGGGCGGCGATCGCGTCGTACTCCGAGATCTTGTCGCCCTCCTTGACCGTGTCGAGGGTCGACTCGTTGTCGGTCGAGTTGTTCTTCTTGCCCTCGGCCTCGGCCGTCTTGTCGACGTCGATCATCTCGCCCTGCTCACCCTTCTTGATGGGGTGGTCGCGCAGGATGATGTACGCCGTCATCGACTTGGTGACGCTCGCGATCGGCACCGGCTTCTGCTCGCCGGACTGGCCGAGCGTGCCCAGACCGGCCGCCGCCATGTACGCCTGGCCTTCGGTGGGCCAGGGCAGCTCGGGCTTGGCGCCGGCGAAGGCGTACGAGGACTTCTCCGTCATGACCAGCTTCGGCTCCGGCAGCGGGCGCACCAGCTGCACGACGGCGAGGATCACGGCGAGGAGCACGACGAGCGGGGCGTAGATCTTGACCCGCCGGACGGCGGTACGCAGCGGGCTCGGCGGCGGGGGCGGGTTGTTCGTGAGGTCCGCCAGCATGTCGAGCGGCGGCTTCGGCGGCAGGGGCTGCTGGGTGGTCCGCTCGGACGACTCGGCCGGCGCCGCCCCACGCGTGGCGGCCGTCTTCGGCGCGTAGGGCGCCGCGGGGGCCGGGGCAGGCGCGGGGGCCGGGGCAGGCGCCGGGGCAGGCGCGGGCCGGGACGCCGGCGCGCCGGCCGGCTTCGGAGCATCGGCGTCCGTGCGCAGCGGTACGAAGGTACTGGCCTTCGGCGGCGCACCACCGGGCCGGACCGCACGGAAGACCGCCGTGCGCTCGCTGTCGACGGGCTCGGCGGGCTCATCGGCGGCCGGCTGGGACCGCTCCGGAGCGGCGGCGGAACCGGAAGCGGGCGGAGCGGTGGGACGGGGCGCCGACCCGGGGGCCGGCGTGCCTGCGGGCGCAGAAGGGGAACGAGAACCGGAACCGGAACCGGCCGCAGTGCCGGACGCCGGCTTCACGGCACGGAACACGGCGGTCCGCTCGCTGTCCGCAGGCTCGGCGGCAGTCGACTCCGACGGACCGGAACCGGAATCCTCCCGCGGCGGTACCGCATCCGGCTTGAAGGCACGGAACACGGCGGTCCGCTCGCTGTCCGCAGGCTCCCCGCCGGACGGCTTCGGCACCTCGGGAGCCGGCGCGGAGGGCGGCTTCACCTTGCGGAACACGGCGGTGCGCTCGCTGCTCCCGGAGTCCTCGGCGGCCGGCTCGGGCTTCCGGGGGACGACCGAGTCGGCGGCAGCCGAAGACGAAGGAGAACCCGAGAGGGAAGCGGAATCGGAGGCGGAAGCAGAAGCGGAATCCCGGTCCGGCGACGTCGCAGCCGACTTCGGGAGCCGGAACACGGCGGTGGCGCCGTCCTCGGCGGACTCGTCCTCGACGGCGGAACCGGAACCCGCGGGCTCCGCGGCGTCCGCGCCCCGTACACCGGAACGGGCCTCGGCGGAGGCGTCGCCGTCGCTGTCGCTGTCGCTGTCGCCGTCGGCATCGCCGTCACCGGGCTCGGCGGAGGCGACCCACGCCGCCACCGCCTCGCGCAGGGGATCCCGCGGCCGGGCGCCTGAGCCGGCACCCTCGTCGTCACCCCCGCCGCGCTCGGCGGCGGATCCGGGCTCGACCTCGGCCCCGGTCGCGGAGCCGGTCGCGGGTTCGACCTCGGACCCGGTCGCGTCCTCGGACTCGACCTCGGTCGCCTCGGGACCGGCCACACCGGCCCCGGAAGCCTCCGGGTCGGCCGCATCCGCACCGGAAGCCTCGGCCTCGCTCGCGTCGGGCTCCGCCGCCGCCCCGGCACCGGAACCCGACGCCGAACCCGACGCCGGACCCGGGGCGGACTCCGACGCCGGACCCGGGGCGGACTCCGACGCCGAAGCCGCCGTCCGCGCACCGGCGCGGGACGGCGAACCGCCGCCCTCCGGCTCCCTCGGCCGGAACACCGAGAGCCTCGGGTCGTGCTCCGCGGAGGACTCCGCCACCCCCGGCGCTCCTTCATCAACCGACTTGTCGGGGGACTCGCCCGCCACCAGTTCCTCCTCCATCGCCGCCACGTCCGGCTGTCCGAATGTCTAACAGTGTCCCGTCTCGGGGGCATCGCCCCCGAGACAGACGAGAACGACATAGTTGCGGGTTCCACCACAAACCGGTCACGCGCTCTCGACAGATGAATGTGAGAGGCGTCACCCTGTCACTCATCCACGCGGGGAGGCATGGATGGGCAGGAGCCGCAGAACAATTCCGGAGGAGCTTCTGCTGCTCGCCTTGGACCCGGCCACGGGTACCACGGCGCAGCCGCAGTCGCTCGACCTCGGCCTGGCCGGGGCACAGCTAGTGGAGCTGGCTCTGGCAGGACGGATAGCCCCTGACGGGGATCGTATCGCCGTGGTGATGCCACGGCCGACAGGAGATCCGACTTTGGACTCCGCACTGGAACTGCTGCGCAGACGCGGCAGCCCGGTCCGGGCCGTCCACTGGATCGGTGGACCCCGACTGGGGCTCCGCCAGATCTACCTCACGCACCTGGAGCGCTGCGGCATGGTCCATGCCGTCGCGGGACAGATGTGCGGGGTGCTGCCGACGACTCGCTACCAGGCGACCGACACGGCGATCAGCCGGGAGATCCGTGCCCGGCTCGACAGTGCGATCCGCACCGGCGTACCGCCGGACCCGCGGACCGCGGCGCTCGCCGCACTGGCCCACGCGGTCGGACTCGGCAAGCACCTGTACCCCGGCAACGAGGGGCGGTCGTCCAGGTCCCGGCTGCGGGACCTGATCCGGCACGACCCGATGGGCGGACTCGTGGCGCACGCCGTGATGGACGTCCAGAACGGTGTGGCGGCACAGCCACGCCGTGACCGCGCGCCGGTACCACCGGCCCGGGCCACGGCGAGCGGTGTCCCGATGCAACCGCGCCGGACCGGTGCGATGGCCCGCGTGGCCGCGCACTGATCCACGCCCGGCACCGCGGGCACCACCGCGGGGGCGCGACCGCACCACCGCGGGACGCGTCGCCGCGGGCCCGCAGGACCGCACCGCCCGCACCACCGCACGTACGCGCTCGGATCCACCGCTCCGTCGCACCGCCATCGCACCGCCACAGCACCGCCACAGCACCGCCACAGCACCGCCATCGCCGTGACCGGCGTCCCCGAGGACCCGGTTGGGGAGCCGCCAGCGCGCGGGGTGGCGGGCCCGGTTCGCCGGTCCCGCCGCCCCGCGCGTCTGTTTTCCGGGCCGTTCCCCAGCGGCGCCGCACGCTTCGGTGGCAGTCTGCTCAACATCAGACACGCAGCGAGACAGCGACAGAAGAAGGCGGAGGTGCCGTTCACGTGGCGTCCAATGTCAATCCCACCGTCCGACGTCGCCGACTGGGGATGGAGCTGCGCAAGCTCCGCGAGGACAAGGGCATGACGGCCGAGCAGGTCGCCGAGCGCCTCCTCGTCTCCCAGTCGAAGATCAGCCGACTGGAGAACGGCCGCCGTTCCATCAGCCAGCGCGACGTCCGCGACCTGTGCGACGTGTACGAGGTCGAGGACCGCCGGCTCGTCGACTCCCTCATGCAGATGGCCAAGGACTCCCGCCAGCAGGGTTGGTGGCACGCCTTCGGCGACATCCCGTACAGCGTCTACATCGGCCTGGAGACGGACGCCGCCAGCCTGCGCACGTACGAGCCGCAGATGGTGCCGGGCCTGCTCCAGACACCCGAGTACGCCCAAGCCCTCATCCGCGGCGCACTGCCCGAGACGGCGCCGCTCGACGTGGAGAAGCGCGTCCAGGTCCGCATGCACCGGCAGAAGCGGCTCTCGGAGACCGAGAACAACAATCCCGACGTCGGCCCGCTGCGCCTGTGGGCGGTGATCGACGAGGCGGCGCTGCGCCGGCACGTGGGCGACGCGCAGTTGATGATCCGGCAGCTGGAGTACCTGATAGAGCAGTCCGAACAGCCCTACATCACGGTGCAGGTGATGCCTTTCACGATGGGCGCGCACCCCGGCGTGAACGGCCAGTACGCCATTCTCGAATTCCCGGACGCCTCCGACTCGACCGTCGTCTACATCGAGGGCGTGACGAGCGACCTGTACCTGGAGAAGGCCAACGACGTGCAGAAGTACAGCGTCATGTACGAGCACCTGCGGGCCCAGGCCCTCAACGTCGAGCAGACGCGGCAGTTCATCGCCGAGATCATCGACAATTACGCGGGCAAGGGGAAGTGAACGCGGAGAGTACGGGCAGGTGGCGGGACGGCGCAGCACCGTACACCGTCGGTCCCCGGGCGCAGAAGACCTGATGGAATATGCCACTCGGTCGGGTGAATGACCACTTCACCCGTCGGGCGGTGCCGGTAGCGTCGATCGCGTCGGCCAGGAACAACGGAATTCGGCCGACGCCCCCACCGGCACTACTCGCTGAACCGGAGAACAACATGGCTATTCGTCAGGGCGGCACCGAGAACTGGATCAAGTCCTCCTACTCCGGCGGGAACGGCGCTTGCGTCGAGGTCAAGTCCCCCGTCATGGAATCCATCGCGGTCCGCGACTCGAAGGTGCAGGAGGGTCCGTCCCTCACCTTCGCACCGGGCTCCTGGACCTCGTTCGTCGCCGACGTCACCGAGGGCCGGCTGGGGCGTCTCGCCTGAACTTCCCGGTATGTGCCCTCCCTGTCCCCTCTGTACGGCCGGCACCTTCCGAACACCGCGAGCAGCACTGACTGGAGCCCCCCTCGACCGGCCGCCGTCCTGGCCGAGGGGGCTCGGCCATGTCCGGGGCCGGTTTCGCGGGCGGTCGCCGGGCCTGCGTCCGGACGGCTACCTCAGCTGGTCCACGTAGCGGTCCGTCCCCACCACCGTGGGAATGAACGGCGCCACGAGCTCCACCCGGCCCAGCCCCACCCCGGCCACCTCCGCGTCCAGTCCCCGGAAGCGGTCCCAGCACCCGCGGGGGTCGGACTCCAGGAACCACAGCAGCGTGAGCCGGGTGTCGACCCCCTCGACCTGCTTGACGTAGGTCATCCGGTCGCCGGGCAGCGGCGTGGGCCGGAAGACCGTCACCATCGCCGCCGGGGATCCGTGCAGCCGCTTCGGCAGCGCACGTGAGCGCAGCCACTCCAGCAGCTCGGCGCGCCGCTCGGGACCGTCGGCGTCGACGACCTGGAGGACCAGCCCGGAGTACGGGTGGTCGAGCGCGTGGTGGTCGCGCGGGCCGGCGGCGCCGTCGCGGTAGACGGTGGCCGCGTGGTCCTGGAACGACGTGAAGACGTGGGTGCGGTCCTGATAGACGCGACCGTCGCGGTTCAGCCGCTTGTTGATGCCGACGGTCCACTTCATGTGCTCGTCGTACCGGCCCTCGGTGACCCAGTACGTGGACAGGTAGCACCCGTCGGTCACCGGCTGGGCGACGGCCGACTTCTCCGGGTAGCGCAGCTCCCGCAGCTCCCGGGTGGCCACCCAGCGGCGACCCGCGTACATCCAGGGCATGGCCATCGCGCCGGCGTAGTAGTGGTCGTCCTCGTACCAGCGGTTGTACGCGTACTCGTGGCCCGGATGCGGCTCCACCAGGGTGATCAGGGCGTGGCCGGGGCGGACCCCGTAGGGCCCCACGGCCGCCAGTTCGGCGTAGTCCTCGACGCGGGTGTCGGGGCGCTGCTCTCCTGTGGTCATGGGACCGGTCTAGCTGATGCCGCGTCAGATGGGGAGGGGTCGAGGACCGCCGTTCGACATCCGCCACACCCCCTTCCCAACCCCGCCCCTCTCCCCTACCCTGACGCATCGTCAGATCTAGACCCCGCGACGCCCCCACCCCCCGGAGGTCCCGCCGTGCTGCTGCGAGGGAAGACCGTCGTCGTCTCCGGAGTCGGGGCCGGGCTCGGGCACCAGGTGGCCGCCGCCGTCGTGCGGGACGGGGGGAACGCCGTGCTCGGGGCGCGGACCGAGGCGAACCTCGCCAAGTCCGCCGCCGAGATCGACCCCGGTGGTACGCACACCGCCCACCTCCCCACCGACATCACGGACGAGGCCCAGTGCGAAGCCCTCGCCGCACTCGCGCAGGAGCGGTTCGGCGGCCTCGACGGGGTCGTGCACGTCGCCGCCTGGGACTCGTACTTCGGCGGTCTCGCCGACGCCGACTTCGGCACCTGGCAGCAGATCCTCGACGTGAACCTGCTCGGCACCCTCCGGATGACCCGGGCCTGCCTGCCCGCACTCAAGCGCGCCGGCGGCTCCGTCGTCATCATCGGCACGCAGTCCGCGGTCGCCGCCCCCAACGAGGTCCAGCAGGCCGCGTACGCCGCGTCCAAGGGGGCCCTGACCTCGGCCATGTACTCCATGGCCCGCGAACTGGGCCCGCACCGGATCCGGGTCAACACCGTCCTGCCCGGTTGGATGTGGGGGCCGCCCGTCCAGGCGTTCGTGACCTTCACCGCCCACGCCGAGGGCGTGCCCGAGGCCGAGGTCCACGCCCGCCTCACCGCGCGCACGGCCCTGCCCGACCTGGCCACCGACGGGGACGTCGCCGACGCCGCCGTCTTCCTCGCCTCCGACCGGGCGAGGGCGATAACCGGCCAGTCCCTGCTGGTCAACGCAGGTGAGCTCATGCGATGACCCGCCCCGCCCCCGCGGACGCGGATCGTATGCTCGGCCCATGACCACTCCGAGTGACGCCCCGACCGAAAACGCGATGCGCCGCGCGCTCCGGCGGGCCCGTGACGGCGTCGCGCTCGACGCGGCCGAGGCAGCCGTCCTGCTCCAGGCGCGCGGCGAGGCCCTGCGGGACCTCGCCGCCTCCGCCGCGCGGGTGCGGGACGCGGGGCTCGCCGCCGCCGGGCGGGCCGGTGTCATCACGTACTCGCGCAAGGTCTTCATCCCCTTGACCCGGCTGTGCCGCGACCGGTGCCACTACTGCACCTTCGTGACCGTCCCCGGCAAGCTCCGCCGGGCCGGCCACGGCCTGTACCTGTCCCCCGACGAGGTCCTCGACATCGCCCGCCGGGGCGCGGCGGCGGGCTGCAAGGAAGCCCTGTTCACGCTCGGCGACCGCCCCGAGGACCGCTGGCCCGAGGCCCGCGAGTGGCTCGACGCGCACGGTTACGACGACACCCTCGCCTACGTGCGCGCCATGGCGATCCGGGTCCTGGAGGAGACCGGCCTCCTGCCGCACCTCAATCCGGGGGTGATGTCCTGGTCCGACCTCCAGCGCCTCAAGCCCGTCGCGCCGAGCATGGGCATGATGCTGGAGACCACCGCAACCCGCCTGTGGTCCGAGCCCGGCGGCCCCCACCACGGGTCCCCCGACAAGGAGCCGGCCGTACGGCTGCGGGTGCTGGAGGACGCGGGCCGCTCCAACGTGCCGTTCACCACGGGCGTGCTCATCGGCATCGGCGAGACGTACGAGGAGCGGGCGGACGCCTTCTTCGAGCTCCGCCGCATCCAGCGCAGCTACCACGGCATCCAGGAGGTCATCGTCCAGAACTTCCGCGCCAAGCCGGACACCGCGATGCGCGGGATGCCGGACGCGGAACTGGAGGAGCTGGCCGCCGCCATCGCCGTCGCGCGCCACATCCTGGGGCCCGGTGCCCGCATACAGGCCCCGCCGAACCTGGTGGACGCCGAGTACGCCCTGCTCATCGGCGCGGGCATCGACGACTGGGGTGGCGTCTCCCCGCTCACCCCCGACCACGTCAACCCCGAGCGGCCCTGGCCGCACATCGAGGAGCTGGCCGAGCGCACCGCCGCCGCCGGCTTCGAGCTGCGCGAACGGCTGACCGTGTACCCGGAGTTCCTGCGGCGCGGCGAACCCTGGCTGGACCCCCGGCTGCTGCCGCACGTGCGGGCGCTGGCCGACGCGAACACGGGCCTCGCGAACGAGGGGGCGGCGGTGGAGGGCCGCCCGTGGCAGGAGCCGGACGAGGGCTTCACCGCGTACGGGCGCACCGACCTGCACGCCACCATCGACACCGAGGGCCGTAGCGGCGACCGCCGCGAGGACTTCGACCACGTCTACGGCGACTGGGAGGCCCTGCGCGAGGCGGCGGCGCCCGGCATGCGCGCGGAGCGCATCGACACGGACGTGCGGGCCGCGCTCGCGCGGGCCGCCGACGACCCGACGAAGCTCACCGACGCGCAGGCCCTCGCCCTGCTGCACGCGGACGGCCCGGCCCTGGACGCGCTCTGCCGGATCGCGGACGACCTGCGCAAGTCGGTCGTCGGTGACGAGGTCACGTACATCGTCACGCGGAACATCAACTTCACCAACGTCTGCTACACCGGATGCCGATTCTGCGCGTTCGCGCAGCGGCGCACGGACGCCGACGCGTACACGCTCTCCCTGGACCAGGTCGCCGACCGCGCCGCGCAGGCGTGGGACGTCGGCGCGGTCGAGGTGTGCATGCAGGGCGGCATCCACCCGGACCTGCCCGGGACGGCGTACTTCGACATCGCGCGGGCGGTGAAGGAGCGGGTCCCGGGCATGCACGTGCACGCCTTCTCCCCGATGGAGGTCGTCAACGGCGCGACCCGTACGGGGATGTCCGTACGGGACTGGCTGGCTGCGGCCCAGGAGGCCGGGCTGGACTCCATCCCGGGCACGGCGGCGGAGATCCTGGACGACGAGGTGCGCTGGGTCCTCACCAAGGGCAAGCTGCCGACGGCGGACTGGATCGACGTCGTGGCCACCGCGCACGAGCTGGGGATCCGGTCCTCGTCCACGATGATGTACGGCCACGTGGACCAGCCGCGGCACTGGCTGGGCCACTTCCGCACGCTGGTCGGGATCCAGGAGAGGGCGCTGGCGAACAACGTGGCGGGCTTCACGGAGTTCGTCACGCTGCCGTTCATCCACACGAACGCGCCGGTCTACCTGGCGGGCATCGCCCGGCCAGGCCCGACGGTCCGGGACAACCGGGCGGTGACGGCGATGGCGCGGCTGCTGCTGCACCCGCACATCACCAACATCCAGACGAGCTGGGTGAAGCTGGGTGCGGAGGGTGCGACCGAGATGCTCCGCTCCGGGGCGAACGACCTGGGCGGGACCTTGATGGAGGAGACCATCTCCCGGATGGCGGGTTCCAGTTACGGCTCGTACAAGTCGGTCCGGGACCTGGTCGCCGTGGCCGAGGCGGCGGGCCGCCCCGCGAAGCCCCGTACGACGCTCTACGGCGAGGTCTCCCAGGAACGCCGGTCCGCGGCCCACGCCTCGGACGGTCACCTCCCGGCCCTCCTCCCCCTCCTGGACACCCCCTAGCCACCCGGAGGTCCGGGCCCGACGGGCCCGGACCCCGCGTGGCCGGATCCGGCCCCCGCCAAGGACAGCGGCCCGCGTGCCGTCGGCCAGGGGGCGGCTGGAAGTATTCGGATTCCGGCCGTTCTCCGCTCGCTTACGGACCACGTGACGGACTCCGTCCGAGTTCGACCGAAGCTGTCCACTACAGTGCGCGCCAGTGCTATCGCGGGGGCGGTGGCAGGCACGGGCCAGGGGACGGTGAGCGCGGTGGACGCGACAACCAGTGCGGAAGCGGTCGCCCTTCCGGGCACGGCGACCGGTACGACCACACCTGGGGGACGCGAAGCCGCCACCCCGCAGGCACCGCTGTCCGGCCCGGCGGGTCCGATGCCGATGCCGCCCCTTCCGGCTGCTCCGACGGCGGGCGCTCCGATACCGATGCCGGGCGCTCCGGGGCCTCCGATGCCGGCCGCTCCCCTACCGATTCCGGCCGCTCCGGGGCCTCCGATGCCAGGCGCTCCGGTGCGGGTTCCGGGGAGCGGGCCTGCGCCCGGCCTCGACCCGGTTTCCGGCGCGGGGCCGGTCCCGGGCCACGGACACCTGCCCGTACCGGGCTCCGCGACCCCGCACGGCCACGGCCCGACCGAGCCCGCGACCGGCGCGGCACGACAGGACGCCGGCCCCCGGCACGGGTCGGGCCCGGCCGAGCCGGTGGCCGGGGCGGCACCGCCCGGCGCCGGGCGCGGGTCCGGATCGCGGATTCCGCCCGGCCAGGGCAACGGCACCGACGGGCGAGGCCTGCGGGCCGCCGCCGTGGCCACCGCGTTGTGGGGGCGCGTCGAGCAGCAGGACTTCCGCAGCCGGGTGCGCGGCACCCTCCTCGGCTCCGCCATCGGCGACGCCCTCGGCGCACCGCTCGCCGGCCTCTCCCTCGGCGCCGTCCGCGAGGCCCACGGCGCCGCCGGGCTGACCGAGCCGGCGCCCGCCCACGGCCGGCGCGGCACGGTCACCGCCGCCACCCAGCTCACCCTCTTCACCGTGGACGGGCTGATACGGGCCCACGTACGCCGGGACACCGGCAACTGGCACCCGCCGACCGACATCCACCGCGCCTACCTCCGCTGGGCCGCCACCCAGAGCGACTGGGGCCCCGACGAGCGCCGCGAGGACAACGGCTGGCTCGCGCAGGAGGAATGGCTGTACGCCCGCCGGGCCCCGGACCGCGCCAGCCTTCTCGGCTTCGCCGACGACGTCCTCGGCACCCTCGACCACCCCAAGAACCCGGCCGCCCACGACGCGGGCGCCGCCGTCCGCTCCGCCCCCTTCGGGCTGCTCGTCGGCTGGGAGCCCTCTCTCGTCCTCCAACTCTCCGTGGAGTGCGCCGCGCAGAGCCACGGCCACCCCACCGCGTACCTGTCGGCCGGGGCGCTCGCCGTCATCGTGCACGGGCTGACCCGAGGCGACTCCCTCGACTCCGCCGTCCGGCGCGCCCTCGGCCTGCTGGCCCCCCGGCCGGGCCGGCAGCCCGTCACGGACGCCCTGGAGCGCGCACTGGCCGCCGTCACCCAGGCCCCGCCCGGCCCCGAGGCCGTCGAGTCCCTCCGCGCGGGCCGGCCGGGCGACGCCGCGGACGCCCTCGGCGTCGCCGTCTACTGCGCGCTGGTCGCCGAGGACGTCCCGAGCGGGCTGCGCCTGGCCGTCAACCACGGCGGCGACTCCGCCGCCGCCGGCGCCCTGTGCGGGGCCATGCTCGGCGCCCTCCACGGCGAGACCGCCCTCCCCGCGGCCTGGCTCGCCGGCCTGGAAGGCCGCGCCACCCTGCTGGAACTGGCCGACGACTTCGCCCTGGAGATGACCCAGGGCCCCGCCCTCCACGGCCCGTCCTTCTCGACCCCCGGCTGGCTCGCCCGCTACCCCCGCGGGTAGGGGGCCCGGCCTTTGGTCCGCACGGCGACGCATCGCGCATATCGCTCCCGCCACCCCCGTACGGATGTGCGACGATCACTCGTCGCACATCACCCTGGGGGGTTCATGCCAATGACATTGGCATCCGCAAGACATCCGATTTCCACCGTACTGACGTGCCTGCTCGCCGTCCTCGCCGCGCTCCTCCTCCCGGTGAGCACCGCTCATGCCGCGCCGGCCTCACCGGGCGCGCAGGACTGCGTCGCCGTCGCCGAGGGACGGCACTCGGGTACGTTCACCACGGCCGGACAAACACACTGCCTGGAGCTGCCGAGCCCGCAGGGGGCCCGGATCGCGGCGCTCACCTCGCTCGGCGGCGCGAGCGTGACCGTCCAGGTCGAGGTCGTCGACAAGAACGGCACCGCACAGTGCACCGGCGGGGATCTCACCTGGGGCGGCTGTGCCCTGACCGGAACAGCACCGTTCCGCGCGCTGGTGCGCGCTGACGACGACACTGCGACCGGGGCGTACGGAGTCCAAATTGTCCGTACGGACGTCCTCCAGAAGGGCTGCCCGATCCTGCCCGCCGGGAGCTTCGCCGACAACTCGGGGAGCGTGCGGCTGGAGACCGGCAACGGCGTCTTCTCGCACTGCCTGACGATCCCGGCCGACGCTCACTCCACCTCCGAGCTCCTGCGCATCCGCTACGGCCTCCCGGACGAGGACGAGGGGCCGTTCCCGAGCTTTGCGATCCGCATGGTCGACACCGACGGCAACGGCCCCCACAACTGCTACAGCCACCCCGCGCCGGGCCAGCAGCTCCGGAGGGACGGCCTCACCAGCTGCTCCTTCACCTCCGGAAAGGCGTACACCGTCCTCCTGCAGGGCCAGGACGCCCCGCGCACTCACACCCTGGACCGCTGGGACACCACCGCCACGGCTCGCGGCTGCGCCGTCTCCGCGGCGACGGCGGTCGGCGCCCCGGCCGCGACCGGTGCGTCCGGCCAGAACGGCACCCTGCGCTGCCACCGGATCGCCACGGGCGCCGCCACGGACCGGCTGCGCGTCAACGTCCGGGACGCGCAGGACTCCACGCACATGCTGGTCATGAGCGCCAACGGCGGCATCGCTTGCCACCAGAAGACCTGGGAGTGCACGGTCACCGGTTCCACCAGCTACCAGGTCGTCACCCAGGTCCCGGAAGGCTGGCCCCTGCCCGCTTCTTACCGCCTCGACGCCTGGCGGATCGCCACGGCCGCCGGACCCGCACCCGAGTGCACCCGGGCTGGATCGGTCGCGTACGGGTACGGCCCGCTGACCGGCACGCTCTCCGAGCAGCGCACGGGCGTGTGTGCCGTCCTGACGAGCGTCTCGGGTGACTCGTTCCGGGCCGACATCACCACCACGGACGGCGGGACGCGCACCCCGGAGCCCGCGCTCTACAGCAACGCCTGGACCAACCTCTGCATGGGCAACTCCTCCCCGTACACGTGCACCGGCACCGGCACCGGCACCGGCACCGAACAGAGCGTGTTCGTCCTCGCACTGCCGGACCGGACGGACCGTACGGCGTACCGCGCCGAGCTCGTCTGCACCACCGCACCCTGCGGTTCCGAGGACCTCTCCGTCGGGACGGTCACACCGGACACCGCGCAGAGCGGCACGGTCGCCACCCTCACCGTGCAGGGCTCGGCGCTGGGCATGGACACCACCGTCCGGCTCACCGGCGGCCCGGCGCCCCTGACGGCCACGACCGTCTCGGTCTCCGACGACGCCCGCACGCTGAAGGCCACCGTGGACCTGCGCTCGGCCCCTGCCGGGCACTGGAACATCAACGTCCACGCCCTCGGCTCCCAGTACCCGCGCGGCACGCTGACGGTGACACCGCCCACGGCCTCAGACCTAGGTACGTACAGGCCGATCACGCCCACCCGGCTGATGGACACCCGCAGCGGCCTGGGCGTACCGAAGGCCAAGGTGGGCCAAGGCGGCACGGTCACCCTCCAGGTGAGCGGCACCGCGGGCATCCCGACGTCCGGGGTGACCGCGGTCGTCCTGAACGTCACGGCCACCGACCCCACCACGGACAGCCACGTGTCGGTCTACCCCAACGGCACCACCCGCACCAGCGCCTCAAACCTCAACTTCACCCAAGGGCAGACGATCCCGAACCTCGTCGTCGTCCCCGTCGTGAACGGAAAGGTCAGCTTCTACAACAACGCGGGATCCGTCGACCTCATCGCCGACGTCGCCGGCTACTACACGACCGACGGCACCGGCTCCACGTACAGGCCGATCACGCCCACCCGGCTGATGGACACCCGCAGCGGCCTGGGCGTACCGAAGGCCAAGGTGGGCCAAGGCGGCACGGTCACCCTCC
>NZ_JBSGQV010000029.1:0-33420 GCF_053606025.1 Streptomyces sp. NPDC055254 | reverse complement strand
ACCTCGTCGTCGTCCCCGTCGTGAACGGAAAGGTCAGCTTCTACAACAACGCGGGATCCGTCGACCTCATCGCCGACGTCGCCGGCTACTACACGATGTAACGCAACGCCGCACCGACCCGCCCTGCGCCGACCGGCCCTCAGCCGGCCGGGCAGGGCGTCGTCGTACCCCCACCCCGCGCGCGCCGCCCCCTGCCGCCCTCGCACGGGACGCCGTACCTTGGCCCTCCCACACACCGGAGGTGCCCACGCATGCGGATCGCCACGACCATCTTCCTCACCGACCGCACCGTCTCCCCCGTCCGCCTCGCCCGGGGCCTGGAGGAGCGGGGCTTCGCCGGCCTCTACCTCCCCGAGCACACCCACATCCCGGTCTCCCGCGACACCCCGGCCCCCATGGGCGGTGAACTCCCCGAGATGTACGGGCGCACCCTCGACCCCTTCGTGGCCCTCGGCCAGGCCGCCGCCGTCACCGGGCGCCTCGCCCTCGGCACCGGCATCACCCTGGTGGCCCAGCACGACCCGATCGGCCTCGCGAAGCAGGTCGCCACCCTCGACCACCTCTCAGGCGGCCGGCTCACGCTCGGCATCGGCTACGGCTGGAACGTCGAGGAGGCCGCCGACCACGGGGTCGAGTGGCGCGCCCGCCGCGAACTGGTCCGCGACCGGCTGGCGCTGATGCGCGCCCTGTGGGCGCCGGAACCCACCGCGTACGTGGGCCCGTACGGCTCGGTCCGCGCCAGCCACGCCCACCCGAAGCCGGCGCAGGCCCCGCGCGAACTCGGCCCCGGTGTCCCCCTGCACGGCCCCCGCACCCTGATCGGCGGCCAGGCCGGCCCGAAGCTGTTCGCCGCCGTCGCCGACCACGCCGACGGCTGGATGCCGATCGGGGGCGGCGGCCTCACCGAATCGCTCCCGATGCTGCGCCGGGTCTGGGAGACGGCCGGGCGCGACCCGAAGACCCTCCGGGTGGTCCCGTACGCGGTCCAGCCCAGCCCCGGCAAGATGAGCCACTACGCCGACCTCGGGATCGAGGAGGTGGTCCTCCAACTCCCCTCCGCGCCCGAGGCGGAGGTCCTGCGCGCCCTGGACGGCTTTGCGCAGTACCTCTGACGTCCGACGCCCCGCCGCCGGGCCCGCGCGGGCGCCTCGTAGGGCGGTACCTCTGCCCCGTCGCCGAGGGCCCGCAGCGGTCAGCCCGCGCCGGTCGGACGGCCCGCCGCCCGGGGCAGCTCCGCCCAGACCGTTTTGCCGATCAGGCGGTCCATGACGCCCCAGTCGGCCGCGAGGGCGTCCACGATGCGCAGCCCGTACCCGGATTCCGCCTGGTAGGCGTGCGGCAGCACGGCGGGCCGCAGGTCCCGGCGGGCGTCGGACACCTCCACCCGCAGGACGCCCTCCAGCAAGGTCATGCGGAGCTCGAAGTCCCGGCCGGGGACCCTCCCGTGCGCCACGGCGTTGGCGGCGAGCTCGGCGACGAGGAGCCCGGCGTCGGCGGAGAGCTCGGTGGACTCGGGGATGCCCCAGTCGTGCAGCTCGACGAGGGCCAGCTGCCGGGCGAGCCGGGCTCCGCGCCGGGTGCTGCTGAAACGCTGAGTGAACATGCGTACGAGGGTCCGGGCCGGGCCGGCAGATGTGTCCATGGCGCCAACCTCCCGCTTGGCCAGGGCGGTTCGACACCAACGCGACTCGTACAAACCAACTGTACGAGTCGCCTCCCTGGACAGTGGGAGTCACGGTGCGTGAACATTCCTGTCGGGGAGGTGACCGCCATGGCGAGCCCGGAAGGCAGCGGTGACGACGAGGTCGAGCCCGACGACGACCTGCGCAGCTTCGGCGAGACGGTCAAGGCGTCCCGCAAGCGCGCGGGCCTGACGCAGGAGCAACTGGCGGCGAAGATCGGCTACTCGGTCCAGTACGTCGGCTCCGTCGAGCAGGGCCGCCGCCACCCGTCGCGCAAGTACGTCGACAGGACCGAGGCCGCGCTGAACGCCTTCGGCGTCGTGGACATCGCGGCGCGGCGGCTGACACGACGGCGCGGGCTGGCGTCGTGGTTCCGGCGGTGGGCGGAGCTGGAGGAGGTGGCGGTCACCCTCAATACGTACGAGTGCCGGTCGATTCCGGGGCTGTTGCAGACGGAGTCGTACGCGCGGGCGCTGATCGAGAACGTTCCGCCGCTGGCCACCCCGGAGGAGGCCGAAGCTCGGGTCACGGCGCGCACGGAACGGCAGAAACTGCTGCGCCGCACGCCGTACATCCTGTTCAGTTTCATCATCGAGCAGTCGGTGATCGAGCGGCAGACCGGGGGCCCGGAGGTCACGAGGGAGCTGATCGACCACCTGCTGGAGTGCGGGAAGCTGCCCAACGTCGACGTGCAGATCATGCCGACGGTCCAGCCGCAGCACGCGGGCACCGATGGGGCCTTTCGACTCCTGGAAACGGATGAACACGAGTGGCTGGGGTACAGCGAAGGACAGAAGACGGGACAGGTCATCACTGACCCGAAAGCCATCAGCGTGCTCCACCAGCGGTATGCCAAACTTCGCATCCAGGCCCTGAACCCAGCCGACAGCGCGGGCCTGTTGATGCGAATGCGAGGTTCCTTGTGAACAGCTCCGAGTTGCGCTGGTTCAAGAGCAGCTACAGCGGAAGCGAGGGAGACGACTGCGTCGAGGTGGCCCTCTCCTGGCACAAGTCCACCTATAGCAGCGGCGACGGTGACAACTGCGTCGAGGTCGCCGCGTGTGCCGACGCCGTGCACGTCCGGGACTCCAAGGTGACGGCCGGCCCCGAGCTGGCCGTCACCCCGGGGGCGTGGGCCGGCTTCGTCGGCGGGATCGTACGCTCCGGAACATGATCGACTCACGTACCCATATCCGTGTGGCCCGGCCCTCCCTCGACCTGGCGGCCGCCGAGCGGTTCTACGTCGACGGGCTCGGGCTCGAAGTCCAGTGGCGCAGCACCGAGAGCGTGCCCGGCGAGCACGACCTGCTGATGGTCGGGCCCGCCGGGGGCGGCTGGCACTTCGAGCTCACCCGGGACGCCGGGAACCCGGTCGTGCCCGCGCCCACCGTCGACGACCTCTTCGTGGTCTACCTGGGCGAAGCCCCCGACGAGGCCCTCGTACAGCGGCTGGTCGAGCACGGCGGGACGCGCGTGGCCGCCCACAACCCGTACTGGGACGAGTGGGGCGTCACCGTCGAGGACCCCGACGGCTATCGCCTCGTGCTCTGTTCCCGCACCTGGGGCTGAGTACCGGACGGTGGCCGGGCAGCGTCCAGCCTTCCGGTGCGGGCTGTTCGCAGCCGTCCGCACCGGGGTCGACCTGTTCAGCGCCTCGTCTCGTACCTGGTCAGGATCACGCCGCAGGGAAGCGTCCGCGTCTCCACCAAGTTCAGGTTCACCCAGCTGTCCAGTGCGGTGAAGAACGGCGTGCCGCCGCCCACCAGGACCGGCGCGGTGGCCAGCACGTACTCGTCGATCAGCCCGGCCCGCATGGCCGCCCCGGCGAGCGTCGCGCCGCCGATGTCCATCGGGCCGCCGTCCTCGGCCTTGAGCCGGGTGATCTCGGCGACCGCGTCGCCGGTGACCAGGCGGGTGTTCCAGTCGACCTCGTCGACCGTCGAGGAGAACACCACCTTCGACATGTCCCGCCAGCGGCGCGCGAACTCGATCTCCGCCGGGGTGGCGCCCGGCTGCTGGTGGCCGGTCGGCCAGTAGGAACTCATCGTCTGCCAGAGCTTGCGCCCGTACAGCGACAGGTCGGTCGCCTGCAACTGGTCGGACCAGAACTGGAACAGCTCGTCGCTCGGCACGCTCCAGCCGATGTCGTCGCCGGGCGCGGCGATGTAACCGTCCAGGGTCACATTCATGCCGTAGATCAGTTTCCGCATGGCTCAGCCTTCCGTTCGTGGGTGTCCGGCGTACACGGCCTCGGGGATCAATCAATCAGCCGTTGGCCTCGGCCGGCACGACGAAGCCCTCCCCCTGTCCCGGTCAGCGCACCTGCGGGGTCTTGGGGAGGCCGGCCGCGAGGGCGCCGCCCGCGCTTGCCAGGGAGGTGTTGGTGGACGTCGTCGCGGACCCGGCGGCGGCGGTGGTGACGTCGAGCGCCGTCTTCGTGTCCTGGACGGCCTGCCCCGGGTGGTCGACGATCTCGGTGACGCGCTGGGCGACCGGGGGTACCTGGGCGGCGGACTCGTCGGCATGCGCGAGGGCGGGGGTGAGTGCGAGGGCGGCGCCGCCGGTGAGGACCAGGGCGGAGAGGGTGCGCTTCATGGCATTCATGCCCCGCCCAACGACCGGCCCGCGCCCCGGGTCACCGCCTCGCCCCCACTTCGATGCGGCCCCCGTACGCCGGCGGCCCCGGATCGGGGGGATCGATCCGGGGCCGGAAGATGACACAACAGGTGGGGCGGGGTGAGGCGGGCACCGCGGGGGCGGCCCCTGCGGGATCGGTCCTGCGGAGGATCGGTCCCGCGGGGTCCGTCCTGGGTCAGTCCTCGACCACAAGGGCCGGGGTGGACTTCGTCAGGACCTCACCGCGGAAGAAGGCCGGGCTGCGGCGTTCGGTGACGAACATGATGACCAGGCCGAGGGCCAGCAGGCCGACTCCGATGATGAAGACGCTGCCGACGCCGAGGACGGTGGAGCCGGAGCCGTAGGCCGGGTCCCACATGTCGATGAGGGTCTTGCAGAAGACCGCGGCCAGCAGCAGGCCGCCCAGCACCGGGAAGACGCCCTTGAAGAACAGGTCGCGGGTGGAGCGGCGCAGTTCGGAGCGGAAGTACCAGGCGCAGGCGAAGGCCGTCAGCGAGTAGTAGAAGCAGATCATCAGGCCGAGCGCGAAGATCGTGTCGGTGAGGACGTTCTCGCTGACCAGGGTCATGACCGTGTAGAAGGCACCGGTGGCGACGCCGGCCATGATCGTGGCGCGGCCCGGGGTCTTGAACCGGGGGTGGACCTTGGCGTAGGCGGGCGGCAGGGCCTCGTACGTCGACATGGCGAGGACCGTGCGGGCCACCGGGATGAAGGTGGTCTGCAGGGACGCGGCGGCCGAGGCGAGCACGGCGACGAAGAGCAGGATGCCGAGCGCGGGGCCCATGACCGGTCCGGCCAGCGCGGCGAAGACGTTGTCCGAGGTCTCCTCGTTGGCCAGGCCGAGGCCCTCGCCGCCGGAGCCGACGGCCATCTGGGCGGCGACGCCGGTGGCCAGGTAGGAGCCGACCAGGACGACCATCGCGATGAGCGAGGCGCGGCCCGGGGTCTTGGTGGAGCCGGTGGTCTCCTCGTTGGTGGCCAGGCAGGCGTCCCAGCCCCAGTACATGAAGATCGAGAGCGAGAGCCCGGCGGTGAAGGCCGCCATGGACTCGACCGCGAAGGGGTTCATCCAGGACCAGGAGAAGTCCAGGCCGGTGTCGAAGGCGCAGGCGGAGGCCTTCTGGAAGGCCATCGCGATGAAGATCGCGAGGACGACGAGCTGGAGGCCGACCAGTGCGTACTGGACGCCCTTGGTGGCGGTCATGCCGCGGTAGCTGATGGCCGTCGCGACGGCGATGAGGGTCAGGCAGGTGCCGATGTGGACGAGCTTGTTGTCGTCCAGGGCCGCGATCGACGGGTTGTTCGTGATCTCGCCGGCCAGCAGCCAGAAGTAGGAGGTGGCGACGCCGGCCAGGTTGGAGAGCACGATGATCGTGGCGATCACCAGGCCCCAGCCGCACATCCAGCCGATCCGCGGGCCGAAGGCCTTGACGGTCCAGGTGAAGGAGGTGCCGCAGTCCGGCATGGCCTTGTTGAGCTCGCGGTAGGCGAAGGCGACCAGGAGCATCGGCAGGAAACCGGCGAGGAAGACGGCCGGCATCTGCATCCCGACCTCGCCGGCGGTGGAGCCCAGGGTCGAGGTGAGGCAGTAGACGGGGGCGACGGTCGAGATGCCGATGACGGCGCTTCCCACCAGGCCGACGGACCCCTTGTTGAGGCCCTTGCCGCGAACATCGCCTTCGGCGACGCCGCTTACCGTGTCTCCGGCCTGAGGCCGAACGTCCAGCTGTGTCATGGGTCAGGACGTTAGACGCTGCGCTTTCCACATCTGGAGGACTTGAGTCCGCAAGCGCGAGCCTGCGAAGGCCTTTGAATTCCGAGAGTGGACCCGTTCACGATCTCGTAATACAAGGTTCATGTGCGCATGGGTCCACGATTGCGCAGGCGCGGGACGCGCTCTTTCGCCATACGGAAACCGTAGCCATGTCCGTTTTGTGTGGTTCCAAAGTTTCCTTCGTGACTTTGCGGTGACCGCTGGTAACGCCGGCCCGAGCGCCTGCGGGGCCCGCACATCCGCGAGACTGGCCCCATGCCCACGGCCGATGAGCTCCTCAGCGCGGACACCGTCACCACCCTGGCCCGGCTGCTCGCCCGCGCGGGCGGCCGCCGGTCCTCCCCGGCCCTGCGGGCCGTCGCCGACGCACTCGACGGACTGACGTTCAGCGGCCGCGTCGCCGCCGTCCGCGACGCGGTGCTCGCCGACCTCCCCGCCGACTGGCCCGGATTCGAATCCGTCGTGCGCACCGCACTCGCCGATCCCGCGTTCACGGGGTGGATGACCTTCCCCGTCGACGAGGCCGTCGCCGTCCGCGGCCTGGCGGTGTTCGAGCCCGGTCTGGCCCTGCTGCACGACCTCACCCCCCGGCTGACCGCGGAATCCGCCGTACGGCCCTTCCTGCGCGCCGACCCGGCCCGCGCCCTGGCCGTCGTACGGGAGTGGACGGCCGACCCGGACCCGCACGTACGCCGCCTGGCCAGCGAGGGCACCCGGCCCCGGCTGCCGTGGGCCCCGCGGCTGCCCGCCTTCGTCGCCGACCCGCGCCCGGCCCTGCCGGTGCTGGACGCCCTCCACCGCGACGCGTCCGAATACGTCCGCCGCTCCGTCTCCAACCACCTCAACGACATCAGCCGCGACCATCCCGACCTCGCGGTCGAGACCGCGGCCCGCTGGCTGGCCGCCCCCGCGGACACGACGGACCGCGTCGTACGGCACGGCCTGCGCACCCTGGTCAAGGCCGGCCGGCCCGAGGCACTGACCCTGCTCGGCCACTCCCCGGACGTACCGGTCACCGTGCGGGGACCGGTCGTCGTCGGCGCCGCCCGGGTCGCCGTCGGCGAGTACCTCGTCTTCGACTACGCGGTCACCAACACCGGGCCCCTCCCGGCCGAGCTGGTGATCGACTACGTCGTGCACCACACCAAGGCCAACGGCACCCGCACCCCCAAGGTCTTCAAACTCGTCACCCGCGCCCTCGCCCCGGGCGAGACCCTCACCGGCACCAAGCGGCACTCCTTCAAACCGATCACCACCCGCCGCTACCACTCCGGCGAGCACCTGGTGCAACTCCAGGTCAACGGCCGCGTCCGCGGCGAGGCCGCCTTCTCACTGGACGCGCCCGCGCCCTGACCCCGCCCGGACACCCGCACCGGGGGTCAGGCGGCCCAGACGATCGACTGCGTCTCGCTGTACGCGTGCAGGGCGTACGAGCCCACGTCGCGGCCGACGCCGGACCGCTTGAAGCCGCCGAACGGGGCCTCCATGTTCCGGCCGACGGTGTTGACCCCCACCCCGCCCGCCCGCAGGCGCCGCGCCACGCGGAAGGCGCGTGCCGGGTCCCCGGACCACACGTAGCTGATCAGCCCGTAGTCGTTGTCGTTGGCGAGGGCCACCGCCTCGTCCTCGTCCCCGTCGAAGGGGACGACCACGACCACCGGCCCGAAGATCTCCTCCCGCACCACCCGCATGTCGTTCGTGCAGTCCACCAGCAGCGTGGGAGCCACGTAGAAGCCCCGGCCGTCGCCGACCACCGGGCGCTCACCGCCGTACGCGATCCGCGCGCCCTCCTTCCTCCCCAGCTCGATGTACGACTCCACCCGGTCCCGGTGCGCCGCCGAGATCACCGGACCCACCACGGTGCCGCGTGCCGCCGGATCGCCGACCCGCATGAAGGCGAGGTAGCCGGTCAGCTTCTCGATCAGTCGGTCGTGGACCGCCCGGTGCACGATCACCCGGGTCGGGGCGGTGCAGATCTGGCCGGAGTAGAAGGAGAAGGTCGTCCCGATGCCCATCACCGCCGCGTCCAGGTCGGCGTCGTCCAGGACGATCGCGGCGCCCTTCCCGCCCAGCTCCATGAGCTGGCGCTTCATCGTCCGGCCGCAGACCTCCGCGATGCGCTGCCCGACGCCCGTGGAACCGGTGAAGGACACCATGTCCACGTACGGGGAGTCCACGGCGGCCTCGCCGACCTCCACCGACTGCCCGCCGACGACGTTCACCACGCCCGCCGGCACCCCCGCCTCCGCGAGCGCCCGCGCCATCCTGAACACCGACAGCGGGTCCTGCGGGGCGGGCTTGACCACCACCGTGTTGCCCATGGCCAGGGCCGGGGCGACCTTGCCCGCCGGGTTCGCCCAGGGGTTGTTGTACGAGGTGACGCAGGCGACCACGCCGACCGGCTGGCGCACCTCCAGCGCGCCCAGGACACTCGCCCGCCCCATCGGGCCGGCGTCGGTCACCTGCGGCGGAAGACCGCGCTCCACCGGTTCCAGGGCGCCCTTCGCGTAGCGCCGGAAGCGGGCCACCCCGACCCCTACCTGCATGCCGCGCGCGATCCCGGTCGGCGCGCCCGTCTCCGCCCGCGCCAGCGCGGACCACGGCTCGTACTCCCGCTGGATGATGTCGGCGGCCCGGTCCAGGATCGCCGCCCGCGCCTCGGGCGTCGTGCGCGACCAGCTCCCGAAGGCCTCGGCGGCGGCGCGGGCCGCGTCCTCGACCTGGCCGCGTGAGGCCTCCGGCGCCAGCCCGACCACCGACTCGTCCGCCGGGTTGACCACCTCGTAGTGCCCGCCCGCGGGCTCCACCCACTCGCCGCCGATGTAGAGCCGCTGCGTGCTCCGCGCGTCCGTCATCGCGTGCTCACCGTCCTCGTGTCCCGGCCGGACCGGAGCACGATGCCCGGTACGGCGCCCGTCACCTCGTCGTCGCGGATGGTCTCCACGCCGTTGACCCGTACCGAGACGATGCCGACGGCCCGCGCGTCCAGCCGGGGGCTGGCGCCGGGCAGGTCGTGGACCAGCGTCGCCGGGCCCGCCTCGATCCGCTCCGGATCGAAGAGCACCAGGTCCGCGTGGAAGCCCTCGGCGATCCGGCCGCGCTCGCGCAGCCCGAACAGCTGGGCCGGGTCGTCGGTGAGCATCCGTACGGCCTGCTCCAGCGGCACCAGCTTGCGGCCGCGCAGGCAGTCGCCGAGGAACCGCGTCGTGTACGGGGCCCCGCACATCCGGTCCAGGTGCGCGCCCGCGTCGGAGCCGCCCAGCATGACGTCCTCGTGCTGCCAGGTCTCCCGGCGCAGCGCCCAGCTGGCCGGGTCGTTGTCGGTGGGCATCGGCCACAGGACCGTACGCAGGTCGTCGTTGGCGCAGATCTCCACCAGGCAGTGGAAGGGGTCCTGGCCGCGCTCGGCGGCGATGTCGTTCACGACGCGGCCGGACAGGCCCTCGTTCTCCTTGCTGTACGTGTCACCGATGACGTAGCGCCCGAAGTTCGCGAGGCGGCGGAAGACCCCGGCCTCCTTGCCGCCGGCGCGGCGCAGCAACTCGGCGCGGACGTCCGCGTCGCGGAGCCTGGCGATCCGCTCGGGGACGGGGAGGCCGAGGACCTCGCCCCAGCCGGGGATGAGGTTGAGCGCGCAGAAGGTCCCCAGCGACATGTTCATGGGGGTGAGGATCGGCATCGTCAGCGCCACGATCCGGCCGCCGGCCCTGCGGGCCCGCTCGCTGGGGACCAGCTGGCGCGGGACGCGTTCGGGGACGGAGGCGTCGATGGTGAGGACGTTCCAGTTGAGGGGGCGGCCCGCGGCGACGCTCATGCCGACGAAGAGGTCGATCTCCTCGTCGGAGAACTGGTCGAGGCAGCCCGCGACGATCGCCTCCAGCTGCGTGCCCTCGTGCTCGGCGACGGCGCGGGACAGGGCGAGGAGTTCGGCCGGGCCGGCGTGGCGGGAGGCGACGGGGGCGCCGGCACCGTCGGTGTGGGTGGAGGACTGGGTGGTGGACAGGCCCCAGGCGCCGGCGTCCATGGCCTCGTGGAAGAGGTCGAGCATCTGCTGGAGCTGCTCGGGGGTGGGCTGCCCGCCGACGGCGTCCTCGCCCATGACGTGGCGGCGCAGGGCGCAGTGGCCGACCATGAAGCCGGCGTTGACGGCGATGCGGCCGTCGAGGGCGTCGAGGTACTCGCCGAAGGTGGACCAGGTCCAGTCGACGCCTTCCTCCAGGGCCTTGAGGGCCATGCCCTCGACCTTGCTCATCATGCGGCGCGTGTAGTCGGCGTCCTCGGGGCGGTCGGGATGGAGGGGGGCGAGCGTGAAGCCGCAGTTGCCGCCGGCGACGGTGGTGACGCCGTGGTTCATGGACGGGGTGGCGTACGGGTCCCAGAAGAGCTGGGCGTCGTAGTGCGTGTGGGGGTCGATGAACCCGGGGGTCAGGACGAGGCCGGTGGCGTCCTCGCCGGTACGGGCCGCCTCGGTGACGGTTCCGGGCGGGGCGATGACGGCGATCCGGCCGTCGCGGAGGCCGATGTCGGCGGTGTACGCGGGGGCGCCCGTGCCGTCCACGACGGTCGCTCCGCGAATGAGGTGGTCGAGCATGGCGGTTCCCCTCCTGCCCGGTCGACTCGCGTCGGGCCGGGCGGTGTCGGTGCGCGGATCGACTGGCGTCGGGCCGGGCGGTGTACGGGGCCGGTCCCGCTGGCGCGGGGGCCTGGATGCGTTCGTACCGGTCCCGCTGGCGCGGGAGCGGGTTGCGCGGTGCGGGTCGACTCGCGTCGGGCGGGGCGGTGTGAGGGGCCGGTCCCGCAGGACCGGGTCGGGGGTGCGGGTCGACTCGCGTCGGGCCGGGTGCTGTGCGGGGCCGGTCCCGCTGGCGCGGGGGGCCGGCTTGCGTTCGTACCGGTCCCGCTGGCGCGGGGGCCGGCTTGCGTTCGTAGTGGTCCCGCTGGCGCGGGAGCGGGTTGCGCGGTGCGGGTCGACTGCGTCGGGCGGGGGCGGTGTGCGGGGCCGGTCCCGCAGGGCCGGGTCGGGGGTGCGGGTCGACTCGCGTCGGGCCGGGTGCTGTGCGGGGCCGGTCCCGCTGGCGCGGGGGGGCCGGCTTGCGTTCGTACCGGTCCCGCTGGGCCGGGGCGGGGGGTGCGGGGCGACTCGCGTCGAGCCGGGCGGTGTGCGGGGCCGGTCCCGCAGGCGCGGGGGGCGGCTTGCGTTCGTACCGGTCCCGCTGGGCCGGGGCGGGGGGTGCCCGGTCCCGCCGGTGCGGGGCGAGGCGGCCTGCGTCCGGCCGGAGCGGGTACGGCAGGCCGCTGCCGTACCCGCTCCGGCCGTCGCCTCCGGGTCCCGGGGCGACGCCCCCGAACCCCGCCCCGTACGTAGGCGGCGGTCCGGGAAGACGCCGCCCCCGTCCGGGGAGCCTGTGCAGCCTCGCCGGCCTACCCGTTCGAGCCGGACCCCCGGTCCACCCCCCGTCCCCACGGGCCTGGACGGGGTCCGAGCCGTGCGCCGCCGGGAGGTCCGGACCCGGTTGCGGGTCCGGGGCCCGAGGTCCGTTCCGGATCCGGGGTCCGGGGTCCGAGCTCCGAGCCGGGCTCCGGGTCCTGTCCGGCCCGGAGCAGCCCCTGGGCCGGGGTCCGGGCCCGTTGCGGGCACGGGGCCGGGGTCCGGGCCTGAGGTCCGGGCCGGGGTCCGGGCCTGGTCCGCGGACCGGGTCGAGGTGCGAGTCGTGGTCCGGGGTCCCGGGGGGCTCGGGCCGTGAGGTCCGGAGCCACTCCGGGTCCGGGTCGGTGGGCCGAAGGCCCGGGGTCGGTGGGCCGAAGGCCCGGGGTCGGTGGGCCGGGCCCCGGGGCGACTCGGGGTCCGGGGGCGGTGGGCCCGGGCCCGGGCCCGGGGCGCGGTGTGGGACGCGGGGTCAGGAGGCTTCGCGGAAGCGGGTGGTGCGGTGGATCGGGTCCGTGTCGATCTTCGGGATCACGTGCTCGCCGAGGAGCTTGATGGTGGTCATCGTGTCCTCGTACGACACCCCCGTCGGCAGGCCGAAGGACAGCTGGTCCGCGCCCGCCTGCTCCCAGCGCTTGCACTGCGCGAGGACCTCCGACGGGTCACCGCAGATCATCAGCTCCTCCGCGATCAGCAGCTCGATGATCTCCGCGTTGTACTCCGGCAGCAGCTCGGGCCACTGCGGGATCGCCTCAGGCCGCGGGAAGGTGTCGTGGTACCGGAAGACCAGCGACTGGAATCGGTTCATCCCGGCGTTGACGGCGATCTCGACGGCCTTGTCGTGGGTCTCGGCGACGATGGCCGTCGAGGTGACCATGACGTTGTCGTTGACGAACGCCCCGATCGCCTTCGCCTCCTGGATCGCCGTCTTGTACTGCTCCAGCACCCACTCCATGTCGGAGACCTTCTGCACGCTGAAACCCAGCACGCCCAGCCCCTTCCTCGCCGCCATCGCGTACGAGGAGGGCGACCCGGCCGCGTACCACATGGCCGGGTGGGCCTTGCCGTACGGCTTGGGGAAGATCTTCCGCGGCGGCAGCGACCAGTGCTTGCCCTGGAACCCCTCGTACTCCTCCTGGAGGAACATCTTGGGGAACTCCGCGATGGTCTCCTCCCAGATCTCCTTGGTGTGGTTCATGTCCTCGATGCCCGGGAGGAAGCCGAGGATCTCGTGACTGCCCGCGCCCCGGCCCGTACCGAACTCGAAGCGCCCCTTGGAGAGGTGGTCGAGCATGGCGACCTTCTCGGCCACCTTCACCGGGTGGTTCACCTGGGCGAGGGGGTTGAAGATGCCGGAGCCGAGGTGGATGCGCTCGGTGGCGTGGGCGAGGTACCCGAGGAAGACCTCGTTCGCCGAGAGGTGCGAGTACTCCTCCAGGAAGTGGTGCTCGGAGGCCCAGGCGTACTTGAAGCCGCACTTGTCGGCCTGGATGACGTACTCGGTCTCCTCGATCAGCGCCTTGTGCTCCGCCTCGGGGTCTACCTTGGATCGCGCCTCAGCCACGTATCCCTGCACAAAGAGCCCGAATTCCAAGGGGGTTCACCGTCCTTTGGTTTCTGACGTTGCGTCAGATCAGATGTCCCGACTGTTCCATCGCGAGGGCGCGAGCGTCAATACCTGACGCTCCATCAGATACGGGCGCCGGGGCGGCTCGCGGGGACGGCTAGAGGATGCTGACGCCAGCCATCCAGCCGCCGTCGATGACGAACGGCTGGCCGGTGATGTACGAGGAGTCCTCACTGGTCAGGAAGAGGGCCAGCCGGGCGACCTCCTCGGGCCGCCCGACCCGCCCCATCGGCACGACCCGCCGGTACAGGTCCGCCATCGCCTCCCCCGCCTCGTCGGTCGTCCCGGCCGGATCCAGCAGCCCGGGATTGGCCATGGGGGTGTCCACGGCCCCCGGGCACATCGCGTTGACCCGGATGCCCCGGGCCGCCAGCTCCAGCGCGGCGACCCGGGTCAGGCCCAGGATCGCGGCCTTGGTGGCGGCGTACGTGCCCACGTAGGCCATGCCCGTCAAGCCGGTGTACGAGGAGGTGTTGACGATCGTGCCGCCGCCCGCCGCCCCGATCTCGGGGGCCACGGTCTTGATGCCGAGGAAGGCCCCCACCTGATTGACCTGGACCACCTGCTGGAACTCCTCCAGCGGGGTCGAGGTCAGCTCGTTGAAGCGCAGGATGCCGGCGTTGTTGACGAGCCCGTCGATCCGGCCGAAGGCCTCCTTCGCGGCCGCGACCGCCGCCGCCCAGTCCTCCTCGCGGCTCACGTCCAGCCGTACGTAGCGGGCCCGGTCCTCTCCTATCTCCTTGGCCACGGCCGCGCCCTGCTCGTCGAGCACGTCCCCGAGGAGCACCTTGGCCCCCTCGGCGGCGAACAGCCGGGCCTCCTGCTCTCCCTGCCCGCGTGCCGCGCCGGTGATGACGACGACGCGTCCGTCCAACTTGCCCATGGGTGTGCTCCTAGTCGCCAGTCGTAAGTCGCCAGTGGTCAGTCGTCTGTCGTCAGTCGTCAGTCCTCAGTCGCAGTGGTCAGTCGTTGAGGAGGGGGGCCACCTCGGCCCCGAACGCGGTGATCTGATCGACGAGCTCGCCCCGGTCGCGGCTGCGGAAGCGGACCTGGATCTGGTCGACGCCCAGCGCCCGGTACTCGCGCAGCGACTCGGCGAGCACCTCCGCCTTGCCGGTGAGGGTGCGGCGGCCGGTGTCCCAGCCGGGCTCACCCACGTACAGGGCCTCGGTGATCGCGCCGAACTCGATCGGGTCCTCGATCCCGGCCGCCGCCCGGAGCTCCCGGATCCGGGCGATCCGCCCGGGCAGCTCGTGGCGCGGGTCGCCCTGCGGGAGCCAACCGTCCCCGCGCAGGGCCGCGCGGCGCACGGCGGGGGCGGAGGAGCCGCCGACCCAGACGGGGACGCGTTCCTGGGCCGGTCGGGGCAGCTGGCCGAGGTCCTTGAAGGAGAACAGCTTCCCCTCGAACTCCGGGTACTCCTCGGGCCCGAGCGCCGCCCGCAGGGCGTCGAGGGTCTCGTCGAGGAGGGCGCCCCGGCGCGCGAAGTCCACGCCGAGGACCTCGAACTCCTCCTGGACGTGCCCGGCGCCGACACCGAGGATCAGCCGGCCGCCGGAGAGGTGGTCGAGGGTGGCGTACTGCTTGGCGCTGATCAGCGGGTGCCGCAGGCCGAGGATCGCTACGTGGCTCAGCAGCCGGACCCGCTCGGTGATCCCGGCCAGGAAGGACAGGGTGGCCACCGGGTCGTACCAGACGGTGCTCATGGGGCCGGCGAGGCGCCGGGGGATGGCCACGTGGTCGCAGCCGGCCAGATACCCGAAGCCGGCCCGGTCGGCGGCCCGGGCGACCCCGGCGAGATCGGCGGGGGTGGCCGACGCCTCCCAGGGCTCGGCGTAGAGGGTGCTCTGCGACTGGACCGGGAGCTGCATCCCGTAGACCAGCCGACCTTCCGGAAACACGCGCGCCATGCGGGACCCGCCTCGCCTTCGTCTGCCGAACCGTCACTCCGGTGACATCGGTGACACGCGTGACGCGGTTGACACGGGCGGCGTCGGTGTCACCGGTGACACCGACGCTGTGGGTGCTGTCGGTGCTGTCGGTGCTTTCGCTGTGCCGGGCCATCGTCGTATCTGACGCAGCGTCAGGCAAGGGGTCGGACCGGCACGACGGACGGCCCTGTTCTCCCGAAGCTGCCACGACGCCTCGGTCGACGGCGCGGCACCCGCCGCCTGAGCCGCGGCGAAGGTGCGCCAGGACGGCCAGTCGGCATGGCGGGCTTTCTTCGCGGTGTCGGGGACGGAGATGCCTCCGGCTGGGGGCGGGGCGCGTTTCCCCGCGGCTTCTTGATCGTTTATCGGTCTGCGGTGGCCGCTTCGTAGGCCACGTTCATGCGGCGGGTTGTGGCAGCCCGGTCGGTGTCTTCACTTGTTCGAATGGGGTGTTGTTGTCGTGCCTGGTGGTGGGCGGGGAGGGAAGTCGCTGTGGCGTCGTCTGGTAAGGATGGCGGTGAGGGCGTATGCGCCGTTGGTGGTGCGGGGTGCGTTGTGGGACGGGCGTGAGGTTCCTTCGCCGGAGGGTCGCTACGGTCCCTCAGAGGCGAGGGTGGTCCCGCTGGTGTTGCTGGGTGACTCGTCCGCCGTGACGGTGGGGGTGCTCGGCCGGTGTGAGACGAACGGCTTCCGGCTGGCCCAAGCTCTGGTGTCACGACTGGGCTGTGCGGTGGAAGTCACGGTGTCGGCTCGTGCGGGGGTGACGACGGCGGGGATGGCACGCCAGGTGGCGGCGGTGACCTCTCGCGCGGAGCGCGGTGTGGCGCTGATTCTGGTCGGGGGGAACGATGTGATGCTGCCACTCGGGCTGCGCCGGCCAGCAGCGCGGCTGGGCCGTTACGTGCAGGAGCTGCGAGCGGCGGGGTGGCAGGTGGTGGTGGGGTCGGGTGCCGACATCGGGGCGGCCCCGGCGCTGCGGCACGGGGTGCGAAGTTTGGCGGGTTTCAGGTCGCGGCTGCTGGCGCGCAGGCAGGCCGAAGCCGCGCTGTCGGCAGGCGCGATGGTGGTGTCGCTGTCGATGGACGTGTTGCGGCAGCATCCCGCTCGCCTGTACTGCGAGGACGCGTTCCATCCCAACGCCGAGGGATATCTGATGTATGTGCGCCGGGTCATGGTGGCCGTGGAGGAGGCAGCTCGCCGTCACCTGGGGGAGAGCTCGACTCCGATCGGCGGGGACGGGGTATTCGCTGACGCCCGTCAGGCGGCTCGGCATGTCGGTGGCGAGCCAGGCGCCTGCTTCGTTCCCTCCCCTTGCGGGAGCCACGTGGTGCTGCACCGCCATGCGCCCGGCGGCGAGCGCGGGCCGCAAGGCAGGGAGCCCCTGGTACCGGCTGCCGCCTCGTGAGGGAGCGCCCGGCGTGGGCGGCGTGCGCCGTGACGGGGCTTGCCGTGTTTCTGTGCGGGCTCGACCATCTGGTGCTCCTGAGCGCACTGCCTGCGATCCGCGCCGGCTTCCATCCCGGCGAGAGCGCGTTGAGCTGGCTGATCAACGCCTACCTCATCCCGGTAGCCGTCCTACCGCCGTGCATGGCTTTGTTCGGCGGCCGGTTCGGGCAGCGCCGGGTGTTCACCGCCGCGCTGCTGGTGTTCACCGCAGGTTCCGCGGCGGCCGGCTGCGCGCCCGGCATGGGGTTTCTGATCGCGGCCCGGGCGGTGCAGGGAATCGGGGCTGCGGCGATCACGCCGCTCAGCCTCACCCTGGTTGTGGCCTGTCTTCCCGCGCGCCGCCGGTCGGTGCTCCTGGGAGTGTGGGGTGCGATCGGGGGGTTCGCGGTGGCCGTCGGTCCTCTCGCGGGCGGGGCAGCGCTGGCCTGGGGTAGCTGGCGGGACGTCTTTTGGATCAACGTCCCTCTCGGCTGCGCCCTCGCGCTGGCCGTGCCCATCTGCCTGCGAGAACAACGCGCGGATGTCCGCCGACTCAGGTGGCCGCCGCTGCTGGCGGCAGGGACCGTGCTGGCGTTGGCCGCCTTTCTCCTCACCTCCGCCCGGGACGTCAGCTTTCCACCGGCAGCCGGCACTGCCGCTACCGCTCTCACGGTCGCAGCGGTCCTGGGCTGCGCCGCCGGCTGGGCCTACCGCTACCGCAGGGCCGGCGCGCAGGGGGCGGGCAAGAGCCGGCGCTGGTCGGCCGGGCGGAGTGTGGCAGGGGTGCACGTCTGCGGGTTTCTGCTGCACGCCGCGGTGTTCGGGACCGTCTTTCACCTGGTGCAGTTCCCGCAGCAGGTCCAGGGCCACAGTCCCTGGGACGCGGCGTTGCGGATCCTGCCGTGGACGGCGATGCCCGTGCTGGCCGCTCCGCTGGCCGGTCTCGTCATGAGCCGTACCGGTGCGCGACCGGTTCTGGTCGGCGGATGTGTACTGACCGGGGCGAGCTCCCTGTGGTTCGCCCTCACGCTCACCCCCGCCACCGGCTATCTGCTCCAGCTGCCAGGTCTGGTGGCCGGCGGCGCCGGGATGGCCCTGTTCTTCACCGCCTCCCCTCAGGCCCTCCTCGACCACGCCCCACCCGGCGCGCTGGCGGCCGCCTCCGGGATCAACGCCTCGGTACGGAAGGCCGGGGCGGTGGCCGGAGTGGCCGCCACGACAGCCCTGTTCACCGCGCACGGCTCGGCCTCGGGCCCCGCCGGCTACACGCAGGGGCTGATCGCCGTCCTGTGGGCGGCCGTGCTGCTCGCCGCCGGGGCGGCCGCGGCAGGGTTGCTGCCGCGACCGCCCCGAACGAACTTCCCGGTCGGCCGCCCCTCCCGCAGGGTCGACCCGGCGGGCGGGGACGTCCTCACCTCCTGCGTACCGCGGTGAGCGGGGCGGTCAGGTGCAGCGACGTCGGCACGATCGTCATCACCGCGCCTGCTGGATTCTCACTGACGTAGCGGTGGTCGACCGTGTCGAAGACGACGGCCAGGCGGTGCCCGGCGGGCACGTCCCATGCGGTGGCCGGCAGCCGTAGCGAGACGGGATGCTCCTTCCCCGGTGTCTGGCTCCGAAAGGTGTACGGGGCGTGCGCCAGCAGCCGCGCCGTCCCCGACGGGCCGAGATCGTAGAGATGGCCGATGACGGTGCCGTCAGCGGCGGCGGGTACCAGCACGCCCTCGACTACGGCGCTGCCTCGCAACGCCAGGGTCCGATCGAGGGAATGACCGGTCCAGGAGGCGGCCGTTCCCGGAACCAGCAGAGGCCACAGGGTCGACGCAGGCATACCGGCGGCGTCGAGTTGTCCCGCAACGGGGAACAGTCCGGATTCCGCGGCCGAGACCAGCCCGCTCACCAGCCGTCCCCCACCCGGGCCTGCCACCAGTGGCACCGGCCGGGCCGTCTCGGTCAGTGCGCCCCAGCTCGGATACTCCTCAAGGGGGCCACCCGTACGGGGTTCCAGCACGACGGCGTGCACGGGCTTCGCGCTGTCCGGACCGGCGCCGCGATCGCGCACATACCGGTCCAGCCAGGCCACCGCCTCTTCCCACGCCGGCGTTCTGCCCTCGCTCCCGCCGCTCGGGGCGTGGCTGGTGGCGTGACCTCCCGGGTACATGCGCAACTGCCGCGGGCCCGCGAGCTGGTCCAGGAAGGAGCCCATCTGACCGGCGGGAACGAGGGGATCATCCCACTCGCCCACCATGAACACGGCCGTACGATTGCGGTTGAGGGCCGTGACGTGGCTGCGCGGGGAACGTTCGCGCACCCAGGGCTCCGACTCATCCAGCCCCCTCCACACTGCCTGGTCAAACGCCTTCTCCGCCGCCGGGCCGAAACGCCCGTCGATGCGCCCGAACAGCTGCTGGAACAGCACGACGCTCGCCGCCCGTGTTCCGTTGATGCGGAAACCCTCCGAGAGGTCCGCCCAGCCCGACAGTGCCGACACCGCCCGGATCCGCGCATCGCGGGCGGCAGCGTTCAATGCGACCCCAGCACCGTAGGAAGCGCCCAGCGCGCCGACTCTTGCCGGATCGGATTGCGTGTGAGCCAGCGCCCAGTCGACGACCTCGGACAGGTCGGAGGTATCGGCAGGACCTGCGAGTTCGACGTCACCGCCGGAGCGCCGGAAACCTCGCGGGTCGTAGAAGACCACGACGTATCCCGACGCGGCCAGCGCACGGTAGCGGGCGGCGTGTGTCCTGTGGTCCGCGGGCAGAATGATCCACGGTCCGGGGACCACCACCAGCGGGAACGGCCCCTTTCCCGCCGGTTCGTAGACCGTCGCAGCCAGCCCGGTCCCGTCCGCCGCCTTGATGGCGACCTCCCGCACCCGCACCCCAGCGTGCCCCGCTTCCTCCTCCCCTCCGGCTTCGGCCGTCGCTGGAGCCGCGACGGCTGCCGTCACCGCGGCCGCCCCAGGACCTGCCGCGGCACCCGCCAGCAGAGCTGCGGCCACCACCACTGCGATACGTCCGGCGCCCGGGGAGGAACGTGTCCCCATCAGCCGCCCACCATCGCGCGGTCGGCCAAAACCTTCTCGACGACCTCGGCGGCGGCCACCGCGCCACCGGCCGCCTCGATCTCCTGCCGCATCCCCGCCACGGCGGCCGCGATCCGCCGGTCGGAGACGACGGACAGGACCGCCTCCCGCAGCGCCCCGGGGGTGGCCCGCTCACGCGGCAGATGCACTCCCAGCCCCAAGTCCTGGACCTGGCCGGCGTTCACCCGCTGTTCGGCCATCTGCGGGACCACCACCATGGGCACCCCGAGCGCCAAGGCCTCCATGACACTGCCCATCCCGCCGTGCGTGACGAACACCGAGGCCGCCGCCAGCACGTCCATCTGCGGCACACTGGCGTGCACCTCGAAGCCCTCCGGCAGCCGGCCGAGGCCCGCCCCCGCAACCTGCTCCCCCACGCTCATCACCACATGCCGGTCCAGACCGGCCAGCGCCTCCACGCACGCCCGGTAGAAGTCGGGCCGATCGTTGAACTGCGAGCCCAGTGATACGTACACCACCGGCCTGTCACCTTGCGGGGCCTGCCACCGGCCCTGGAACGAGCGGTCGCTGATCGCCGGCCCCACCCAGTGCGCCTGGCCCGCCCGTACCGTCCGGGGCCGCCGCTGGAACGACCGGGGGAAGAACGCGATCGACCGCGGCGGAGCCAGTGTCAGCGCGTGCACGCCCCCCGGAACCCCGAAATCTGCCAGTGCCGCCGCCAGCTGCGGGAAGCCGGGAATCTCAGCGATATCCCGCAGACCGAAGAACTCCTCGACCAGCCCTTCGTAGGGGATGTGCGTCGGCGCCAGCTGCACCACCGGTACGCCCCAGCGCGCGGCCAGCAGCGGGCCCGTCCACGCGTACACGTCGTACAGCACCACGTCGGGGCGGCGGTCGGCGAACGCGGCCTCCAACTGGGGCAGCGCACCCAGGTTCACCCCCAGAACCCGCGTCACACCCTGCGCCATGTCCTCCGGCGCCTCACCCTGCGGCGGCACCTCGTACACCACCGGCTCCGCGCCCACGGCGCGCACCTGAGCCGCGAACTCGGCCGTCACCGCGTAACTCACCCGGTGCCCACGACCGACCAGCTCCCGGACCACAGCGAGGGTCGGCATCACATGACCGGCCATCGGCACATTGAACACCGCGACATGCGACCCACACACGTTGACGCTCGTTTCCGTCATCATCACGAATTCCCTGCCCACAGGCGGCATCCAGCCGCAGCACAAGATCACTTCGCATCCTCAACGCCGCAGCCACCGCCCAGGCTGTGGTGTGCAGCGGATGTCACCCGAACGTGCGGCCGCTCAGTGTGAGACACCAGCAGACGACCCCGGGCGCCGGTAGCGTGCGGCTGTCGCTGCCGAGAGACGGAACAGCGCGCGTGCACTCCCCATGCAGGTCGATGCCTTCGGGCGCGTCCGGGTGGCGCAACGGCCGCAGGCCCCGGGTAGGGCCGCTGGACGCGATGTTGAACAGGTAGTGGCCAAGGGTCGGTCACCGCGCAGTTGGCACAGAGCGGCGAGGTCAGCGTGGGCTGCGGCCAATGCAGTTGCTTTACTACCTGAACAGCTTGGGGTGGCCGGGGAGGGCGTGTGGAAGAGCCAGGTTTCCGTGTGCTGCTGACAGAGGCAGGTGACCGGAAGGTGGAGGCGGTCCGTGCGATCCGGACGATCACCGGTCTCAGTCTCTGGAACAGCAAACTTCTACTCGACAGCGCGCCGGTAGCGGTCACGGAACCCAACTGGCTCGAAGTCGCAGAGGAGGCGGTCGGGGTCCTTGAGGGCGCGGGCGCCCTCGCGACGGTGGTGTGCGACTGGTGCGACCGCACCGTCACGCGGGGGGCTGCTCCCATCGACCCGGCCCCCTGCAAGGGGCCATGGCCCGCCGAGGCCTGCCGGGCGAGTTGCCCACCGGCCGCGCTTTGAGTATCGGCCGGTTCAGGCGGCCTGGTGGGTATCCAGGGCGGTGACGGGTTCGGGGACGGCCTACGGGGGGGCAGAGCTACGGCAAGCCCCCGGGCGGTGGGCCCGGAGCCGGCGGCACGCGGCCGGACGGCGGGCCCGGGACCGGAGCTGTCGGCGGCACGGGGCCGAGGCGGACGGTCCGGCCCGGTGTCACATGCCCTGCGGGCCCATCACGATGACCGGCTTCGCCGCCGGGTCGAGGGTTTCCAGCACCTTGCGCATGGCCTCCTTCGGGATGCCGACGCAACCCTGGGAGGGACCGTCGTGGTCCACGTGGAGCCAGATGTTGCCACCCTTGCGCTCACCCTCCGGCTTGACCGGATCCAGCGGCGACCTGCCCGGCCTGCGGTTGAAGTCGATCGCGACGACGTAGTCGAAGGAACCCGCCAGGGACTCGCCGTTCACGCCGCGGCCCGAGGCGACGAAGGACGCGTCCTTGTCGTACGGGAGCCGGGTACCCGGCGGCTTCGGCAGCAGACCACCCGCGTCCGTGAGCGCGAAGACGCCCTGCGGGGAGGTCAGGTCCCCGTACGTGCGCTCCGTGGACCAGCCCTTGGCTCCGTTGCGGGCGGGCCAGCTGTCGGCCGGCACCCAGTCGGCGCCGGCGGCCGGACGGGTGTAGAGGGTGGCGGTTGATTCCGAGGAGTCGGCGGCCTTGCCCGTGACCAGGATGAGCTGGCGGGACTCGGCCGGAATCCGGCCGACCGTCTGCTCGCTGATGCCGGTCAGACCCTGGAGGGGGTCGCGGGGGGCGACGCGGCCGGCGTCGCGACGGGCCTCGCCCGCCGTGCCTCCCTTCGCGTCGCCCTTCGCGCCACGGTTCGCGTCGCGCGCGGCGCGGTCGGCGCCCGGCGAGCGGACGTCCGTACCTGCCTGGGCGGTCGCGGCGCCGGCGATCCCTCCCGCGTCCTGCGCGACGTACGCCCACGAGACCCCGAAGGCCAGCAGGCCGAGGGTGGCGGCGAGCGCCACACGGCGGGACGAACGACGCTCCGTACGCCCGGCCGACCGGGACGTTCGGGGCGTACGGGACATGCGGGGCGTGCGGGAGCGGGCTCGGGCGTGCTTGCTCATTGAACCGACCGTACAGGAGCGGCTCTTCAGGAACGGCGATCCACGGCGTTCCGCGTCCCGTCCGACGCCAGACCGGACCCGGACCCTCCGGTTCCGGGTCGTGCCGCGCCACCGCCTCCGCCCGTACGCCGGGAGCACCGCAGACGGCGCAGCGAGCGCCGCCACCCGAAGCGTTCCACGCCCTGTACTGCCCGTACGCACACGCCGGGCCGGCTGGTGGCCGCCCCGGCACGGCCACCAAGCGGGCCACCACCAGGCCCCCGCCCCGGCAACGCCGAGGGCGCGCCGCCCACCACCCGACTGTGACGCACGGCATGCACCAACACCCCCCGAACCAGACGCCGCACCCAAGCCCTCCAGCCCCCCACCCCGACAGGCACCCCGGCCCACGACGGTCACCCCGCACCCCAGGAAGCCCACTCCGACGGCGGCCCCAGCCCCTGGCGGCCCACGGTCCGGCCCGAGCCCCGAGCCCCGACCTACCCCGGACGCGGGCTCGGGCTCGGACGCAGGCCCGGACGCGGACGCGGGCGGAGGCCCGGGCTCGGACACGGGCTCGGGCTCGGACGCGGGCGGAGGCCTGGGCTCGGACACGGGCTCGGGCTCGGACGCAGGCCCGGACGCGGACGGAGGCCTGCGGCTCGGACACGAGCCCCGCTCGGACGCGACCTCGGGGCCGGACGCGGACGCAAGCCCGGGCTCGGCGCGGGCTCGGCGCGGGCTCGGACGCGGGCTCGGGGCCGGGCGCGGGCTCAGACCGGGCTCCGACGCAGACGCGAGCCCGGACGCGGGCCAGGACGCGAGCCCGGACGCGGGCCAGGACGCGAGCTCGGACGCGGACGCGAGCTCGGGCTCTCGCGGACGTGGGCCCGTCGGGTCGACCGCAACCGGACGGCCGTCCGCCCGGCCTGCGCACCGGCCGACGCCGGGCCATATCAGCCTCGCCGGCGTTTGAGGCGCGGGGCGCGGGGCGGAGCCCCGACACCCGGCCGCAGCCGACCCACGGGCCGGGCCACCGTCCCGACCCCAACCCCCGGGCGGAGCCCCGCCACCCGCCCCCGCCACCCGGCCCCCGCCCGCGAACGGGCGCGGGCGGAGCCCCGGGAGCCGGGGCCCGTCGGGACGGGTCGGCAGCGCCGTCGCGCCCCCCACCGCCGCGCGAGCGCCGCGCGACCGCCGCCGTACGCTGATCCGATGCGAACTCCACGTCACGCCGCCCGCGTTGTCATCCTCTCCCCCGCCGGATCGGTCTTCCTCTTCCGCGAGAACAACGTCGAGGTCGGCATCCACTGGCTGCCCCCCGGCGGCGGGATAGACCCCGGCGAGAGCCCTGAGGAATGCGTGCGACGCGAGCTGCGCGAGGAGACCGGTTGGACCGACCTGGAGCCGGGGAAGCTGCTGTGCACCTGGGAGCACGACTTCACGCACCAGGGCGTACCGGTCCGCCAGCACGAGCACATCTACCTCACCACCGGCCCGCGCCGGGAACCGGTCCTGGAGCACCCCGGCATCCACTGGCAGTGGCTCTCCACGGACCGGCTCGCCACTCTCGGCGAACCCCTCTGGCCGCCCCGCCTGCCGGACCTCCTCGCGAACGCCCCGTCCGAGCCGGTCCACTTGGGCCTGCTGAACTGAGTACCCCTGGGCCGTCCCTTCCCGGATCCGGCCCGGGCCCGGCCGCCCGACAGCACCCACCCGGCACCACCCACCCGGCCGGGACCCGGGGCTACCGCCCCGCAGTCGCCTTCGCGTAGAGCGAGGCCGCGTACTCGCCCAGGACGGTGCTGGTCGAGACGTCGTCCGTGTCCCCGCCCGTGAGGATGCCGATGATCTTCCCGTCGCGGGCGATCCACGCGCTGCCGCTGGTGCCGCCCGGGAAGTCCGCGCAGTCGAACCGCTGTTGGGTCGCACTCTCGCGGACCGTGACGGCCGTGCAGGTACGGGGGACCTTGCGGTCGGCCGGGTAGCCGGTGACGGTGACCTCCTCGGCCGCACGGCCGGTGGTGTCCAGCACCGCCGCACCCGTCACGTCCTCGATCCTGCGGCCCTGGGCGTCGGGGGCCAGGCGGGCGAACGCGAGGTCGTAGTCGTCGTCCGTGCCCTCGGCCCAGCGGTCGTCCTCGAAAGCCTCCTCGATCTTCCACGTGCCGTACGGGGCGACGCCGTTGGCGTACGCAGGTGCGAAGACGGCGGTACCGCCACTCTGGTCCCCGTCGAGGAGGCAGTGACCGGCGGTGATGATCAGGTTCCGGCCGGGGCTCTGGACGACCGTGGCCGTACAGAAGTGATCACTGTCCAGGCCGTTCGTGAACAGGGCCCCCGTGAACGCGGCGGGCCCGCCGGGCGGCGGAGTGACCGCCGGCGGCAGCGTGGTCCCGGGCCGGGCGGAGAGCTGCGGCTTCGGCGCTTGCGATCGCGACGCACCCGTCAGCGAATCTGTCGGCGAACCCGTCGGGGAACCCGTCGGCGCGGCCTTCGCCCGTACGGCCGGCACCCCCTCGGGCGGCGGCGCCAACTTCGCGACGGCGGCGGAAGCCCCCAACGCCGCGACAGCACACAACACCACTGTCACAGCAGTCCGCTTGTCCACCGACATGATGATCCTCCCGCTTTGCCCCGGCGAAGCATGCCTTGCGGGCGGGGGCGGTCGCAAGGGGAGGTCGACGGCGCGGCCGGGCCCGGACGCCGCCCGCCGCTCCCGCGAAGTGCGGCCCGCAGCCCGGCGCTCCATGCTGGGGGGATGAGGCGTACTCGTACGGTGCTGCTCTGCATCGCCGGGCTGGTTGCCGCGACGGTCCCGGCGGGGACCGCTACGGGGCCGGTGGTTGCCCTCGGGACTCCGCAGGCGTGCGTGGCGTCCCCCGGGCCCGCCGAGGGGCAGGCGCGGGAGATCGTCGCCGTCGCGGAGCGGGCCCGGCGGGACTTCGGTCTGAACTCCGTGATCCTCCGGGTCTCCTCGGACGGCAAGGAAGTCGTCACCTCTGCCCTCGGGGAGTCCATGACGGGCGTTCCGGCCGATCCGGCCATGCGTTTCCGCTCCGGCTCCGTGGCCATCGCCTACATGGCGACCGTCCTGCTCCAGCTCGTCGACGAGGGCAAGGCGCGCCTGGACGACCCCCTCGCCCGCTGGCTCCCGAAGGCGCCCCATGCGTCGGAGATCACCCTGCGCATGCTGGGCAGTTCCACCTCGGGCCTGCACGACTACGTGACGGACCCGAAGTTCCTCGCCGCCCTTGAGGCCGCGCCCTTCCGGCAGTGGACCCCCGCGGAGGTCATCGCCATCGCCGCCCGTCAGCCCCTCTGGTACGAACCGGGTACCAACTTCAGCTATTCGCACGCCAACTTCCAGCTCCTCGGCGCCGCGCTGGAGAAGATCAGCGGCCTCCCCCTGGCGCGCCTGCTCGACGAGCGCGTGATGGGACCACTGGGGCTCGACCGGACCGCCAACGGCGCCACTGCGGAGATACCCGTTCCGGCACTGCACGCCTTCACCTCGGAACGGGGCACCTACGAGGAGTCCACGTACTGGAACCCGTCCTGGACCACGGCGCCCGGCGCGGTCCTCACCACGGACATCTGCGACCTGGACCGCTCCTCCCGCGCCATCGGCACCGGCGAGCTGCTGTCCCCCGAGTCGTTCCGGACCCTGCTCGACCCGGGCACGGCGGAGCTGGGTGGCCCGACGGCCGGCTGCCCCGCCACCGTCTGCCTGCCGCACGACGCGTCCGAGCACTTCGGTCTGGGGGTCCTCGTCCTCAACGGCTGGATCCTGCAGAACCCGTCGTTCTCCGGGTACGCGGCCATGCAGGCCTACCTGCCGGCCGAGAAGCTGTCCATCTCGGTCACGACGACGAAGGGCCCCAAGAGCCCCGAGGGCAACCAGGCCCAGACCGTGGCCCAACGGATCGCCGCCGCGCTCGTCCCCGAGCACCCGCTGACGCCGACCCGCCTGCGCGAGAGCGCCACGCCCACGCCGCCCCCGACGGCCCGCTGACGGACGGATCGCTGACCGCCGGGCCTCGGGGCCCCGCGGGCGGGCCCTAGTCGGCGGTGCCGCGCGGGACGACCCAGCGCACGGGCTGGCCGGTGACCTCCGCGATCATGTCGTAGTCGCCGTCGTAGTGCAGGACGGTCGCCCCGTGGCGTTCGGCGGTCGCCGCGATGATCAGGTCCGGTAGGGACACCGCTTTCCAGGTTCCCGCCTCGATGAGGCGCTTCTGCACGTCCAGGGCCCGATCCCACGCCTCGTCGGGAGTCGGGAGCCAGGCGAAGGCGCCCATGCCCGCCCGGACGCGCTCCGCATCCGCCTTGGAACGGGCGCTGTACATGACCTCGTACTCCACGGCTCCGCACACCGCCAGCACGCCCGCGGTGTGCAGAGGGTGGATGACGGCGTGAACGGCTGGCTCGGGGTACCGGGCCAGAGCCGATTTGTCGATCAAAAAGCGCTCGGTCATGCCGCCCTGTCCTGAACGTGCTCCGACTCCGCCACAGCTGCCGAGCCGGCCCGCGATCCAGTACCGGAACCGGCGTCGCTCTCACCCGCGGGCACCATCGGGCCGGTCAGGTCGGGCAGTCCCCCGCCGGCGAGCCAGGACAAGAAGTCTTCCCGCTTGCGCCGGTTCACCACGTCCTGCAGGGCCGCGTTCACCGTGGCCACCTTCGTCTTCGTACCGAAGATCTCGGCGGCCTCGGCCAGCAGGGCGTCGTCCACGTCGATGACTGTTCTGGCCATGACGAACCTCCTCGGCGGCGGAGCGACCTGCCCCGGTCCACTTAAACGATATCAAGACCGACGAAGAGAGATATCGTTTCTGCGGCAAGGCGAAGCTGCCGATGCGGACCGTGCGGCCTAGGCACCCACCGCCGTCCCCGACCCCGCCCCCGACCCCGCGCCCGCCCACAGCCCCTCCGCCGTCAGCCCCAGCAAGGCGATCGCGTTGCCGCGCACGATGCGGTCCACCACATCCGGGGCCAGGTGGCCCATCTGGGTCTCGCCGACCTCGCGGGACCTGGGCCAGGTCGAGTCCGAGTGGGGGTAGTCCGTCTCGTAGAGGACGTTGCCGACGCCGATCGAGTCCAGGTTCCGCAGGCCGAAGGCGTCGTCGAAGAAGCAGCCGAAGACGTGCTCCGCGAAGAGCTCCGACGGCGGGCGCAGCACCTTGTCCGCGACGCCGCCCCAGCCGCGGTTCTCCTCCCAGACCACGTTCGCGCGCTCCAGGATGTACGGGATCCAGCCGATCTGGCCCTCCGCGTACATGATCCTCAAGCCGGGGAAGCGCTCGAACTTGCCGCTCATCAGCCAGTCGACCATCGAGAAGCAGCAGTTGGCGAAGGTGATGGTGGAGCCGACCGCCGGCGGGGCGTCCGCCGAGGTGGACGGCATGCGGGAGGAGGAGCCGATGTGCATGGCGATGACCGTGCCGGTCTCGTCGCACGCCCGCAGGAACGGGTCCCAGTAGTCCGTGTGCACGGAGGGCAGCCCCAGGTGCGGGGGTATCTCCGAGAAGGCCACCGCGCGCACGCCGCGCGCCGCGTTGCGGCGGACCTCCGCCGCCGCCAGTTCGGCGTCCCAGAGCGGGACCAGGGTGAGGGGAATGAGGCGGCCCCGGGCCTCGGGGCCGCACCACTCCTCCACCATCCAGTCGTTGTACGCGCGCACGCCGAGCAGTCCGAGTTCGCGGTCGGCGGCCTCGGTGAAGGTCTGCCCGCAGAAGCGCGGGAAGGTCGGGAAGCAGAGCGCGGACTGGACGTGGTTGACGTCCATGTCGGCCAGCCGGTCGGGAACCGAGAAGGACCCCGGGCGCATCTGCTCGTAGGTGATGACTTCCAGTGTGATCTCGTCGCGGTCGTACCCGACCGCGGTGTCGAGGCGGGTGAGGGGGCGGTGCAGGTCCTCGTACACCCACCAGTCGCCGATCGGGCCGTCGTCGCCCTTGGCTCCCATGACGGGTGCGAACCTGCCGCCGAGGAAGGTCATTTCCTTCAAGGGGGCGCGGACGACGCGGGGGCCGATGTCGCGGTACTTGGACGGGAGCCGGTCCCGCCAGACATGGGGGGGCTCAACCGTGTGGTCGTCCACCGAGATGATCTTCGGGAAGGTCTCCATACCGGCTACGGTAGCGGCAATCTGACGAACCGTCAGCTACTTGGGAGCCGCTCGGTCCGTTACGGGCTGACGTGTACGTGCAACACAGGGCAGACTGACCCTTACACCGACGGAAGGCAGGGGGGACGACAGATGGACGGCATACCGGCCATCCCGCACCAGCGGAACCACCCCGAAGCAGCCCGGACCATCGCCGAGGCCCACACCCCCGCGCCCGACCCGACCCGCGACCCGACCCGCGCCCTCAAGCCCGGCCCCGCACCGGCCCCCGCGGCCCCCGCACCGGCCCCCCCGGACCCCGCCGCCGACTCCCGCTTCGCCGTCCTCGGGCCCATCCGCGCCTGGCGCGGCGCCGAGGCACTGCCCTCCGGCACACCCCAGCAGCGCGCGCTGCTGGCCGCGCTGCTGCTCCGCGACGGCCGCACCGCCACCGCGCCCGAACTCATCGACGCCATCTGGGGCGAGGACCCGCCGCAGCAGGCCCTCGCCACCATCCGTACGTACGCCTCCCGCCTGCGCAAGGTCCTCGACCCGGGGCAGCTCGTCACCGAGTCCGGCGGCTACGCCATCCGCCTGCGCTCCGCCGCCACCCTCGACCTCGGGATCGCCCGCGGCCTCGCCGCCGACGCCGAGGCGGCCCGCGCCGCCGGAGACCGGAGCCGCGCCCGAACGCTGCTGGCCCGCGCCCTCGACCTGTGGGACGGCGAGCCCCTCGCCGGAGTCCCCGGGCCGCACGCCGAGACCGAACGCACCCGGCTCGCGGAATGGCGCCTCCAGCTGCTGGAGACCCGCCTCGACCTGGACCTGGAGGTCGGCCACCACGCCGAGGCCGTCTCCGAGCTCACCGCGCTCACCGCCGCGCACCCCCTGCGCGAGCGCCTGCGCGAGCTGCTGATGCTCGCCCTCTACCGCAGCGGCCGGCAGGCCGAGGCCCTCGCCGTCTACGCCGACACCCGCCGGCTCCTCGCCGACGAGCTCGGCGTCGACCCCCGCCCCGAGCTCGCCGCGCTCCAGCAGCGCATCCTCAACGCCGACACCGACCTCGCCCGCGCCGAGGACCCGCCGCCGGCCGCCGCGTCCGTCCATGTGAGGCCCGCCCAATTGCCCGCGACGGTACCCGACTTCACCGGCCGAGCCAGCTTCGTCGACGAGCTCGGCACCATCCTCTCGGGCGGCGCCACCGGCCAGGTCATGGCCGTCTCGGCGCTCGCGGGCATCGGCGGCGTCGGCAAGACCACCCTCGCCGTCCACGTCGCCCACGCCGCCCGCCCGCACTTCCCCGACGGACAGCTGTACGTCGACCTCCAGGGCACCGAGGCCCGCCCCGCCGAGCCGGAGGCCGTCCTCGGGTCCTTCCTGCGCGCCCTGGGCACTCCCGACACCGCCATCCCCGACTCCCCCGCCGACCGCGCCGCGCTCTACCGCTCCACCCTCGACGGGCGGCGGGTCCTGGTCCTGCTCGACAACGCCCGGGACGCCGCCCAGGTGCGCCCGCTGCTGCCCGGCACGGCCGGCTGCGCCGCCCTCGTCACCAGCCGGGTCCGCATGGCGGGCCTCGCCGGGGCCCATCTCGTCGACCTCGACGTGATGAGCCCCGAGGAGGCCCTCCAGCTGTTCACCCGGATCGTCGGCGCCGAACGGGTCAGGGCCGAGCGCCAGGCCGCCTTCGACGTGGTCGGCGCCTGCGGCTTCCTGCCCCTGGCCATCCGCATCGCCGCCTCCCGCCTCGCCGCCCGCCGCACCTGGACCGTCTCCGTCCTCGCCGCGAAGCTCGCCGACGAGCGCCGCCGCCTCGACGAGCTCCAGGCCGGCGACCTCGCCGTCAAAGCCACCTTCGAACTCGGCTACGGCCAGCTGGAGCCCGCCCAGCAGCGCGCCTTCCGCCTCCTCGGCCTCGCCGACGGCCCGGACATCTCGCTCTCCGCCGCGGCCGCCGTCCTCGACCTGCCCGAGCACGACACCGAGGACCTCCTGGAGGCATTGGTCGACTGCTCGCTCCTGGAGTCCGCCGCACCCGGCCGCTACCGCTTCCACGACCTCGTACGCCTCTACGCGCGTGCCTGCGCCGAACGCGACGAGCAGCCGCCCGGCGGGCGGGACGCGGCCCTGGACCGGCTGCTGGACTTCTACCTCGCCACCGCCTCCGGGGTCTACGCCCTCGAACGCCCCGGCGACCGGCTCCCCGCGCACCTCTCCGACACCCACTACCCCGGGCTGGTCTTCGCCGACCCGCGCGCCGCCCTGGACTGGCTGTACGCCGAGGCCGACCCGCTGCTGGCGTGCGTACGGCAGGCCGCCGTACGCACCGGCGAGGCGCGGGTGCTGCGCCGGGCCGTCGACCTGCTGTGGGCGGCCAAGGACCTCGCCGAGTCCGGCGCCAACTCCAAGCAGTACGAATCGGCCGCCATGGCCCTGCGCGACGCCGCCAAGGCCGCCGAGGACCCCCGGGCCGAGGGCCGGGCCCGTACCACCCTCACCATGGTCCACCTCTTCACCGGCCGGTTCACCGAGGCCGACGACGAGGCCCGCCAGGCCACGGCGCTGGCCCGGGAGGCCGGCGACCCGCTGCCGAGCTGCTGGGCACCCAACGACCGCGGCATCATCGCCCTCTACCAGGGCCGGCACGCCGACGGCGAGCGGTACCTGCGCGAGGCCATCGACAACTTCCGCGCCGACGGCAACAACATCGGCGAGGCCAGCGCCCTGTGCAACCTCTCGCGCATCCACGTGGAGCTGGGCCGCCTCACCAGCGCCATCGACCTCGCGCAGCAGGGCATCGCCATATACGACCGGATGGGGCTGACCCTGCGCCTCGCCAACGGCCGGTACGCGCTGGGCATCGCGCTGACCCAGGCCGGCCGACTCGGGGAGGCCCTGGCGCAGCTCGCCGAGGCGCTCTCACTGTTCCACGACAACCGGCAGCCGCTGTGGGAGGGCGTGACCCACTTCCGGCTCGCCGAGGCCCACCTGGCCGCGCGCCGGCCCACACTGGCCGCCTCGCACGCCGAACAGGCCATCGCGCTGCGCGGCATCGGCGGGGAGTGGCGGCGCGCGACCGTGCTCACGGTACTGGGCAAGGCGCTGCGGCGGCTGGGCCAGCGGGACCGGGCGCGGGCGTGCTGGCGGGACGCGGAGGCGGTGTTCGAGCAGCTGGGGTCGGCCGAACTGGCCGAGGTACGGGCGCTGCTGGCCTCGGAAGTAGCGGCCTGAGCGGGCTCCCGCCCGTGCCGCGCCGCGGCCCGCGCCCGCGTCTCGGCGGGCGATGAACGAGGCGTTCATCGTTCGTTTATCGCCACCCGGCACGATAGGTGCATCGACCCGGCGCGTCGGGGGACGCGGGGTCGGTTGGAGGATCACCCGTTCGGCGGTCCGCGGGGGAATCGCCGAACGGGCCCTACCCATCCAACAGGAGATTCGATGACGACGAACGAGAACATCCTGCAGACCGAGGGCGACATCCGGCCCCTCGACAACCACGCCTCGGGCGTGGAGATCAAGCCGCTGGACAAGCCGGTCGAGATGCCGCTGGACAAGCCGCTCGACAGCCACGCCCCGGACGAGGAGATCCAGACGCTGGACAACCACGCGTCCGGCCCGCGCCCGTAAGCGGAGGGCGCACGCACCACCGAAGACGTACGGGGGATCAACGGGGGAACGGCGGCCGCGGTGGCCCGGAGGGGGAGCCACCGCGGCCGCCGCACACCCATGTCCGGGCGCGGCGGCCGTACGGGCGCCCGCGCCCGGCCGTCAGCCCGGGCGCGGCGGCCGTTCCGCACCGCGCCACCTCCCGCAGGGGGTCGCGAAGCGCTCCGGTTCCGTGCCGACCGCCCCTAGGGTGGGGGCGTGTTCAGCACCCACGGACCGAGCGTCCGCGAACTCGCCGTGCAGGCCCTCTCCTCCGTCGAGCGCGGCTACGACCTGCTCGCGCCGAAGTTCGACCACACGCCCTTCCGCACCCCCGACCGGATGCTCGACGCCGTCGAGGAGGCCCTGGCCCTGCACGAGGGCTCCTTCGGGGCCGGCCTGGACGTGTGCTGCGGCACCGGCGCCGGGATCCCGCTGCTGCGGCGGCTGTGCCGGGACCGGGTGACGGGGGTCGACCTGAGCACCGGCATGCTCGCCGAGGCCCGGCGCGCGCACGGGCCCGCCGCCGCCCCGGGGGCGGGACCGCGCCCCGAGGTGGACTTCGTACGGGCCGACGCGCGGGCGCTACCGGCCGCGCTCGCGGGCTCGTACGACCTCGCCGTGAGCTTCGGCGCCTTCGGGCACTTCCTCCCCGCCGAGCGCCCGGCCCTCTTCTCCGGGGTCCGCTCGGCGCTGCGCCCGGGCGGCGTCTTCGCCTTCCCCATCGGCGCGCCGATGCCGCCCGGCTCACCGGCCTGGTGGGCCGTGACGGGCTTCGACGCGGCGATGCGGGTGCGCAACGCGCTCTGGCGGCCGCCGTTCGTCATGTACTACCGGACCTTCCCGCTGGGCGGGGTCCGCGAGGACCTGACGGCGGCCGGCCTCACGGTCGGGACGCTGCCGCTGGAGCACTTCGGGCGACTGCCCTCCGGTGCCCCCCGCTGGCGGCTGGTACTGGCCCGCCGACCGGGCCCGGAGGAGGACCGCAGCGGGCACTAAGACCGTGTCCTACATGGTCAGTTGGCAGTTGTACGGGTCATGGGGAGTGGACGGTGGGGATGGATCGTTCCGGACGGGTTGTGGGAGATAGTGA
>NZ_JBSGQV010000028.1:0-78100 GCF_053606025.1 Streptomyces sp. NPDC055254 | reverse complement strand
GGGCCGGCCCTTCCGGCGGCCGCGCCCCTGCCGGCCGCCGCGGCCTCGGCCGCCCCGTCCGCCCCGTCCGCCCTGCCGTCGTTCTGCGCCATCTGGCCCCCCTCCCCTGTCGGCAGCCCCCGGCGTTCCGGTGGGGGCTGCGAAGCGGACAGAGTAGGCCGCCGACGTACGGTGTCAGCCGGGTGCGACGATCCCTGTGTCAGGACCGTGACACAGGCGCACCGGGAGGTTCCGCCCCACCCGGAGCTAGCCCGCCGACTCCGGCAGCCAGCCCGGCAGGTCCTCGGTACGCGCGATCCACGCGGCCGGAAGCACCGCTTCCCCGCGCGCCCCCAGGACCCCGCCGACGATCGCGCAGGTCGTGTCCACGTCGCCGCCCACCTGCGCGGTGGTCCAGAACGCCCGCTCGTAGTCGTCCAGCGCCCGCGCGGCCGACCACAGCGCGAACGGCACCGTGTCATGGGCGCTGGTACGGCGCCCGCAGCCCAGGACGGCGGCGACCGTGGTGGCGTCGCCATAGTCCAGCATGTCCCGAGCCCGCCGCAGCCCGGCGCCCACCGCGCTGCGCGGCACCAGCGCGATCACGCCGTCCAGCAGGTCCGCGGCCTTCGGCGGGCCGCCCGGAGCCGCCGCCAGCGCGGCCGCCGCGGCGACGGCCATCGCGCCGCACACCGCCTCGCGGTGCTGGTGGGTGGTGTAGGCGGAGATCTCCGCCTGGTGCGTGGCCTGCTCCGGGTCGTCGGCGTACCAGGCACCCAGCGGCGCGATGCGCATGGCGGCGCCGTTGCCCCACGAGCCCTGCCCGTTGAACAGCTCGGCGGCCAGGGTGCGCCAGTCCTCGCCCTCCCGGACCAGTCGCAGCATCCGGTTCACGGCGGGCCCGTAGCCCCGGTCGAAGTCGTGGTGGTGGGCGAAGGAGCTCGCGAGCGCGTCCTGGTCGATCCGGCCGTGCTCGGCGAGCACGGCCACCACCGAGCAGGCCATCTCGGTGTCGTCGGTCCACTGCCAGGTCTCGGCGGCCGGTAGCTCGCGCCGCTTGAGCAGCGGGTAGTTCACGGGGACGAAGTACTGGGAGCCCAGGGCGTCACCCAGAGCCAGCCCTCGGAGGCTGGACATGGCGCGTGCGTAGCGCCTTTCGGAGGAGGAGTCAGAGGTCATCGCGCGTCACTCTAGCCGTCCAGGTCGTAGGGCTCGGGCGTGGTCCACCGTTCAAAGGGGCGGTCCATCCGGTACCGGCCGTCCGGGCCCAGCAACAAGGTCCGGAATTCGCCGTTGCCCGGGTTGGAGAGGGCCTCGAACTCGGCCACCGACCAGTGGAACCAGCGCATGCAGAACAGCCGCATCGTGAGTCCGTGCGTCACGAGCAGGACGTTCTGCGGGTGGTCCGGGGCCTCGAAGCTGCGGTAGAGGCTTTCCAGGAAGGACCCGACCCGGTCGTACACGTCGGCCCCGGACTCGCCCTGCGCGAACCGGTAGAAGAAGTGGCCGTACGCGTCCCGGTAGGCCTTCTGGAGCCGTACGTCGTTCCGGTCCTGCCAGTTGCCCCAGTCCTGCTCGCGCAGTCTCGGCTCCTCGCGCATCCGCACCCGTGTCGGGTCCAGCCCCAGCTCCTTGAAGGTCTGCAGGGTCCGGCGGTACGGGGAGACGTACGCGCTGATGGTCTCGTTCCCGAAGAGCTCGCGCAGCCGGACGCCGGCCGCAGCGGCCTGCTCGCGGCCGTTCCGGGTCAGCCGCAGGGCGTGATCGGGTTCCCGCTCGTACACCGTGTCGTCGGCGTTTCCTTCCGATTCCCCGTGCCGGACAAGGACGATGCGCCGTGGTCGAACCATCCCACGACCCTATTCGGCCATCGGCGAGCGTGCCGACCGGGCACGCCGATCTGCCCGCCGATCATCGTACGGTCACACCGTCCAGGACGGTTCGAGGTCGACGACGTCGCCGGTCAGGGCCTCCACGTCGGCCTGGATCTGGGCCCGCAGGGATAGCCGCTCGACGCGCTCCTGCCGGTACTTGCCGTGCTCGGCGGCCGCGCGCCACATCGACAGCACCAGGAACTCCCGGCCGGGGGCCTCCCCGAAGAGGCCGCGGACCATGCCGGGTGAGCCCGCCATGGCCGGATTCCACACCTTCTCCTGCATGAGGGCGAAGTGGTCCACGCGCCCTTCCCTGACCCGGGTGTGCGCGACCCGCACCACGTCGGCGTCGGTGAATCGCGGTTCGAAGCCCGTCTTCACGTCGAAGCGGTGGTCGAAGAGGGTGGCCCGCAGATCGGTGTACGTGCCGTTCTGCGCGGCGGCCAGCCGGTCGTGCGCGCGGGCCATGAAGGAGTCGTAGAAGGAACGGCTCTCCCAGAAGGTGAAGACGTGCGCGACCCCCTGCCGGCCCCGGCTCCAGCCGCCGCCCTGCCCCCGGAATCCCGGCTCGCCGGGCAGCCCCGCCCATTTGCGCTGCCCGCGCTCGAACCCGCGTCGGTCCGTCACCGTGCAGCGAATCCACTTGACCAGCACGGCGCCATCGTACGGTCCCGGCGCGGCCCGGGTCAGTCCTCGGCGAGGTACATCCCCACCAGTTGTGCCGCTTCCCGCACCGGCGGGCGAAGCCCGGAATCCTGGTCGACCGGATCGAGCGAGTCGATCACCCGGCCGCGTTCGTCCGCCGCCCCGTTCCGGCACGACGAAGGGGACCGGCCCTCGGCCGGTCCCCTTCGTGCGTCAGCTACCCGTGCGGATCACCGCGTCGGACCACGCGTCCCGCGCGATCGCCGCGCCCGTGTCAGCTGCAGCCGCTGGTGGAGCCGCAGCCCTCGCAGATGTAGCAGGAGCCGGCGCGCTGCATCTTCGTACCGCAGGAGAAGCAGAGCGGGGCGTCCGCGGAGACACCGAGCTGCATCTCGACCAGTTCGGCGCTGCTGTGCGCCGTCTTCGGCGCCGGAACCGGAGCGACCGCGACCGGCTTGGGGGCGGTCGGCACCGCGGCCAGCGGGGCCGACTGCGCCAGGGACTCGGTGTCCAGCTCCTCCTCGACGGGCTCGTAGGAGCCGGTGTCGAGGTGGCGCTGGCGCTCCTCGGCGGAGTGGATGCCGAGGGCCGAGCGGGTCTCGAAGGGCAGGAAGTCGAGCGCCACGCGGCGGAAGATGTAGTCGACGATCGACTGCGCCATCCGCACGTCCGGGTCGTCCGTCATACCGGCCGGCTCGAAGCGCATGTTCGTGAACTTCGAGACGTACGTCTCCAGCGGGACGCCGTACTGCAGACCGACCGAGACGGCGATCGAGAAGGCGTCCATCATGCCGGCGAGGGTCGAGCCCTGCTTCGACATCTTCAGGAAGACCTCGCCCAGGCCGTCGTCCGGGTAGGAGTTCGCGGTCATGTAGCCCTCGGCGCCACCGACCGTGAAGGAGGTGGTGATCCCCGGACGGCCCTTCGGGAGGCGCTTGCGGACCGGGCGGTACTCGATGACCTTCTCGACCGCCGCGCGGATGGTCTCCTCGGCCTTTTCGGTGACCTCGGCCTTCTCCTCTTCCTTCTTCTTCGCGGAGAGGGGCTGGCCGACCTTGCAGTTGTCGCGGTAGATCGCGAGCGCCTTGACGCCCATCTTCCACGCCTCGAAGTAGATCTCCTCGATCTCCTCGACGGTCGCCGTCTCCGGCATGTTGACCGTCTTCGAGATCGCGCCGGAGATCCAGGGCTGGATCGCGGCCATCATGCGGACGTGGCCCATCGCGGAGATGGAGCGCTCGCCCATGGCGCAGTCGAACACCGAGTAGTGCTCGGTCTTCAGGCTCGGGGCGTCGACGACCACGCCGTGCTCGGCGATGTGGGTGACGATGGCCTCGATCTGCTCCTCCTGGTAACCCAGGCGGCGCAGGGCCTGCGGGACGGTGCCGTTGACGATCTGCATCGAGCCGCCGCCGACGAGCTTCTTGAACTTGACCAGGGCCAGGTCCGGCTCGACACCGGTGGTGTCGCAGGACATCGCGAGACCGATGGTGCCGGTCGGCGCGAGGACCGACGCCTGGGAGTTGCGGAAGCCGTTCTTCTCGCCGAGGCGCAGGACGTCCTGCCAGGCCTCGGTGGCCGCGGCCCAGATCGTGCTGTCCAGGTCCTCGGTGCGCGGCGCGACGGCGTTGGCGTCGGCGTGCTGCTTCATGACGCGCTGGTGCGACTCGGCGTTGCGGGCGTAGCCGTCGTACGGGCCGACGATCGCGGCCAGCTCGGCGGAGCGCTTGTACGCGGTACCGGTCATCAGCGAGGTGATCGACGCGGCGAGGGTACGGCCGCCGTCCGAGTCGTACGCGTGGCCGGTGGCCATCAGCAGGGCGCCGAGGTTGGCGTAGCCGATGCCCAGCTGGCGGAAGGCGCGGGTGTTCTCGCCGATCTTCTGCGTCGGGAAGTCCGCGAAGCAGATGGAGATGTCCATCGCGGTGATGACGAGCTCGACGACCTTGGCGAAGCGCTCGGCGTCGAAGGACTGGTCGCCCTTGCCGTCGTCGTTGAGGAACTTCATCAGGTTCAGCGAGGCGAGGTTGCAGGACGTGTTGTCCAGGTGCATGTACTCGCTGCAGGGGTTGGACGCGGTGATGCGGCCGGACTCGGGGCAGGTGTGCCAGTTGTTGATCACACCGTCGTACTGGATGCCCGGGTCGGCGCAGGCCCACGCGGCCTCGGCCAGCTTGCGGAAGAGCGCCTTGGCGTCGACCTCTTCGATGACCTCGCCGCTCATGCGGGCGCGCAGGCCGAACTTCGTGCCGTTCTCGACGGCCGTCATGAACTCGTCGTTCACGCGGACGGAGTTGTTGGCGTTCTGGTACTGGACGGACGTGATGTCGTCGCCGCCCAGGTCCATGTCGAAGCCCGCGTCGCGCAGGGCGCGGATCTTCTCCTCCTCCTTCACCTTGGTCTCGATGAAGGCCTCGACGTCCGGGTGGTCCACGTCCAGGACGACCATCTTGGCCGCGCGGCGGGTGGCGCCGCCCGACTTGATCGTCCCCGCGGACGCGTCGGCGCCGCGCATGAAGGAGACCGGACCTGAGGCGTTGCCGCCGGAGGAGAGGAGCTCCTTGGAGGAGCGGATGCGGGAGAGGTTCAGGCCGGCGCCGGAGCCGCCCTTGAAGATCATGCCCTCTTCCTTGTACCAGTCGAGGATCGACTCCATGGAGTCGTCGACGGACAGGATGAAGCAGGCGGAGACCTGCTGCGGCTGGGGCGTGCCGACGTTGAACCACACCGGGGAGTTGAAGCTGAAGATCTGGTGCAGGAGGGCGTACGTCAGCTCGTGCTCGAAGATCTCCGCGTCGGCGGGCGACGAGAAGTAGTCGAAGTCCTCGCCGGCCTTCGTGTACGTCTTCACGATCCGGTCGATCAGCTGCTTCAGACCGGTCTCGCGCTGCGGGGTGCCGACCGCGCCCCGGAAGTACTTGCTGGTGACGATGTTGACCGCGTTCACCGACCAGAAGTCGGGGAACTCGACGCCACGCTGCTCGAAGTTGACCGAGCCGTCGCGCCAGTTGGTCATGACGACGTCACGGCGCTCCCAGCTCACCTCGTCGTAAGGGTGCACGCCGGGGGTGGTGTGGATGCGCTCGATACGCAGGCCGCCCTTGGCGGCCTTGGTCCCCTTGGCGCGGGAACCACGTGCCGAGCTGCTCGCCGTCTCTGTCATGCCGCCTCCCATATGCGGGCAAAAACGCCCTGAAGTGCCAGCGATATTCCGCGGCACGGTGCTGTGTATCTGTATCTACGTCTCTTCGCCGGTCAGACCGGCCGCGCAGCGGTGCGCGAGCACCACGACACGGGCCGTCCGGTCAGTCGGCGGCGGAGGCGGGCACGGGGACCGAACCGGCCCCACCGGGTCCGCACTCGTCGGGGTGAGGCCGCTGCTCGCGCAGTTCCACGATGGCGGTCTCGAAGTCTTCAAGGGTGTCGAACGCTTTGTAAACGGACGCGAACCGCAGGTACGCGACCAGGTCGAGCTCCTGCAACGGGCCGAGTATGGCCAGACCCACGTCGTGGGTGGTCAGCTCGGCGCTTCCGGTGGCGCGCACCGCCTCCTCGACCCGCTGGCCGAGCTTGGCGAGGGCGTCCTCGGTGACCGGCCGCCCCTGGCACGCCTTGCGCACGCCGGAGATGACCTTGGTACGACTGAAGGGCTCGGTCACCCCGCTGCGCTTGATCACCATCAGCGAGGCCGTCTCCACCGTCGTGAAACGACGGGAGCAGTCGGGGCACTGACGGCGCCGGCGGATCGACGTGCCGTCGTCCGTGGTGCGGCTGTCGACGACGCGGCTGTCGGGGTGCCTGCAGAAGGGGCAGTGCATGGTTCCCTCACCCTCCTTCTTGGCACGACTGAATCACCTCACCGAGGCCCCGGAACGACAGGGACAGGCTCTGTCGGGGGCTCGTGAAGCAGCCACCAGCATATGCGATGCCGGGGGCCTCGACGGACCGAGGACCACAACTTCTGGGCGGCGACGCTCATCCAACCACTAGATCTTGGGTTGTGGCGGATTTACTCGCCCCGCGTGTCGCGACGCCCGACCGACGGGGGCGGGGCCCTCCGGTGCCACACTGGGGCGACCCGGACAGGGGCGTTCCGACCGGGAAGGGTACCGTAAGCAGCGAATGCCGGGCCGAACCCGCGTTCGGTAAACCGATCGTCTATACACCTCTCGAAATACCCGCGCGGGACGATCTGCAATTTTTCACTCGAACGTGTGTTTGGCGCAACCTTTCGAAAGCAACTACCGTTGTCCAGCTAGGGAGAACATTTCGAGAGGGGCCGACGTGACCACCACCGCAGACAGTGCCACCATCACTGCCCAGAACCGCTCCCAGAGCCGACTTGAGCCGGTGCATGCCATGAATGAAGCAAACCTGAACCCGGAGGCGGAGCCCGTACGCCCCGCACGCTCGCTGCCAGGTCGACCTCCAGGCATCCGCGCCGACAGCTCGGGGCTCACGGACCGGCAGCGGAGGGTCATCGAGGTCATCCGCGACTCGGTGCAGCGGCGGGGGTACCCGCCGTCGATGCGGGAGATCGGCCAGGCGGTCGGCCTGTCCAGCACGTCGTCGGTGGCGCACCAGCTGATGGCCCTGGAGCGCAAGGGCTTTCTCCGCCGCGACCCGCACCGCCCCCGGGCGTACGAGGTGCGCGGTTCCGACCAGCCCAGCTCGCAGCCGACGGACACCGCGGGCAAGCCCGCCGCCTCCTACGTGCCCCTGGTCGGCCGGATCGCGGCCGGTGGCCCCATCCTGGCCGAGGAGTCGGTCGAGGACGTGTTCCCACTCCCCCGCCAGCTCGTCGGTGACGGCGAGCTCTTCGTCCTCAAGGTCGTCGGCGACTCGATGATCGAGGCCGCCATCTGCGACGGCGACTGGGTCACGGTCCGTCGTCAGCCCGTCGCCGAGAACGGCGACATCGTCGCCGCGATGCTGGACGGCGAGGCCACCGTCAAGCGCTTCAAGCGCGAGGACGGCCATGTCTGGCTCCTCCCGCACAACTCCGCCTACCAGCCGATTCCCGGCGACGAGGCGACCATCCTCGGCAAGGTCGTCGCGGTCCTGCGTCGGGTCTGACCGACGCCACCGTCCAGCCCCGGGATCCACTGCGCCGGTCCCGGGGCTGCTTTGCGCCCCCGAGGGCTACGTGCCGTCCGCCTTGGCGGCGGCGTCGATGGCCGCCAGGGAGCGCCGCGCCTGGTTGCGGTCGGTGGTGTACCAGAAGTCCGGAAGCGTGGCCCGCAGGAAGCTCCCGTACCGGGCCGTGGCCAGCCGGGGGTCCAGCACGGCGACGACACCCCGGTCTCCGGTGGCCCGTACGAGACGGCCCGCGCCCTGGGCCATCAGGAGGGCGGCGTGCGTGGCCGCGACGGCCATGAAGCCGTTGCCGCCGTGCTCCTCGACCGACTTCTGGCGCGCGCTCATCAGCGGGTCGTCGGGCCGGGGGAACGGAATCCGGTCCATGACCACCAGCTGGCAGCTGGCACCGGGCACATCCACGCCCTGCCAGAGCGACAGCGTCCCGAACAGGCAGGTCCGGGGGTCGGCCGCGAACGTCTTGATCAGCTCCCCGAGCGTCTCCTCGCCCTGGAGCAGGATCGGATTGTCGAGCCGGCCCCGCAGCTCCTCCGCGGCGGCCTTCGCTCCGCGCATGGAGGAGAACAGACCGAGGGTCCGGCCGCCGGCCGCCTCGATCAGCTCCGCGAGCTCGTCCATCATGTCGCCGCGGGTGCCCTCCCGGCCGGGCGTGGCCAGGTGCTTGGCGACGTAGAGGATGCCCTGCTTGGGGTAGTCGAACGGCGAGCCGACGTCCAGGCCCCTCCAGACCGGCACGTCGTCCCCCTCCACCCCCTCCGCGGACAGGCCCAGGGAGGCGGCGACCCCGTTGAAGTCACCGCCGAGCTTGAGCGTGGCCGAGGTCAGGACCACCGAGCGGTCCTCGAACAGCTTCTCCCGCAGCAGGCCCGACACGGACAGCGGGGCGACCCGCAAGGTGGCACCGAAGCGATCGTGCCGCTCGTACCAGACCACGTCGTACTCGGAGCCGTTGCTGATCCGCTCGGCCACCGCGTGGACGCTCTCGACAGCGGCCAGGGCCTGCTTGCGGACGGCGTCCTCGTCGTGGACGGACTTGTCGCGGGTGGCCCCGATCGCCGAGATCACATTGCGCGCGGCGTCGCGCAGGGACATCAGTGCGTAGCCCAGGTCCTCGGGGACCGTCTCCAACCGGCCCGGGAGCGCCAGCTCCATGACCCGCTCGAAGGACTCGGAAGCGGTCTGGAAGGAGTCGGCGGTCTTCTCGTCGACCAGCTTCGCGGCGCGCTTCAGCGCGCGGTTGACCTGCCCGGGGGTGAGCTCGCCGGTCGCGACGCCGGTGACCCGGGACACCAGCTCGTGGGCCTCGTCCACGATCAGCACCTCGTGCTGCGGGAGGACGGGGGCGCCCTCGATGGCGTCGATGGCGAGCAGCGCGTGGTTGGTGACGACCACGTCTGCGAGCTTGGCCCGCTCACGGGCCGCCTCGGCGAAGCACTCGGCGCCGTAGGCGCACTTCGTGGCGCCCAGGCATTCGCGGGAGGACACGGAGATCTGCGACCAGGCCTTGTCCGAGACGCCCGGAGTCAGGTCGTCGCGGTCGCCGGTCTCCGTCTCGTCGGCCCAGTCGCGCAGGCGCAGCAGGTCCTGGCCCAGCTTGCTCGTCGGGGCGGCCGCCTCGAACTGGTCGAAGAGGCCCTCCTCCTCGTCCTGCGGCGCGCCTTCGTGCAGGCGGTGCAGGCACAGGTAGTTCGACCGGCCCTTGAGCATGGCGAACTGCGGCCGGCGGCGCAGCTGCGGATGCAGCGCCTCCACCGTCCTGGGCAGGTCGCGCTCGACGAGCTGCCGCTGGAGGGCGAGGGTCGCGGTGGCCACGACGACGCGCTCGCCGTGCGCGAGGGCCGGCACCAGGTAGCCGAGGGACTTCCCGGTGCCGGTACCGGCCTGGATGAGCCGGTGGGAATTGTCGTCGATCGCTTCGGCGACGGCTTCGGCCATGGCCACCTGGCCGGGGCGCTCCGTGCCGCCGACGGCGGAGACGGCGGCGTGCAGCAGATCGGGGAGGGAGGGCTTCGTCATAGCACTGCCAACCCTACGGGTCCGCACCGACAGTGACCGCACCGGTGAGGAATCACGGCCGGTACAGGGGGTTGGGCACGGTGCCGTGCTGGACGGCGTGCGGACGGTCGGGTCGGTCGCGGTAGCCGTCCTCGTAGAGACGGTTCCGGTTCAGGCAGAGCCGTCCGATCCGTTCGCCGAGCAGGTCGAAGAGCTCGTACCGGTCCTTGAGCTCGGGGAAACGGGCCTGGTGGCGCAGGATCTCGGCCCGGACGAGTGACCAGAACTCGGCCTCCGGGACACCCAGGCGGTCCTCGCAGAGGGCCGAGAGGTAGCGGAAGACTCCGACGAACAGCCCGGAGTGGATGAACTGGGGCAGGAAGTCGGCGGGCTCGGTGAGGAGGACCGCCCGGACCTCGTCCGGCAGGGAGGCGAGCTCGGGCAGCGGTTCGTCGCTGATGTTCACGTCGTCCACGAAGTCCTTGACCGCGAGCCGCACCGGGACGTCGTGCTCGTCGAAGATCACGATCGCGTTCTCGCCGTGCGGGGAGAAGACGGTGCCGTAGCGGTAGAGGAAGTGCAGCAGGGGCGGCAGAAGGGCGGTGAAGAGGCGCCGCAACCAGACGGTGGGGGCCAGGCCGGAACGGGCGACGAGCTCTTCGGTGAAGGACCGGCCGCGCGGGTCGGTGTGAAGGAGGGAGGCGAGCGTACGGGCCCGCTCGCCGGGCGCGAGGCGGCCGGTCAGAGGCTCGCGCCAGATCGCGCCGAGGAGCTCCTTGTACTGGTACGGCACCTCGGGGAGCTGCGTGTAGACGGGGTGGCGGACGGTGACGGAGGCGACCTCCCCGAGCAGGACGACCCCGCATTCGTCACGGAGGAAGGGGTCGGCGTCGCGGAGGGAGTGGATCCAGGCGGTGACGGCGGGGGCGGCGGTGGCGAGGTCCGAGGGCAGGCCGCGCCAGACCATGGTGTTGAAGACGGAGAGCGGGAGTTTGACGCTGTGCCGGTCGGGGCGGGTGAGATTGAGGAAGGTACGGATCGACTGCTGGGGCAGGCGCACGTCGGGATCGGCGGGGAGCGGCACCAGGTCACCGGAGGCGAGGGCGGGGGCGAAGAGGGGGAGGACGACCTCGTCCCACTGCCAGGGGTGCACGGGGAGGTAGAGGTAGCGCAGCGGGTCGAGGCCCCGGTCGCGCAGGGCCCGGTCGAAGGCGGCGCGGGTGACGGGGTCGAGCTCGGCGGCGTAGAGCCGGGCGGGTTCCTCCAGGCCGGCGGTACCCCGGTAGTCCGCGAGCGAGGTGTGGGCGGCGAGCCAGGGCAGGCGCTGTGGCGTACGGGCCTCGGGGGTCCAGGCGGCGGTGTCGGAGGCGGAGAGTCCGATGCGGCCCTTGTTGAGGACGAGCCAGGGGTGGCCGGTCTGGTGTCCTTCGAGGGCGGCGTAGTCAAGGTCGGCGAGGACGTCGGCGGTGAGCGCGGTGTGGTCGATGCGGGCGTCGGCGGCGAGGGTGGCGCTGAGCTCGCGGACGAGGTGGCCGAGGGTGGCGCCGTCGAGGCCGAGGAGCGTGCGGGCCCGGATGAGGAAGGCGTACGGATCCCCGAAGGCGGCCGGGGGATCCGAGGAGGGCGGCGCCGGGGTGAGGGTGATCGTGTCCGGGACGACCTGCCAGCTGTCGTACGTGCGGCGGCGGGCCCGGAAGCCGAGGCTGCTGCCGTCGTCGAGGGTCAGGGTCCAGGCGTCGCCGGCGGCGGACGGGGCGCGGACGGGGCTGATGATCTCCTCGTAGGCGAATTCGGAGAGCATCTTCGCGAGGAAGCGGCGTGCGGCCAATTCCCAGGTCGTGACGTTGATTTCGGGCGGCGTGCGGGGATGTCGGGGTGACGCGGGGACCGGCGGCTCGGCGAAGTCGGGGGCGGGGGAATTCGTCACGGGACTCCTCGGAGATCGGGAACTTCGCTTCGTCACGCAGAGTTATCGAAGGGAGAGGCGTGGTACCGGCGATTTCGGTCGGGGCGCGCGGGGCGGCACTCAGAGGAGATTGCGCAGCACCCGCTCCCGGATCATCAGGGCGGCTCGTTTCTCGGGAAGGTCGATTTTCGCGTAGCAGCGGAATCCGGAGTGCAGGAAGGCTGATACGGAGGGGGTGTTGCGGATGTCCGGTTCGGCGATCACGCGTGTGCAGCGAGGGCGGTTGTCGAGCACCAGGTCGGCGACCGCGCGGAGCAGTGCGGTGCCCAGACCCCGGCCGCGGTTCGTGCCGTCTCCGATGAGCAGGTGGATACCCGTGTCGTGGGGGCGCGCCGCGTAGTGGCGGGAGAGCGGGTCGAGGTCGGCCCGGTAGATCTCCCAGTAGCTCATCGGGGCGCCGTCGAGGATGCCGAGGCAGGGGATGCTGCTGCCGTCTCCGTCGAGCTGCGCCCGTAGGTGGGCGTGGGTGACGGCGGCGGGGCCGGAGAGTTCCCAGTAGGCGGCGACGTCGGGGTCGTTCATCCAGCCGGTGAGGAGCTCCAGGTCACGGCCGGGGCGTACGGGTTCGAGGCGGAACTGCCCCGCGGGCGTGGTGACGTGGCCCCAAGTGGCCGGGGAATCCAGCAGGTCGGCCTCGGCGAGGAGCGGCAGCAACTCCGCGCTGAGGCGGGGTGCGACGCTGCGGGCGGCGCGGTGTTCCAGGGGGTCGGCCGTGCCGGCGGAGACGGCGGTGGGGTGAGCGGTCGTGAGCTCGGTGGAGGGCATCGGGGCTGTTCTCCGTGTCGCTGCGGGCGCGTCAATCGTGAAGGGGGTTGCTGATGGTGACGTAGACCGACTGGCTGTCGACGGGGCCGACGAGCTCGTCGAGACCGCTCAGGCGGGTGAGCAGGTTCGCCTTGCAGCGGAGGGTGGGCGAGTCGAGCAGCTGGGCGGGGAGCGGGCCGAGGCCTGCGGCCTTGCCGAGGAAGCGGCGGAAGGCGGCGAGCAGGACGCGTTCGTCGGCGAGCTGCTGTGATCCGAAGGCCCCGATGAGGCCGAGCACGTTGTTGATGCCCAGGTAGTAGGCGAAGCGTTCGTCGGTGACGGCGTCGGAGACGAAGGTGTCGCTGGCGTTGCCGATGCCGGGAAGCCGGTGCTCCAGTTCCGCGCGGTGGGACTCGCGGAAGTAGTAGCCCTGGTTGTCGCGGAAGCGGCCGCCGACGGGCCAGCCGGCGGGGTCGAGGAGCACCAGGGTGTTCTGCTGGTGCGCTTCGAGGGCGATGCCGGCGAGCGCGTCGAAGGCGAGCACGGGCCGTACGACGTGGTCGAGGTAGCGCAGGAACCACTCGGCGGCGACGGCGGCCCTGGTGCGCCCGGTCGCGGCCGCGAGCGTGGTGACGGCCTCGGCGAGCCGGGAGCTCATGGCATCGCGGCCGGGCCATGGGCGGGGGGAGGTGAGCGCGGCGATGCACACGGCGTCGTCGCCCGGACGGAAGGGGTTGTGGCGGAGCAGGGCGTCGAGTCCGGGCACGGGGGCGCCGTCCGGGGCGTCCACGGCGACCCAGGCGGGGTCGCGCACGATGTCGAAGCCGGGGTGGTCCGCCTGCCACTGCTCGGCGAGGCCGGTGCGCAGGAGGCGGTGCACCTCGACTCCGCGGTGGAGTTCCTTGCGGAGGTTCTCGCGGCGGGAGTTGGTGATGCGCAGGCCGAGGGACAGCTTGAGCATCGTGGGCGCGCCGGGGCGCAGGACGGTACGGACGGAGGAGGTCGGATACCACGGGTCGCCGTACGGGCCCAGGTCGTACAGCAGGCCGGCGTCGATGAGGGCGGTGACGGCGGGGCGTCGGAGCAGGTCGTGAGCCTGCCAGGGGTGGAGGGGAAGGGGGGTGGCACCGGCGGGGAGCGGAATGCCGGGGGCGAGGCGGCAGAGGAGCCGGGCGGCGGAGACGGGCCGTCCGCGCTCGGTCCAGGCGGAATCGGTGGCGAGGACGGAAGGGGCGACGGCGAACCAGTGGAGGGGAAAGGAGCCGTGCAGTTCGGGTGAGTAGCGGCGCACGTCGGCCTCGGAGAGCCCTTCGCGGCTCTTCGGGTCCGGCTGGAGGGGATGCCCGAGGAGGAGGGACTGCTCGGCGGTGAGGAAGCGGTCCTTCCCGATCGGGGCCGGGGCGGCGGGGCGTTGCCGGCGGTCGGCGATGAACTCGGCGGTGCGGCGCACCGAGTCGGCGACCCGGCCGACGAGGTCCGTGGCGGCGCCGACACCACCGGTGCCCTCGCGGGCGATGAGCGCGGCGAGGGTGACGGCGTCCAGGGCGGGGGCGTCGGCGGGGACGCCTTCGAGTCGCGCCGGGCCGAAGCGGTGCCAGCCGGACGGTGACCAGTGCCGGACGGGGGCGGTCAGTGCGGTGCCGGAGGCGGGGAGGGGGATGCGCAGGGGGGTCCCGGCGGGGCCTTGGGGACGGCCGAGTCCGGCTTCGCGGACCCAGCACCGGAGCAGGTTCTCCACAGCGGCGGCCTCGGCGGCGGCAGCCGGGTCGGGGTGGTCGAGGGGATCGGCCGGTGACCCCACCGTGGTCTGTCGGGCGGTCCGCGGGCCGGGGGTGCCGTCGTTCTGGCGCGGGACGGTGGCCGTGCCGGGGCGGGCCGCCACCATGGGCTCGGGCGTGCGTTGCGGTGCGGCCGGCGCCGGGTCGTCCCGAACGGGCTCCTCGGCCGGGCCGACCGGGGCGGCCCAGGACGGGCCGGGTTGTGGGGCGGTGAGCCGGCCGGTCGCCGAGCCGGACCCTGGCCTCGGCTCTTCTGCGGGGGTGGTGGTCGGCGTATCCGCGTGTCGCTGCGCGTCGGGCCCCGATAGGTGGCTTCGGGTTCCGCGTGGGGCGTCGCCGGGTCGGTTCGGCGGGGTGGACGGCGTCACTACGGAGTGCGGGGCCGCGAGGGGCCGGGCGGCCGCGGCGGAGGGGGATGCGGTCGGCCGTTCCGCCGGAGTCTCCCGGTAAGCCCCGAGTTCCCGGCTCGGGGTGGGCCGGACCCCGGACGGTGATCGGCCGAGCAGCGGGACCGGCCCACCGGCGTCCGAGCCGGAGGCACCCTTCGGGCGCGCCGTGGGGGACACGGGCGGCTGCCCGGCCGAACCCGTTGCCGCCACGGGGGTGGCGAACGCGCCGACTGGCGACTCCACCGCGCCCGGGGCGAGGGGCCCGGACGGATCCGCCCCTGAGGGGTGCGCGGTGGGACACTCCTGCGCCGAGGAGGTGGACGGCGCCGCCTTCCCGGGTCGGCCCGACCCAGAGGAGGCGGATGCCTCAGCCGACGGTACGGCCGAAGGCGACCCGGCGACCCGCAGCGTCGACCCGGTGGGGAGCGTGGACGGACCCGACGCCGTTGGGCGCCCCGGCGAGAGCGGCGCGGAAGGCACCGACGCGGAGGGGGCCGACCCGGTGGGGAACATGGGCAGGGCCGTCGCCGTGGGCTGCGTCGCACACGGAGCCGGGGCTGCCGAGGCCGACTCGGCGGGGGACGTGGACCCCATCGACACCCTGGGCTGCGCGAACGGAGCCGGGGCTGCGGAGGTCGCAGACGGAACCGGGGCGGGGAGTCCCGCCGCCCCCGGAGCTACGGCGGAAGGAGCCGAAGCCGACCCGCCGGGGGACGTGGACCCCATCGACACCGTGGGCTGCGCGAACGGAGCCGGGGCTGCGGAGGTCGCAGACGGAACCGGGGCGGGGAGTCCCGCCGCCCCCGGAGCTACGGCGGGCCCCGCCGGCGCCGACTCGGTGGGGGGCGTGGGCGGAACCGGCGCCGACGCAGCGGCGGATGGAACCGGCGCGGGCCTGGTGGAAGGCGCGCCCGGACCCGGCATCGGTGGGGGAACGGCGGACCACGTTGTGGCGGGTGCCGACGGGGCCGGCGCCGACGTACAGGCCGGCGTAGGCGCAAGCGGTGGCGGCGCGGTGGAGGGGCCGGGCATGGCCGGGGTCCGCGGGGAAACGGCCGACCACGCGGTGGCGGGCGCCCCTGGGGCTGGGGCCGACACCTCGGCGGGGGTGGGTAGCAGTGTCGCCGGCGTCGACCCGTGGTCGGGCGCGAGTGGGAGCGGGCCCGGGGCCCCGGCACGGGCGGGCCCGGGTGACACGGGAGCCGGCGCCGGCCCACACGCAACGGCTGGAGCGGGCGGACCCGGCGCCGACGCGTCGGCGGACGACGGTGGAAGCGGGTCCGGGGTCGGGGCCGTCGGCGGAACGGGCGGCCGTGCGACGGCGGGGGGCGGCGGCGCGGGCGCCGGCGCGCCGGTGGGCACGGGTGGGAGGGGGGCGGGAGCCGGAGCCGGCGCCGGTGCCGGTGCCGGTGCGTGGGCGGGGGTGGGATACGGGGTGGCGGGGGCGGGGTGCGGCTCGGGCATCGCGGGTCCTTGGGGATGCGGGTCAGGGGAGCCGGCGGGCGGCGGCCGGGATGGCGTCGGCCAGGCGGTCGAGTACCGCGAGGGCCTGCTCGTCGGTCAGGGTCAGCGGGGGCAGCAGGCGGACCACGGCGCAGTGGCGACCGCCGAGTTCGACGATGAGCCCCCGGTCCAGGCACTCCTGGCGGACGGCCGCGGCGAGGCCCGGTGCGGCGGCGCCGGTGTCGGGGGCGACGAGCTCGACGCCGATCATCAGGCCCCGTCCGCGGACGTCGCCGATGCACGGGTGGTCCCGGGCCAGGGCCCGCAGGGCGGTCAGCATCCGCTCGCCCAGTACGGCCGCGCGCTCCGCCAGCCCGTTCTCCCGTACGAAGGCGAGCGTGGCGGTACCCGCCGCCATCGCCAGCTGGTTGCCGCGGAAGGTTCCGGCGTGGGCCCCCGGGGCCCAGACGTCGAGCCCCGCCCGGTACACGATCACCGCGAGGGGCAGGCTGCCCCCGATGGCCTTGGACAGGACCATCACGTCGGGCACCACCCCGGCGTGGTCGACTCCCCAGAAGGCCCCGGTGCGGCCCACCCCCGTCTGCACCTCGTCGGCGATGAGCGGGATCCCCCGCGCCTCGGTGATCCCCCGCATCCGACGCAGCCAGGCGTCCGGGGCGGGGACGACTCCGCCCTCCCCCTGCACGGGTTCGACGATCATGCCGGCGGGTGCGGGCACCCCGCCCTTGGGGTCGTCCAGCAGGTTCTCCGTCCACCGGGCGCCGAGTTCGGCGCCCTCCGCGCCGCCGACGCCGAACGGGCAGCGGTGGTCCCTGGGGTACGGCAGCCGGGTCACGCGCACGTCCGGGGCGCCGCCCGAGGCGCCGAGGGCCCCGGCGGTCATGCCGTGGTACGCCCCGGTGAAGGCGAGCAGCCCGTCCCGCCCGGTCGCGGTGCGGACCAGTGTGAGCGCGGCCTCCACGGCGTCCGTGCCGGCGGGCCCGCAGAACTGGATCCGGGCGTCGGCGGCCAGCGCGGGCGGCAGGTTCGCGAACAATTCGGTGGTGAAGGCGTCCTTGACCGGGGTCGCGAGGTCGAGCACGTGCAGCGGGGCCCCGGAGTCGAGCACTCCCCTGATGGCTTCGAGCACCACCGGGTGGTTGTGGCCGAGGGCGAGGGTGCCGGCGCCGGAGAGGCAGTCGAGGTAGCGCCGCCCGTCGGCGCCCTCGATGGTCAATCCCCGCGCCCGCACGGGCACGACGGGCAGGGACCGCGCGTACGTCCGCGCGGCGGACTCCCGTTGTGCCTGGCGGCGCAGGATGCCGTCACGCAGGGTGCCGCCCGGGGCGCCGGCCCCGCCCGCTCCCCCGCGGCCCGCCTGCGACGGGACCTGCGACGGGACCCCGGTCGCATCCGCGCTGCCCGCGCCTTCCGCGGCAACGGCAGCGCCATAGGCACCGGCACCGGCACCGGCACCGGAGTCAACAGGGGCAGCGGCAGCGGCACCGGCCTCGGCCGGCTCGGTCAAAGCCACGAGTGTCGGACCTCCCGCACGGATCGCTCCTCAGTCTGCTCTGCTCTGTTCTTCCGGACTGCACGTCGAACACGCACGCTGCTCCCCCATCCCCCGTACGTACCAACGACGATGGCGGCGACGGATCACGGGTGGCCCCAAGATCCTTGCGCGGTAAGGGCCGAGAGCAAGGAACCGTCGCCCCGGCCTGTGTCGTCCTCGGCGGCAGCGGCATAGTGGGGAGCTGCACTCCACGCCTCGAATCCACCAGGGGGACGAACGACATGCGACCGAACCGACCGGTCACCGCGATACTGTGCGCGGCCGCGCTCGCGCTGACCGCAGCGGCCTGCGGCCCCGGCGACGGGGAGGCCGGCGGCGACGCCAAGCCGACCGTGGCGGCGAGCCTCCCGTCCGGGGTGGACGGGATCAAGATCCCGGACCAGCTCAAGGACAAGCTCAAGGAACACGGCATCGACCTGGAGAAGTGGAGGGGCGGTGCGTGGAAGGACTGGAAGAAGGAGGACTGGCTCCGCGAGGCCGGCGACTACATCAACCCGGTCATCGAGGGCTTGTGGGACCCGGACCGGATGCGTGACGCCGAGCAGCCGCAGCGCCCGGTCGTCGACCCCGACGCGGGCAAGGACCAGGGCGTCAGCGACCCCGCCCCCGCGGCGGTGGCCGCCAAGCCCGTGAACGCGCCGTACCACGGCAGTGTTCCGGAGGCCGGCAAGGTCTTCTTCGACGGCCCCGAGGGCTCGATGGTCTGCTCGGCGACCGTGATCAAGGACCCCGCCCACCCGGGCAAGTCCAACATGGTGTGGACGGCCGGGCACTGCGTGCACGCGGGCAAGTCCGGCGGTTGGTACCGCAACATCGCGTTCGTCCCGTCATACAACAACGCCGGCAAGCCCTCGGCGCAGCTCAAGGGCGCGCCCCGCGAGCAGGTGGCCCCGTACGGCGTGTGGTGGAGCGACTGGGCGCAGACCTCCGACCAGTGGATCGCCACGGGCGGTCCCACCGGCGGCGCTGGGGCCCCGTACGACTTCGCGGTGCTGCACGTGACCCCCGAGAGGGGTGGCACCAAGTCCCTTGAGGAGACGGTCGGTTCGGCGCTTCCGGTGGAGTTCGAGGCCCCGGCCGTCCCGAAGGTCGCGAAGATCACGGCGACGGGCTACCCGGCGGCAGCCCCGTTCGACGGGCAGAAGGCGTACCAGTGCGCCGACAAGCCGGGCCGGCTGTCGCTCAGCGCGACCGACCCGGTGATGTACCGCATCGGCTGCACCATGACCGGCGGTTCCTCCGGCGGTGGCTGGGTCGCGGCGGGTGCCGACGGCAAGCCGGCGCTGGTGTCGAACACCTCGATCGGCCCGGCCAAGGCGGGCTGGCTGGCCGGACCCCGGCTGGGTCCGGAGGCGAAGGGCATCTTCGACGCCGTCAGCGGCAAGTTCAAGTAGCCGGGTCGGGCGGGGGCGGCAGCTCCGGCCCGCGTTCCCGTGCACGACGGAGGGCCCCCGCACCGCGCGGGGGCCCTCCGTCGTGCCGCGTCCACCGCCGCCGCGCCCTGCCGGGCGGGCGAGCGGCGCGCGGGCGTACTACCTCTTCGCGATCCGCGTACTACCGCTTCGCGAGCGCGTACGGAGCCAGGTCCGCCGCCAGCTCCGGGTGGACCCGGGCCTTGAGCAGGGTGCCCTCCGCGGTGTGCTCCTCGGAGATCACCTCGCCCTCGGCGTGCGCCTTGGCGATGAGCGAGCCGAGCGTGTACGGCACCAGGGCCTCCACCTCGACCTCGGGCCTCGGCAGCTCGGAGTCGATGAGCGCGAGGAGTTCCTCGATGCCCATGCCGGTCCGCGCCGAGACGGCGATGGAGTGCCGCTCGATCCGCAGCAGCCGCTGCAGGACGAGCGGGTCCGCCGCGTCCGCCTTGTTGATGACCACGATCTCGGGCACGTTGACCGCGCCGACCTCGCGGATGACCTCGCGCACCGCCGCCAGCTGCTCCTCCGGCGCCGGGTGCGAGCCGTCCACGATGTGCAGGATGAGGTCGGAGTCGCCGACCTCCTCCATCGTGGAGCGGAACGCCTCGACGAGGTGGTGGGGCAGGTGCCGGACGAAGCCGACGGTGTCGGCCAGGGTGTAGACCCGGCCGCTCGGCGTCTCGGCCCGGCGCACGGTCGGGTCGAGGGTGGCGAACAGTGCGTTCTCCACCAGGACGCCCGCGCCCGTGAGGCGGTTGAGCAGCGAGGACTTGCCGGCGTTGGTGTAGCCGGCGATGGCGACCGAGGGGACCTTGTTGCGGCGCCGTTCCTGCCGCTTGATGTCGCGGCCCGTCTTCATCTCCGCGATCTCCCGGCGCATCTTCGCCATCTTCTCGCGGATCCGGCGCCGGTCCGTCTCGATCTTGGTCTCACCGGGGCCTCGGGTGGCCATGCCGCCACCGCCGCCGCCGCCCATCTGCCGGGAGAGCGAGGCACCCCAGCCGCGCAGTCGCGGCAGCATGTACTGCATCTGCGCGAGCGCGACCTGGGCCTTGCCCTCTCGGGACTTGGCGTGCTGGGCGAAGATGTCGAGGATCAGGGCGGTCCGGTCGACCACCTTCACCTTGACGACGTCCTCAAGGGCGATGAGCTGGCCGGGGCTGAGCTCGCCGTCGCAGACGACCGTGTCGGCGCCGCTCTCCATGACGATGTCGCGCAGTTCCCGCGCCTTGCCCGAACCGATGAAGGTGGCCGGGTCCGGCTTGTCCCGGCGCTGGATCACGCCGTCGAGTACGAGGGCACCTGCCGTCTCGGCGAGGGCGGCGAGCTCCGCGAGGGAGTTCTCGGCGTCGATCACCGTGCCGGAGGTCCAGACGCCGACGAGTACGACGCGCTCCAGGCGGAGCTGCCGGTACTCGACCTCGGTGACGTCTTCCAGCTCGGTGGAGAGGCCGGCCACGCGGCGCAGGGCCGCGCGCTCGGAGCGCTCGAACTGCTCGCCGTCCCGGTCTCCGTCGATCTGGTGGCTCCAGGCGACGTCCTCTTCCATCAGGGCATCGGCCCGAAGGCTCTCGGTGAAGCTCGGCGAGTCCGGCACGTCCTGTGCGTCCCGCGCGTCCTGGGAAGGGGAGGAAGAGGAGGTCATTGGATCCTTACATCGATTCGAATGGGGCGGCGGCGCCGGGGACCGGGCGCCGCCCGTGCCGGCACGTACTCCCGGCACACTGTCACGTCCAACGTGTCACACCACCGGGAGATTCCCCGAACGCGCCCGTCGATGGTGACATGCCCGTTCCCGGCCAGTCACACCCTTTTCCCTGCGGACGGCCTCTACCCGGCCTTCCTCGCGGGGGCGGGGACGGCGGCCGGCCCGCTCCACTCCGGGTGCCCGGGCATCGAGGGGGTCGTCTTCCCGTAGAGCCAGGGCTCCAGGAAGGCGCCGAGGTCGCGGCCCGCCTCCTGGGAGGCCAGGCGGACGAAGTCGTCGGTGCCGGCGACGCCGTCGCGGTGCTCCGCCACCCACCGCCGCTGGATCCGGTCGAAGGCCCGGACCCCGATCTCCTGACGCAGCGCGTACAGGACCAGGGCGGCCCCGTCGTACACCACGGGCCGGAACAGCCCGATCTTCTCGCCGGGCGCGGCGGCCTTCGGGGCGGCCGGGGGTCCGCCCGCCGCGCGCCACTGGTCGGAGCGCTGGTACGCCTCGCGCATGCGCCGCTCCAGGGAGTACGTGCCGAGCCCGTCGGCGTAGAGGGCCTCGTACCAGGTGGCGTGTCCTTCGTTGAGCCACAGGTCGGACCAGGTGCGGGGCGAGACGCTGTCGCCGAACCACTGGTGGGCGAGCTCGTGCACCATCACGGACTCGACGTACCACTCGGGGTAGCCCTCCCCCGAGAAGAGGCTGTGCTCGAAGAGGGAGAGCGTCTGCGTCTCCAGCTCGAACCCGGTCGTCGCCCGCGCGATCAGCACCCCGTAGTTCTCGAAGGGGTAGCGGCCGACCCGCTCCTCCATCCACGCGATGTGCCCCGCGGTCTTCCTCAGCCACGGTTCCAGCCGCTCCCGGTCCGCCGCGGGCACCACGTCGCGCAGCGGCAGGCCGTGCGGTCCGGTGCCGTGGACCACCGCGGAGCGGCCGATGGATACCTGGGCCAGTTCGGTGGCCATCGGGTGCACGGTCCGGTACGTCCAGGTGGTCCCGGCGGCCGAGCGGCGGGCCGGCAGCGCGGCGGGCACCCCGTTGGTGACGGCCGTGAGCCCGGCCGGGGCGGTGATGCGGAAGGTGAAGTACGCCTTGTCGGCGGGGTGGTCGTTGCAGGGGAAGACGCGGTGGGCGGCGTCGGCCTGGTTGGCCATGGCCAGGCCGTCCTCGGTGGGGACCCAGCCGCCGTCGCCGCGCCCGCGCGGGTCACTGGTGTGCCGGACGGTGATGCGCAGGGAGGCTCCTTCGGACACCGCGCGCTCGGGAGTCAGGACGAGGTCCTCCCCCGCGCTCTCGAACCGCGCCGGCCGGCCGTTGACCTCGGCGGAGGCCACGGTGCCGTGGGTGAAGTCGAGGTTGATCCGCTCCAGCGGGCGCAGGGTACGGGCGTCGATGACGGTGACGGCCTGGAGCGGGGTCCGGTTGTCCTGGTACGTGAAGGAGAGGTCGTACGCGAGGACGTCGTAGCCGGGGTTCCCGAGCTCGGGGAAGAGCCGGTCCCCGATGCCCAGGGGCTGCGGCGGGGGCAGCACGGCGGCGACGAGGGTGAGGGAGGCCGCCGCGAGCAGGGCGGCGCGCAGGCGGGGGGAGGTGAGCTGCATCCACCACCGCTACCAGCGTGGGCCGCGCCGCCGCGCACGGCGCGCGCCGGGGCCACCCGAACGGGGTCTTCCGGCGTTGACCCGGCGTCCCTGCGGCGCAGGCGCTCCTCCGTGTCCCGCCGCGGCTCCCGTGCGGCCGGCAGCCGTGCATCCGTGCTGCGGGCGGGCCCGGGTGCGCGGCTACGCCCTGCTGACGTCGTACACGCCCGGCACGTCGCGCATGGCCCGCATCAGCGCCGGCAGTCCCGCCGCGTCCGGCAGCTGGAGCGTGTAGGTGTGCCGGACCCGCTGTTCGACCGGGGCCTCCACGGTGGCGGACACGACCTCGACCCCCTCGCGGGCGATGGCCTCGGTCAGATCGGCCAGCAGATGAGGGCGGCCGAACGATTCAGCGACCAGGGTGACCCGGCAGTCCGCCGTCGCCCGCCAGTGCACGGCGACGGAGCCGCGGCCCACCGCGCGCATCCGGGCCACGGCCTCGCACTGGACCCGGTGCACGGTCACGGCCCCGCCCCTGACCACGAATCCGGCGACCGCGTCCGGCGGGACGGGCGTACAGCACCCCGCCAGCCGGACGGTGGCGTCCGGCAGGTCGGCGACGGCGTTGCCACCGCCGCCCCGGGCCCCGATCACGGAGAGCGGCGCCCGCGCGGCCGTGGTGGTGGCCATCGCCCGGTCGGGGTGGGAGTCCAGCCAGCTGCTGATGGCGATCCGGGCGGCCGGGGTCCGGGCGTGGTCCAGCCACTCGGCGGCGGGCCCCGAGGAGGCGTCCTGCGCGAGCAGGAGCTGCACGGTGTCCCCGTCGGACAGCGGGGAGGACAGGGAGGTGAGGCGCCCGTTGACGCGGGCGCCGATACAGCCGTGGGCCGCTGCGCCGTGCTGCGCGTAGGCGGCGTCGATGCAGCTGGCGCCGGCGGGCAGGCCGAGGGTGCCGCCGTCCGCCCGGAAGACGGTGATCTCGCGGTCCTGCGCGAGTTCGGCGCGCAGCACGCTCCAGAAGGTGTCGGGGTCGGGTGCGGACTGCTGCCAGTCCAGCAGCCGTGACAGCCAGCCGGGGCGCGTCGGGTCCACCCGCTCCTCGTACGGGTCCGCCGCGGCCTCCGGGGTCGCGGCGGCGTACGGATTGCCGAGCGCGACGACCCCCGCCTCCGCGACGCGGTGCATCTGCCGGGTCCGCACGATGACCTCGGCGACGTACCCCTCGGGGGTGGCCACGGCGGTGTGCAGCGACTGGTAGAGGTTGAACTTGGGGACGGCGATGAAGTCCTTGAACTCGGAGACGACCGGGGTGAAGCAGGTGTGCAGTTCGCCGAGCACTCCGTAGCAGTCGGCGTTCTCCCCGACCAGGACGAGGATCCGGCCGAAGTCGGAGCCGCGCAGTTCGCCGCGCTTGAGGGCGATGCGGTGCACGGAGACGAAGTGCCGCGGGCGTACCTGGACCTCGGCGGCGATGCCGGCCTCGCGCAGGACGGTCCGTACGGAGTCGGCGACGGCGGGCAGCGGGTCGCGTTCCCCCGCGTGGGCCGCGATGAGGGCGCGGGTGCTCTCGTACTCCTCGGGGTGCAGGATCGCGAAGACGAGGTCTTCCAGCTCGGTCTTGAGGGCCTGGACGCCGAGGCGTTCGGCGAGCGGGATGAGGACGTCCCGGGTGACTTTGGCGATGCGCTCCTGTTTCTCGGGGCGCATGACGCCGAGGGTGCGCATGTTGTGCAGCCGGTCGGCGAGTTTGATGGACATCACGCGGACGTCGTTGCCGGTGGCGACGAGCATCTTGCGGAAGGTCTCGGGTTCCGCGGCGGCGCCGTAGTCGATCTTCTCGACCTTGGTGACGCCGTCGACGATGAAGCGGACCTCGTCGCCGAATTCCTCACGGACCTGATCGAGGGTCACGTCGGTGTCCTCGACGGTGTCGTGGAGGAGGGAGGCCGTCAAGGTGGTGGTCTCGGCGCCGAGTTCGGCGAGGATCAGGGTGACGGCGAGCGGATGTGTGATGTACGGCTCACCGCTCTTGCGCATCTGGCCCCGGTGCGAGGTCTCCGCGAGGAGGTAGGCCCGCCGCAGGACGGACAGGTCCGCGTCCGGATGGTGGGCGCGGTGCGCCTCTGCCACGTGGCCGATCGCGTCCGGGAGCCGGTCGCGGGACGTGGGGCCGAGCAGGGCGGCGCGCCCGAGCCGGCGCAGATCGAGCCTGGTCCGGCCCCGTCTGCGGAGCTCTGGGCGCGCTTCGGAATGTGCTTCGGGGTTCGTGGCCTCTGCACTCATGGGCACCTCCGGCGGCTTCGACCGGCGGTGGTGGGCATGGGGTGAGCCCTCAGGGCCGGTGCCTGATGTTACCGACCCCACCACGTGGCGCAGTCCACCTCTCGCCGAGCGTGAAACGGATCACCCATTGGAGGGAAGCTTCAGCCGAAAGCCGTTTCGGTGAGCCAGGCCGTGTCGAACTGCCCGGCGGCCACGATCACGGCCGGTCCGGTCATGTCGATCCGCCCGTCGGGGTGCTCGGTGATGACGAGCGTCCCGCCCGGGAGGTCGACGGTGTACGTGGCCGGCTCCCCGGTCGCGGCCGGGTCGACCCCGTCCCGGCGGATGGCGGCCACGGCGACGGCGCACGCGCCGGTGCCGCAGGAGCGGGTCTCGCCGGAGCCGCGCTCGTGGACGCGCATGGCGACGTGCCGGGGGCCCCGGTCGACGACGAACTCGACGTTGACGCCGGTCGGGTAGGCGGAGGCCGGGGTGCAGGGCGGGGCGGTGAGCAGGTTGCCGGCGTCGTCGAGGCTGTCGACGAAGGCCACGGCGTGCGGATTGCCCATGTTCACGTTGCGGGCGGGCCAGGAGCGGCCGCCGACGCTGACCGTGACCTCGCCCTCGGGGAACACGGCGCGGCCCATCGAGACCGTGACGTCGCCCGTCTTGTCGAGGTGCACCCGCTTGACGCCGCCCCGGGTGGCGACCGCGAGGTCGCCGGGCTCGACGTGGCCCGCGTAGTGGAGGTAGCGCGCGAAGACGCGGACGCCGTTGCCGCACATCTCCGCGACGGAGCCGTCGCTGTTGCGGTAGTCCATGAACCACTCGGCCTCGGCGGCCAGGTGCGCCGCCTCGGGGTGCGCGGCGGACCGCACGACGTGCAGCACGCCGTCCGCGCCGATGCCGGCGCGCCGGTCGCACAGCTTCGCGACGGCGGAGGCGGGCAGCTCGACGGTGTTCTCGGGGTCCGGGACGATCACGAAGTCGTTCTCGGTGCCGTGGCCCTTGAGGAAGGAGAGGCTGGTCTGCGTCACCCGCCCATCGTAGCGAGGCCCTGCTCAGCGGGCCGGAGCGGTCCACCGGCCGGGCGGACCGGCTCCACGGTCGTACGGGCGTCACGGGCGTAAGGGGTCCACGGGCGTACGGGCTCCATGGGCGCCCGGGCCCCGTGGTCGTACGCGCGCCGGGACTGCGGGGGCGCTCAGCGCAGCCGGGCGACCCGGTAGACGGCGAGGGCCACGAGCGCGGCGGCCATCAGGGCGTACAGCGCGGCGATGCGCCAGTCGGGACGGCGGCCGCTGCCCCGGGCCGGGAGTCCGGGCCAGGTGTAGCCGACGCGGCGCGCCGCCATCATGCCCCAGCCGCCGGCGCAGCAGCTGATCAGGAAGCCGAGCATGGCGACGACTGCTCCGCCGTCGCCGAACTCGAAGGCGAGCGGGAAGGCGAACATCAGCGAGCCCGTCGCGGCGAGCATCACGATGGGGGCGATCTGCCACAGGCGCAGGCGGCGCTGCGGACGCAGCTCGACCTCGAACTCCGGTCCGGCCGCGGCCGCAGCGGAGTCCGGCGCGTCGGGACCGTCGGGAGTCAGGCGTGCGGGGTCGGCGGGCAGCCCGAGCCCGTCGGGCGTTTCCGGGGCGGCAGCCGAGTCCGGGCCGCCGGGCCCGCCGGAGCCGTCGAGAAGCGTCGGGTCCGCTTCTCGCCGGGTGTCGTCCCGCCCGGTGTCACGAGGGCCGGCCTCCATCGCCACACGCCCTCCCCACTTAGGACTTCGTACGCCGCGTTCACCGCCGGTGGCGTCACCGGCTCGAGTTTGATGATGGCACGTCGCCGACCCCCGAACGGGCGCGCGGGGCGTCCCGATGCCATCACGTGATCAGGCTGTGACCGCTCGTTCGACCAACGACTGCGCGAGTCCGGGGAGTTCCCTCCGGTCTGCGGCGGCGCCGCTGAGCCAGTGCACGCGCGGGTCGCGCCGGAACCACGAGTCCTGGCGGCGGGCGAAGCGCTTCGTGGCACGCACCGTCTCGGCCCTGGCCTCGTCCTCGGTGCACTCCCCCGCCAGCGCGGCGAGCACCTGCTGGTAGCCGAGGGCTCTGGAAGCGGTGATTCCGTCACGCAGGCCGCGAGCCTCCAGCGCGCGGACCTCGTCCACCAGGCCGTCGTCCCACATCCGGTCCACGCGCCGCGCGATCCGCTCGTCGAGCTCCGGTCGGGCCACGTCGACGCCGATCTGCACGGTGTCGTAGACGGACTCGTGGCCGGGCAGGTTCGCGGTGAAGGGGCGGCCGGTGATCTCGATGACCTCCAGCGCGCGGACGATGCGGCGGCCGTTGCTCGGCAGGATCGCGTGGGCGGCGGCCGGGTCGGCCGCGGCGAGCCGGGCGTGCAGGGCGCCGGAGCCGCGCAGGGTGAGCTCCGCCTCCAACCGGGCGCGGACCTCGGGGTCGGTGCCGGGGAACTCCATGGCGTCCAGGGCCCCCCGTATGTAGAGCCCGGATCCGCCGACGAGGACCGGGGTGCGGCCCTGGTCGAGGAGCTTGTCGATCTCCAGCCGGGCCAGGCGCTGGTACTCGGCGACGTTGGCCGTGTCGGTGACGTCCCAGACGTCGAGGAGGTGGTGCGGGACGCCGCCGCGCTCCTCCTTCGTCAGCTTGGCGGTGCCGATGTCCATCCCCCGGTACAGCTGCATGGAGTCCGCGTTGACGACTTCGCCGTCGAATTGGCGGGCCAGGGCTACGCCCAGGTCGGACTTTCCGGCCGCGGTGGGACCGACGACGGCGATGACCCGCGCTGCGGGGGCTGCTTTCCTCACTGCCCCAGTCTCGCAAACACCGGGGCGTGTACCCGATCGGGTGACGTGACGAGGTGGGGCCGGGTTCGTTGCCCTGGCGAGGTTCCGGCCGGGCGCACGGCCGGTGGAGGCCGGTCCGGTCAAGGCGGAACTTCACTCGCACGAGAAACGTTATGGGAGTAGACATGGGCGTTTTTGATCGGTTTTTCCGTCGTAAGGACGAGGTTGCGACCGAGGAGGTCGCGGCCGAGACCCTGACGGCGGAGTCCGTCGGGGCCGAGGGTGGGACGGTTGTCGCGGAGACCCCGGCGGAAGCCGTGGAGATCCCGAAACAGCAGTCCGCCGACGTGGCCGCGGACCGCGAAGCCGGCGAGGGCGCCCGTACGTAGGTACCGCGACTGGAAGGTGACCCATGGGTCTGCTGGACAATCTCAAAGCCAAGCTCGCACCGGCGAAGGGCAAGGTCGGCGACCTCGCCCAGCAGCACGAGGGCAGGATCGGCCAGGGCTTGGAGAAGGTGGCGAAGGCCGTGGACTCCAAGACCAAGGGCAAGTACAGCGGCCAGATCGCCAGCGGCGCGGGCAAGGCCAAGGATGCCCTGGGCAAGATCGCGCACAAGGACACTCCCGGCGGGCCGACGCCGCCGGCGGCCTCCTGACGCGGTCGAGCGAAGGGGCGCGGGATCAGCCGATCCCGCGCCCCTTCGCCATGTCCGTCAGGACCAGGCGGCGACGAAGTAGCCGACGCCGTACGGGGCGTCCTCGTACAGCAGCCGGCCCGCGAGGCCCGCACCGGACGCGGCTCCGGCCAGCACCTGCCAGGGGGCCCGCCCGGCGGCCATGAGCTCGGCGGCGAGCTCGGCGTCGAGGGCGGCTAGCGCGCCCGTATCGGCGGCACCGAGGGCGGCGGCGGCGGTCGCGTCGAAGGCGGCGGCGCGCTCGTCGAGGTAACCGGGGGCCTTGAGCGTGCGGCAGGCACTGCCGTCGCCCAGCACGAGCAGTGCGACCCGGGCGTCGCGGGCGGCGAGTTCCCGACCGGCCGCCAGGCACGCCTCGGTGTCCAGGCCCTCCGCGACCCCGAGCCCCTCGACCGGGGCGGAGCCCCAGCGGGCCCGACCGAGCAGCCAGGCGCCGACGGCGAGCGAGGGCGGCAGCAGGCGCGGCCCCTCCTCGCCCTCCCCGAGCCGTACGTCGGACTCGACCCCGAAGCCCCGGAAGCCGCCCCGGGCTCCCTGGGGGTAGGGCCCTTGGTGGTCCGGGTCGGCGGCACCGACGACGACCAGCAGGTCGGGTCGGGAGGCGGCGAGCACCGCCAGTGCGTCGGAGCAGGCGGTGCGGGCGTCGCCGAGTTCGGCGGCGGCCCCCGCGGCGACCTCCGGCACGAGCAGCGGCGGGGCAGGACAGACGGCGGCGGCTACGAGCATGATCCGCAGCCTAGCCGGACCACCCCCGCACCGAGACCCCAAGACGTCTTCCGACCCGAGGCGGAGGGCCACCCCGGGACGTCCCCGCATGCCGCCAACCCCGCACCGACCAGCAGCCCGGGTCCGACCCGCACCGACCAGCAGCCCGGGTCCGACCCGCACCGAGCCCAGCGACGGGGCCCCCGTCCGGTCAGGACGCCGCGCAGCCTGTCGTCGCCGCCGGCAGGGGCGCCGGGACCCCCAGCGTCGGAATGCCGAGCATGACACCGGCCGGCTGCGCCGGGGCGGCGTTGCGCTTCTCCCACGCGTCACCGGCCCTGGTGCGGCGCACGGTCCGGGTCGGCCCCTCCGCCAGCAGGTGGTGCGGAGCCGCGTACGTGATGTCGACGGTGACCACGTCGCCCGGGCGGACCTCCGCCTGCGGCTTCGTGAAGTGGACCAGGCGGTTGTCGGGGGCCCGCCCCGAGAGGCGGTGCGTGGCGCCGTCCTTGCGGCCCTCGCCCTCCGCGACCATGACCTCCAGCGTGCGGCCGACCTGCTTCTTGTTCTCCTCCCAGGAGATCTCCTCCTGGAGGGCCACCAGGCGCATGTAGCGCTCCTGCACGACCTCCTTGGGGATCTGCCCGTCCATGTCGGCCGCGGGGGTCCCGGGCCGCTTGGAGTACTGGAAGGTGAAGGCGTTCGCGAAGCGGGCCTCGCGCACGGTGTGCATCGTCTGCTGGAAGTCCTCCTCCGTCTCGCCGGGGAAGCCCACGATGATGTCGGTGGAGATCGCGGCGTGCGGAATCGCGGCGCGGACCTTCTCGATGATGCCGAGGAACCGCTCCTGGCGGTACGAGCGGCGCATCGCCTTGAGGATCGGGTCCGAGCCGGACTGCAGCGGCATGTGCAGCTGCGGCATGACGTTCGGGGTCTCGGCCATCGCCGCGATCACGTCGTCCGTGAAGTCGCGCGGGTGCGGGGACGTGAAGCGGACCCGCTCCAGGCCCTCGATCTGCCCGCAGGCCCGCAGCAGCTTGCTGAACGCCTCGCGGTCGCCCAGGTCGGAGCCGTACGCGTTGACGTTCTGGCCGAGCAGGGTGATCTCCGAGACGCCCTCGGCGACCAGGGCCTCCACCTCGGCGAGGATGTCGCCGGGACGGCGGTCCTCCTCCTTGCCGCGCAGCGCCGGGACGATACAGAAGGTGCAGGTGTTGTTGCAGCCGACCGAGATCGAGACCCAGGCGGCGTACGCGGACTCGCGCCGCGTCGGGAGCGTGGAAGGGAAGGCCTCCAACGACTCGGCGATCTCGACCTGCGCCTCTTCCTGGATGCGGGCGCGCTCCAGCAGCACGGGGAGCTTGCCGATGTTGTGCGTGCCGAAGACCACGTCGACCCAGGGGGCCCTCTTGACGATGGTGTCGCGGTCCTTCTGCGCGAGGCACCCGCCGACGGCGATCTGCATGCCGGGGCGCTTCGTCTTCATCGGGGCCAGCCGGCCGAGGTTGCCGTACAGCTTGTTGTCCGCGTTCTCGCGGACCGCGCAGGTGTTGAAGACCACGACGTCGGCGTCGCCGTCGGAGCCCTCGGGCGCCCGGACGTAGCCGGCGTCCTCCAGCAGACCGGAGAGCCGCTCGGAGTCGTGCACGTTCATCTGGCACCCGTAGGTGCGCACCTCGTAGCTTCTCTTCACGTCCACTGCCTGGCTCCGGTCGCTGCTGGTCATACGACAAGGGTAGGTGGTGCCGGGAAGGCCCCGGGCCCCTCGTGGGCCCCGCCCCCGCGGAAGGCCCGTGACAGAACGAGGGGCGGGTGGCAGGATCGCGCCATGCCTCTCGTACCGCCGCGTGTCAGCAGGCGCCATGCCCTGCGGGCACTGGTGGCGGTGCTCGCTGCGCTCGGTGTGCTGGTGTGGTGGCTGGAACCGTTCGCGGAGCCCGAGCTGGAAGGCGAGCTCGCCTTCAGTACGGGCGTACGGACCGGGGTGTACCACCGCTACGGGCAGCTGCTGGAGCAGGAGCTCCGGCGGGACATGCCGGGGATGAAGGTACGGCTGGATCCCAGCGAGGGTTCGCAGCAGAACCTCCAGCGGGTGGCGGCCGGGGAGGCGGACTTCACGGTGGCGACGGCGGACGCGGTCGCCAAGTACCGGATGGACGGCAAGCCGGGAGCGGGACGGTTGCGCGGGCTCGCCCGGCTCTACGACGACTACGTGCAGCTGGTGGTGCCCGCCGGCTCCCCGGTGCAGTCGGCGCGCGACCTGCGGGGCAAGCGGGTGGCGATCGGCCAGCCGGGATCCGGCGTGCGGCTGATCTCGGAGCGGCTGCTGACGGCGGCCAAGCTGGACCCGGCGCGCGACATCACCCCGGTGTCGATAGGGATCGACACCATGCCGACCGAGCTGGAGGCCGGGCGGATCGACGCCTTCTTCTGGTCCGGCGGCCTTCCGACGAGCGCCGTGCGCGAGCTGTCGGAGCGGTTCGACATCCGGCTGGTGCAGCTCGGCGACCTGGTGGAGCAGTTGCAGGGCGGCGGGAGCCCGGCGCGGTACTACCGGGCCGCGGTGATGCCGCAGGACGCGTACAAGCTGGCGCGGAACACCAGCGCGGTGGCGACCGTGGCCGTGCCGAACCTGCTGGTGACCACGGCGGGCACGGACGCCCGGCTGACCGAGCGGTTCACACGGACGGTGATCCTCAGCCGGGACGACATCGGGCGCCAGGTGCACGCGGCGCAGCTGGTGGACCTGCGGACCGCGATCTACACCGACCCCCTGGACCTGCACGAGGGCGCGGGCCGCTACTACCGCTCGGTCAAGCCCTGACGTTCCCCGCCGGTCACGAGGACAGCAGCGTCGTCGCGGCCGCCGCCGCGCCGATCAGGCCCGCGTCGGTGCCCAGGGCGGCCGGGACCACCGTGAGGTTCCGGACGAAGGACAGCGTGGCGTAGCCCGCGAGATGGGTGCGGATCGGGGCGAACAGCGTCTCTCCCGAGGCGGCGACGCCGCCTCCGACCACCGCGATGTCGGTCTCGACGAGGGTCGCGGTGGCGGCGATGGCCGCGGCCAGTGCCCGACCCGCGCGGTCGAAGGCGGCCAGGGCGATCGGGTCGCCGGCCTCGGCCGCCGCGGCCACGCCCGCCGCGGAGGCGTCGCCGGACCCGTCCGCCGCGGCGTCCGGGGTCCAGCCCCGGTCCGCCGCCCAGCGGGCGATCGCGGTGCCGGAGGCGAGGGACTCGACGCAGCCGCGCCCGCCGCAGATGCACGGCTCCCCGTCGAAAGCCACGCTGATGTGGCCGATGTGACCCGCGTTGCCCGTCGGGCCGGGGTGGAGCTGGTTGTTCAGGACGAGACCGCCGCCGACTCCGGTGGAGACCACCATGCACAGGGCGTTCGCGTGGCCCCGGGCAGCGCCGAGCCAGTGCTCGGCCGCGGTCATCGCCACGCCGTCGCCGACCAGGACGGTCGGCACGTCGGCGCCGCGCGCCGCGAGTTCCGCCGAGACCCGCTCCTGGACGGGGAATTCCCGCCACGCCCCGATGTTGACCGGGCTCACGGTGCCCCGGGAGGCGTCCACGGGGCCGGCGCTGCCGATCCCGCAGCGTGCCACCGCACCCCACAGCGGCGAGGCGGCCAGGTCGGCGACGACCTCGGTCACCGCCGCCATCACCGCGTCCGCGTCCGCGCCGCGCGGAGTGGGGCGGCGGGTGGTGGCCGTCATCGTGCCGTCGGGGTGCACCAGCGCACCGGCGATCTTCGTCCCGCCGATGTCGATCGCCACGCTCGGACCGGCCGCGGAGGCGGCGGCCCGCGGAGTGGGCAGGGGGGCGGTGGGGTTGATCACGGTGGCGGCTCCAGGGGGTTTCAGGATTCAGTATGCGCCGGTGGCGGCGCCGTCCTCCGGCCGGGCGGGAGCCTGGCCGCCCGCTCTCCCGGACCCGGGCGGCACCTGCGGGACGGCCCTGCACCTCCCGGCGGTACCGCGCGCGGCCGGGAGCGGGCGGTGGCTTCGAGGTCCGCGCCGGCGACGAGGCGTACGCGCTCTCGGCGCCGGCGCAGGACGACGCTCTCCTGCCGAGCGGCCACCGGCGACCGGTCCTCGCCGAAGCCGGGAAGGGTCGGCCGCCGCTCGCCCGCGTACGGCCCGTGCCGGTCAGCGCGCGTGGGGTTCGGTGCGCGGTACGGCCACGGTCACCCGTAGCCCGTGCGGCGGGTTCGTCTCGTACGAGAGGGATCCGCCGCCCGCGGCGAGCAGGGCCCGGGAGATCGACAGGCCCAGCCCGGAACCCTTGACGTTCTGGTGCCGGCCGCTGCGCCAGAACCGGTCGCCCACGCGCAGGAGCTCCTCCTCGGTGAGACCGGGGCCACGGTCGGCGACGACCACCTGCACGGTCCGTCCGGCCGCGACGACCGACACCTCCACCTCCTCACCCGAAGGGGTGAACTTGAGGGCGTTGTCGATGACGGCGTCGAGCGCGCTGGACAGGGCGACGGGATCGGCCCAGCCGGCGACGGCGGTCCGGCCGGTCCCGGTGAGCCGTACGCCCTTCTCCTCGGCGTAGGGGCGCCAGGCGGCGATCCGCTCGGCGGCCAGGTCGCCGATGTCGGTGAGGCTGATCTCGGCGGAGGTGTGCTCGGCCAGGGCCAGGTCCAGCAGGTCGTCGAGAACCTGCGCGAGGCGCTTGCCCTCGGTCCGCACGGAGGCGATCTCCTCGTTCCCCTCGGGGAGTTCGAGGGCGAGCAGCTCGATCCGCAGGAGCAGCGCCGCGAGCGGGTTGCGCAGCTGGTGGGAGGCGTCCGCGACGAACGCCCGCTGCTGTTCCAGTACCTCTTCGACGTTGTCGGCCATCTCGTTGAACGAGCGGGCCAGCCGCTGGAGTTCCGGCGGGCCGCCGCCGGCCGCGACGCGCGAGTTCATCCGCCCGGTGGCGATGCCGTGGGCCGCCGCGTCCAGGGTCCGTACGGGCTTGAGCACCCAGCTGGTGAGCCGCAGGGCGGCGCCGAAGGCCAGCAGCATGGCGGCGGCGAGGCCGCCCGCGATGACCAGCCAGCCCTCCAGGATCCTGCCGCGCATCAGATCGGTGGGTGATTCGGTGGCGACGACGGCGACCACGTCCCCGTCGAGGACCACCGGGGAGACGACGAGCAGTTTGCCCCGGGTCTGCCAGGGCCAGACCTGGGGCGGATCGTGGCTGCGGCGCCCCGCGAGCGCCTCGTCGAAGGCCTCCCGGCCCTCGCCGGACTTCGGGAGCTCCCACCAGCCCGGGGCGCGGGCCATCGCGTCGTCGTCGCGGAGGAAGATGCCGACGCGGATGCCGTAGAGCTCCTGGTAGCGGGCGAGTTCGTGCTGGAGGGTCGCGCGGCGCTCGTCGGCCCCGCTGGAGCCGGATCCCTCGGCGTCGACGACGAACTGGGCCAGCGCGGCGAAGCGGGCGCTGTCGTCGATGCGGTCGACGACCACCCGCTGCTGCTGCGCGGCGGCCAGGCTCGCGGCGAGCGGGAAGCCGAGTGCGAGCAGCACGCCCGCCATGAGGACGACGAGCAGGGGAAGCAGCCGGGCGCGCACGGTGGGGGGCCGCTAGGGGGCGGCCGGGGTGACGAGCCGGTAGCCCACCCCGCGGACGGTTTCGATGAGGGCGGGCATGCGCAGCTTGGAGCGCAGGGAGGCGACGTGGACCTCCAGGGTGCGCCCGGTCCCCTCCCAGCTGGTGCGCCACACCTCGCTGATGATCTGCTCGCGGCGGAAGACGACGCCGGGCCGCTGGGCGAGCAGGGCCAGCAGGTCGAACTCCTTGCGGGTGAGCGGCACGTCGGCGCCGTCCACGCTGACCCGGCGGGTGGGCAGCTCGATGCTGACCGGACCGAGCCGGACCAGGGCGGGGATGCCGGTCCCGGTGGCGGAGGTCTCCTCGGAGGCGCCGGTGCGGCGGGCGACGGCGTGGATCCGTGCGAGGAGTTCACCGGTGTCGTACGGCTTGACGACGTAGTCGTCGGCGCCCATGTTCAGGCCGTGGATCCGGGACCGCACGTCGGCCCGCGCGGTGACCATGATGACGGGCGTGGCGGTGCGCTTGCGGATCTTCCCGCAGACCTCGTAGCCGTCCTGGTCGGGCAGGCCCAGGTCGAGCAGCACGACCCCGAAGGGCGGCGCGTCGGCGGGCAGTAGGGCCTGCAGGGCCTCCTCGCCGCTGCGGGCGTGGGTGACCCGGAAGCCGTGCCGTGCGAGGATCGCGGACAGGGCGGCGGCGACGTGGTCGTCGTCCTCGACGAGCAGCAGTCTCATGTCGTCCCCCTCTCCTTTCCTCTTCGGTGACTTCTTCGGTGACTTCTTCGGCGGTTTCCCGGGTGGTTCCGTACGCGGGGCCGCCGCGCGCGGTCGGGGGCCACCCTGCATCCACGCCGATACGGACTCCCACGTCAAGAGGGTTCCGGCCCGGCGCGGCTTCCGTTACGCACCCGGTACGACCGCACCTGCGGTCCGGGCGGTGCCGCGCACGGAGCGTATCCGCAGGAGGCCGGATCGTTATGCTCAATTCTCCCTCAGATGTGATGACGATGTGCGCGCCACGTCACTACTGTCCTCCCAACCGAGGAGGACGGAGCAAGAAGCCGATGAGCGGAGTATCAGTGACCAAGGACGTGCAGGACGCGGCCGGTGCCGCGGACGACCTGGTCGTACTGAGCAACGTCAACAAGCACTTCGGCGCGCTGCACGTGCTTCAGGACGTCGATCTGAGCATTGCCCGCGGTGAGGTCGTCGTCGTGATCGGTCCCTCGGGATCGGGCAAGTCCACGCTGTGCCGGACGATCAACCGTCTGGAGACCATCGACTCGGGCACCATCACGCTCGACGGCAAGCCGCTCCCGGCCGAGGGCAAGGAACTGGCCCGGCTGCGTGCGGACGTCGGAATGGTCTTCCAGTCGTTCAACCTCTTCGCGCACAAGACGGTGCTCCAGAACGTCATGCTGGGCCAGCTCAAGGTCCGCAAGACCGACCAGGCCGCCGCCCGCGCGAAGGCGGTCGCCCTGCTGGACCGGGTGGGCGTCGGCTCGCAGGCGGACAAGTACCCGGCGCAGCTCTCCGGCGGTCAGCAGCAGCGTGTGGCGATCGCCCGCGCGCTGGCCATGGAGCCGAAGGTGATGCTCTTCGACGAGCCGACCTCGGCCCTCGACCCGGAGATGATCAACGAGGTGCTGGAGGTCATGCAGCAGCTCGCCCGCGAGGGCATGACGATGGTCGTCGTCACGCACGAGATGGGCTTCGCCCGCTCCGCGGCCAACCGCGTCGTCTTCATGGCCGACGGAAAGATCGTCGAAGAGGCCACGCCCGAGCAGTTCTTCAGCAACCCCCGCAGTGACCGCGCCAAGGACTTCCTGTCGAAGATCCTGCACCACTGACGGTCGCGTCTGGTAGGCATCCGGTGGCGGATCACCACCGCAGCCGTTCCTGTCCGCGGTTCATCCGCCGCAGTCGTCACTCGTCAGCCAACACCGTCTCATCCGAGGGAAGTTCACCATGAAGATCTCCAAGGCCGGTGCGGCCGCGGCCGTCGCCGTCGCCCTCGCCCTGACCGCGACCGCCTGTGGCGGCGGCGACAAGGGTGCCACGGGCAGTGGCACCAAGGACAAGGTCGTCATCGGCATCAAGTTCGACCAGCCGGGTCTGGGCCTGAAGACCCCGGACGGCAAGTACACCGGTTTCGACGTCGACGTCGCGACGTACGTGGCCAAGGAGCTCGGCTACCAGCCCGACCAGATCGAGTGGAAGCAGGCCGTCAGCGCCGAGCGCGAGAACCTGATCTCCAACGGCGACGTGAAGCTGGTCGTCGCCACCTACACGATCAACGACAAGCGCAAGGCGAAGGTCGACTTCGCCGGCCCGTACTTCCTGGCCCATCAGGATCTGCTGGTCCGCGCTGACGACAGCTCGATCACCAAGGCCGAGGACCTGAACAGCAAGAAGCTGTGCTCGGTCGCCGGTTCCACCTCGGCGCAGAACGTCAAGACCAAGCTGGCCCCCAACGCCGACCTGCGCGAGTACCCCGGCTACAGCGAGTGCCTCACGGGCCTCGAGAACAAGTCCGTGGACGCGCTGACCACGGACGGCTCGATCCTGGCCGGCTACGCGGCGCAGGAGAAGAACAAGGGCAAGTTCAAGCTGGCCGGTCTGAAGCTGAGCGACGAGCCCTACGGCATCGGCCTGAAGAAGGGCGACACCGAGCTCCAGTCCAAGGTCAACGCGGCACTGAAGAAGATGGTCGCGGACGGCTCCTGGCAGAAGGCCGTGGACGCGAACCTCGGCCCCGCCGGCTACAAGGCCGAGCCGGCCCCGCAGATCACCGAAGGCAGCTGATTCATCGGTGAGGAACGCCGCCGCACGCCCGTCACGGGGCGGCGGCGTTCCTCACCGGCCATCCTGGGGAGAGCGCAGGGCAACGTGTTCGACTTTCTTACTTCCGGGCAGTACGACGTGCTCGGAGCCTTCTGGGTGACAGTGCAGCTCACCCTCTACTCGGCGGCAGGCTCCCTGATATGGGGCCTCATGCTGGCCGGGATGCGGGTCAGTCCGGTCCCGCTGATGCGGACCTTCGGCACGACGTACGTCAACATCGTGCGCAACACGCCGCTGACCCTCCTCATCCTCGGCTGCTCGCTGGGCTTGGACCAGACCTTGGGCATCACGCTCGGGGGCGGGACCTCCAAGGAGATCGGCTTCAACCTTGCGATCCTGGGCCTGATCGCGTACACCGGCACGTTCGTCTGCGAGGCACTGCGCTCGGGCATCAACACCGTGCCCGTCGGCCAGGCCGAGGCCGCCCGCGCTCTGGGTCTGAGCTTCTTCCAAGTGCTCACCCTGGTCGTGCTCCCCCAGGCCTTCCGGGCGGTCATCGCGCCGCTCGCCAATGTGCTGATCGCCCTCACCAAGAACACCACGGTGGCGGCCACCATCGGCGTGGCCGAGGCGGCCCTGCTGATGAAGGAAATGCTTGAGAACGAGGCGGACGCGCTCTTCGCGGTCTTCGCGGTCTTCGCTCTCGGCTTCGTTCTGCTGACCCTACCGACCGGCCTGCTGCTGGGCTGGGTGGCCAAGCGAGTTGCGGTGAAGCGATGACCTCCCTTCTGTACGACACTCCCGGCCCCAAGGCCAAGGTTCGCAACTGGATCTACACCGGCGTCTTCGCCGTACTTGTCGCGCTGGCCCTGTGGTGGATCCTCGACCGCATGGCTGAGAAGAACCAGCTCGCGGCCGACAAGTGGTCCCCGTTCGTCACGGACAGCCAGATCTGGACGACGTTCCTGCTCCCCGGCCTCGTGGAGACCCTCAAGGCCGGCGTGATCGCCATGGTGATCGCACTGCCGCTCGGCGCTCTCCTCGGCATCGCCCGGCTCTCCGACCACACGTGGGTGCGTGTCCCGGTCGGCGCGGTCGTGGAGTTCTTCCGCGCCATCCCGGTCCTGATCCTGATGATCTTCAGCTCCGCGCTGTACGTCTTGCTCGGCACCGTCAGCTCCGACATACGGCCGCTGTACGCCGTGGTCACCGGACTTGTCCTGTACAACGCCTCGGTCATCGCCGAGATCGTCCGGGCCGGCATCCTGTCGCTGCCCCGCGGCCAGACCGACGCGGCCCAGGCCATCGGTATGCGCAAGGGCCAGATCATGATGTACGTCCTGGTCCCGCAGGCTGTCACGGCGATGCTGCCCGCGCTGGTCAGCCAACTGGTGGTTATCCTCAAGGACACGGCCCTCGGTGGCGCTGTCCTCGGCTTCGCCGATCTGATGTCGATGAACCGTCAGATCTCCGCCAACTACAGCAACACCATCCCGACCATGGTCGTGATCGCCCTGCTGTACATCGCGGTGAACTTTGCCCTGACCTCCCTGGCCTCCTGGCTGGAGAAGCGCCTGCGAAAGTCGAAGAAGGGCACCGGCGCCGTGGTCGGCGCGGCCGACCTCGACGACATGGCCACCTGAGCGAACAGAGCCGGCTGACGCGGCCCTCCCCATCCCGATCGAGGCTCCTGCAGGCCTGACGTGCGGTCAGTCGTAGTGCCCAGCCCGTGTGGTGCGGCGGAACCCTTCCGCCGCACCACACGGCGTTGTCCTGAACGGCGGCGCTGACACGGTTGGGTTGCTTCGGGTTGTCGGACATCTACAGATCTGGCGGCTGACCCCTGGGGGATGTCCGTGGTGCCGAGCACGCCGAGAGAGCAGCCGCCGCCAGCGGCAGGGCCTCGATAGGCAGGCTGGTACACCCCACCACGAACACCCTTCCGGCCCCCTCCATCGTCCGGCCTGTCGCGGCACCGCGGCTTGGTCGGTCTCATTCACGAAGGGGGATCCCATCGCCGCACACAAACGTGCGGTGCTCCATCCGATAAACCGGATGGAGCACCGCATTCATTGTCCCCGCTCCCATATGGTCGCAGCGTGGTGTTCTGTGCGACCACAGGATGCCGCCGAGCGGTTCAACCTACTAGTAGGACCTTGTCCAGATGGCGCCGGACTTGACGGAAGTGTTCGGCGGGCAGGCGGCGAAGGAAGGCCCGCTGCTGGTCCAAGCCACCGCATCGTGAGTGACGTCAGGGCCACCGCCCCAACGATAGCAAGTGACGGTCGCCTTGTAGTGCCCGCCATTGCTGTTACTGCATTGGGCTAACCAACCGCCACCGATCGGTGACCTGTAGTTGGTACACCCGTCCGGCCAGCCCATGGGGGCCGCAGTGGCCACGCCTTGGAGCCCGAGGAACGCCATGGCCGCGCCGGCGAGCACCCCCGCATACAGCTTCTTCATTACCGCTGATCCTTTCTGATTCGATCCGGACATTCTCAGGTGTTGTTCCTGGGAGATGACACTAGGCCCGCTGAATAGGCCCGGTAGGCCCCCTCGCAGTACGCGTAGGAATCTCCGTTCTGCCTCCACGTACCGTAGAACTGCTCCACCCTTCCGGTCTCAGCCTCCCTGCAGTTCGCAACAGCCCGGTAGGATCCGCCGTTATGGTTGTCGCACCAGGTGATGGTCCCCCACTTCCCGGAACCCACCTCACTGCGACAGCCGCTGGGGTGGGCCGTGGCGCCGGATTCGGAAGCCGATGCAGTCCCCCCACTCCCGAGCGACAAGAGACCGACCAGCAACACTCCAAGCGCCGGCGCAGTAACGGTCCGCCGAATGTGAATGCTCATCAGCAAATTCCTTAGCCTTTCTTCTCGATCGGTCAAACCTTGAAGTGCTATTCGACAGGACAATAGGCGGAGCGGTATCGCGCATGCGCCCGACTCCCCGTGCACACGGACGGCGCCTCCGCCTCCTGCACGTCCATGACAATTCCATGGAGGCCGGAGTCGGGCAAGCGAAATAGCGGCCTTCTGAGGATTACTTGAGCATCACACCACCAGGAGACCAAGAGAGGTAGCAGAAAAGATAAATTCCGGTCGAGCTGGCCGAATTCCAGGACAAAGCATTCCGGCCACACGATGACCGGAATGCTTGAGGAAGGAATTCAGGCCGCACGATGACGCGAATCAGTCGCGCCGTCTCCCCAGGCCACAATCTGCCCGGCGGCCATGCGTCACACGGTTCGCCTGCACGCATGCCACCGAAGCTTGGTTCACGAGAAGACGCCCACGAGGGACGGCGCCTCGGGCGACGCGAAGCAGTCGGCTGTCTGCGGCTCGGGGGTCCGCGTCGGTGTGGGTATCGGTGAAATTAGCGCCCTCTTCGACGTTTGTGGTTCCTGTAGCCGCGTCGGTCGCGGGCGGGCGTCACTTGACGCAGGCACCTCCAGTGGGTTGCATACGTTCTGTGATCACATACCGGACATCGGGAGCCGCGCCATGGACCCGGTGATCGTCGTCGGCGCGGGCCCCGTCGGACTGTCCCTGTCCCTCGCCCTGGCCGGCCAGGGCGTGCCCAGCGTCGTGCTCGACGAGGGGCCCGGCAAGGAGGAACCCCGACCGGCCCGGACGGTCGTCCTGCACGCCGACACGGCGGCCATGGCGCACCGGCTGGGCTGCGCGACCCTGCGCGACGAGGGGGCGTACTTCGCCGCATGGCGCACCATGCGGCGGCGCCAACCCGCCCAGCGGATCACCTTCGAGGACCACCCGGCCCCCCTGCACCTGCCGCAGCACGCCCTCTCGCGCGGGCTGCGGGACGCCGCCGGCGCACACCCCCTCGTCCAATTGGTCACCGACAGCAGGCTGGACTCCGTGGAGCAGGACGGCCACGGGGTCACCGCGCACACCACGGGCGCCGAGACCACCTGGTGGCGGGGCAGCTACCTGGTCGGCTGCGACGGCGCCCGCTCCACCGTGCGCAAACTCCTCGGCATCCGCTTCCCGGGCCGCACCGCCGTGGAACGGCACGCCGTCGCCGCGCTGCGCACCGAACTGCCCTGGCCCGGCGAGGCCCTGCTGCACCGCGACCCGCCGCAGGAGGTCACCTCCCGGCCGCTGCCCGACGGGGTGTGGCGGCTGGACTGGCTGCTGCCGGCGCGCGGCGACCTCGTGACCCCCGACGCGCTGGTGACCCTCGTCCGGGACACCCTCGCCGCGTGGTGCGGGGGCACGACTCCCCCGTACGACCTCCTCGACACCGGTGTCCACACCCTGCACCACCGCCTCGCCCGGCGCTGGCGCGACGGCCGCGCCTTCCTCGCCGGGGACGCCGCCCACCTGCTGGGGGCGCTCGGCACCCAGGGCGTGGAGGAGGGGCTGCGGGACGCCGAGAACCTGGCGTGGAAGCTCTCCCTGGCCTGGCACACCGGCGCCTCCGAGGCACTGCTCGACAGCTACGAGGGCGAGCGGCGCACGGCGGTCGCCGCCCGGCTGCGCGCGGCCGACCAGGCGATGCCGGCGCTGCGCTCCGGCGGCGCCCTGCGCACCTACCTCCCCGGGGCGGCGCGGTCCGCCGAGTCCCTGCTCACCGACGGCCACCTGGGGCGGGGTCCGCTGGGCGCGGAGCCGTCGTACGCGCCCCCGGTGGCCGTGCGCGAGGTGCCGACGGCCACGGAACCGGGCGGTCCGGTGGCGAACGTCCCGGTGACGGCACCGGACGGGTCGACCGTCCCGCTGCGCGACCTGCTGGGGCAGGGCCGGCTGCTGGCGGTCCTCGTCGCCCCGGGCACCGGCGTGTGGGACCGGCGCCACTGGCTGGGCGCCGGACTGATGCCCCGGCTCGCGGCGGCGGTCAGCGCCCTCCCGGTCCGCACCGATCTGCTGGTCGCGGACGGCTACCCGGGGGCCCCCGCTCACACCGTGCTGCTCGTCCGGCCGGACGGGCACCTGGCGGCGACCTTCGCGGGGGTGCGCCCGGCGGAGCTGTACGAGGCGGCCGACACCGTCCGAAGGGGGGCGCCCGCGTCCCGGCCCGCGCTCCCGCCGACACCGACGCCGACCGCGGTGATCGATTGACCCCCTCGCGGACTCGTGGTTCACTCGCGGACATGACCGGCAACGACGTACGCCTGTGGCGGAGGGTCCATATGGACCTGCTCCGCTACGCGGGCTGCGTGTGTCGCCCTTCCTGCTGATTCGCCTTCCCCTGCGCGCGCCCCGTGCCGTCACCGGCCCGCGCGCATCTCCGCGAACCCCAGGAACGGTCCTCCGCACATGTCTGCAACCGCGTACGCCCCTGTCCCCGCGCCGGCCGGGACCTCCAGCGGCCCCACCGCCGCCGAGCTGCTCGACTTCGCCCTCCGTACGGCGGCCGACCCCGAGGTCGTCGCCTCGCTGCCCCTCGACCCCGAGGGCCGCACCTGGATTCGGCTGGACGGGCCGCGCGGAAGCGAGGTCTGGCTGATCGGCTGGCCGCCGGGCACCGGCACCGGCTGGCACGACCACGCCGAATCGCGCGGCGCGTTCGCGACCGCCCGGGGCCGACTGACCGAGCACTCCCTGGCCGTGCGGCTCCCCTCGGAGGGATGGCACTCCCTGCGGCTCGCCTCCGGCGTGGACCGCACCCGCAGCCTGGGCGCGGGCACCGGGCGGGCCTTCGTCGAGCACCACGTGCACGAGGTCCTGAACGAGTCCGGCGCCGAGCACGCGATCTCGGTGCACGCGTACTACCCGCCGCTCCCCCTCATCCGGCGCTACAGCCGCAACGGCTCCGTGCTCGACCTGGAGCACGTCGAGCGTCCGGCGGACTGGCAGTGAGCGCCCCGACCGGCATCGACGAGCTGCTGGAGACGATCCGCGCCCGGTACACCCGTCTCGGTCCCCACGAGGCGTACGAGGCCTCCCGCGCGGGCGCCCTCCTGGTGGACATCCGCTACCAGGCGCTGCGCGAGCGGGACGGCCTGATCCCGGGGGCGCTGGTGGTGGAGCGCAACGAACTGGAATGGCGCCTGGACCCCCAGGGCTCCCACCGGGCGGCGGAGGCGACGAGCCACGAGCTCCAGGTGGTGGTGATCTGCAACGAGGGCTACGCCTCCAGCCTCGCGGCGGTCTCCCTCCACGCCCTGGGCCTGCACCGCGCCACCGATCTGACCGGCGGTTTCCAGTCCTGGAAGGCGGCGGGCCTCCCCGTCACCCCGCCCTGACGCCGAGGGGCGGCCGGGGCCGGAAGCCGTCCGTCACTCGCCCGGATGTCCGAGGTCTTCGGCGTCCTCGCCCTCGGCCTCCAGCGCGCGGCGCACCACTCGCAGGGCCATGCCCTCCGGGTATCCCTTGCGGGCGAGCATCCCGGCGAGGCGCCGGATCCGCTTGTCGCGGTCCAGACCCCGGGTGGAGCGGAGCTTGCGCTCCACGAGCTCCCGGGCCGTCCGCTCCTCCTGCTCGGAGTCCAGCAGTTCCAGGGCTTCCGTCACGAGGGTGGCGTGCACCCCCTTGGTCCGCAGCTCCTGGGCGAGCGCCCGCCGGGCCAGGCCTCGGCCCCGGTGTCGGGACTCGACCCAGGCCCCCGCGAAGGCGGCGTCGTCGATCAGGCCCACCTCCTCGTACCGGGAGAGGACCTGTTGCGACACCTCCTCCGGGATGCCCCGCTTCTCCAGGGCGTCCGCGAGCTGGCGCCGGGTGCGCGGGCTCCCCGTGAGCAGGCGCAGGCAGATCGCCCGCGCCTGCTCCTCGGGACTCTGGGGCGGCAGGTCCTGGCGTCCTTCACGGCCGCCCCGGCTCCCACCGCCCCCTTCCTGCTCCCGCACGGGTCAGCTCTTGGCCACGGCGGCCTTGGCCGTCGTCTTGGCCTTCGTCGCCGGGGCGGGCACGGCGGCGGCCGCGTCGGTCGTCTCGGCACCGGCTGCGGCGGTAGCGGCGTCCTTGCGGACCCCCACGCCCAGCTTCTCCTTGATCTTCCGCTCGATCTCGTTGGCGAGATCCGGGTTGTCCTTGAGGAAGTTGCGGGCGTTCTCCTTGCCCTGGCCCAGCTGGTCGCCCTCGTACGTGTACCAGGCACCGGCCTTGCGCACGAAGCCGTGCTCCACGCCCATGTCGATCAGGCCGCCCTCGCGGCTGATGCCCTGGCCGTAGAGGATGTCGAACTCGGCCTGCTTGAACGGCGGCGCGACCTTGTTCTTGACGACCTTGACGCGGGTACGGTTGCCGACCGCGTCCGTGCCGTCCTTGAGGGTCTCGATGCGGCGGATGTCGAGACGTACGGAGGCGTAGAACTTCAGCGCGCGGCCACCGGTGGTGGTCTCCGGCGAGCCGAACATCACACCGATCTTCTCGCGGAGCTGGTTGATGAAGATCGCGGTGGTCTTGGACTGGTTGAGCGCACCGGTGATCTTCCGGAGCGCCTGGCTCATCAGGCGGGCCTGGAGACCCACGTGGGAGTCGCCCATCTCACCCTCGATCTCGGCGCGCGGCACCAGGGCCGCCACGGAGTCGATGACGATCAGGTCGAGGGCACCGGAGCGGACGAGCATGTCCACGATCTCCAGCGCCTGCTCGCCGGTGTCCGGCTGGGACAGGATGAGGTTGTCGGTGTCCACGCCCAGGGCCTTGGCGTACTCGGGGTCGAGCGCGTGCTCGGCATCGACGAAGGCGACGGTGCCGCCGGCCTTCTGCGCGTTGGCCACGGCGTGCAGGGTCAGGGTCGTCTTACCGGAGGACTCCGGCCCGTACACCTCCACCACACGGCCGCGGGGCAGCCCGCCGACGCCGAGCGCGATGTCCAGCGCGGTCGACCCGGTGGGGATGACGTCGATGGGGTCGTTGGGCTTGTCGCCGAGGCGCATGACCGCACCCTTGCCGAATTGCCGTTCAATCTGTGCGAGCGCGGCGTCGAGAGCCTTCTCGCGGTCGGTGCCTGCCATGGGTTCCACCCGGTTTGCTTGAGTCGATCGCTTCACGCCTTTGACGCTAATGCCTGCCACTGACAATGCGCCTCCACGGCCGGTTCGGCTGTGGATAACTATCAGAATGGATGTTCGATTTCCCTGTCAAGCGCGCCACGCCCCGGCGCGCTACGGCTACCACCGTGCCGTCGCCGGACGGATCCGGGCCGACGCCGAGCCGTGGCTCCCCGTGGAGCGGGAACAGGGCTGAACCCGGCCGGTCGGCCGCCGCGGCCTGCGGAGCGGCCGCGCCTGCGGACGGTGGCCGGCGGGTGCCCTCGTGCGATGCTGGGCGCGTGACAATCGAGGACCTCGTCAGGCTGCGGCGGGCACGGGACGCGATGGACCGCGACTACGCGGAGCCGCTGGACGTCCCGGCGCTGGCCCGGGTCGCCCTCATGTCGGCCGGGCACTTCTCGCGCAGCTTCCGCGCCGCCTACGGCGAGACGCCCTACAACTACCTGATGACCCGCCGCATCGAGCGGGCCAAGGCGCTCCTGCGGCGCGGCGACCTGAACGTGACCGAGGTCTGCTTCGCCGTCGGATGTACCTCGCTGGGGTCGTTCAGCTCCCGCTTCACCGAGCTGGTCGGCGAGAGTCCGAGCGCCTACCGGGCCCGCCGGCACGAGGCGGGGGCTCCGATCCCGGCGTGTGTGGCCAAGATCCGCACGCGCCCGCTGCGCAACGGAGAACGCAACGCGGCCGCGACGGAGAACCGGTCAGGAACGGAGAAGCAGAACCCGTCGGCTCCTCGTAACGTCGAGGCATGAACATCAAACTCTCGCAGTGCTTCATCGCCGTCGACGACCACGACAAGGCGATCGCCTTCTACCGCGACGTGCTCGGCATGGAGGTCCGCAACGACGTCGGGTTCGAGGGCATGCGCTGGGTGACCGTCGGGTCGCCCTCGCAGCCGGACGTGGAGATCGTCCTCGAACCGCCGCTCGCCGACCCCAACGCCTCGTCGGCCGACAAGCAGGCGATGGCGGAAATGCTGGCCAAGGGCCTGCTGCGCGGCGTCATCTTCACCACCGAGGACGTCGACGCCACCTTCGAGCGGATCCAGGCCGCCGGTGGCGAGGTCCTCCAGGAGCCGGTCGACCAGCCCTACGGCGTCCGCGACTGCGCCTTCCGCGACCCGTCCGGCAACATGCTCCGCTTCAACCAGCCCCGCACCGGCTGACCCCGCCCCGGCGACGCCCGACGACGCCGGACCTCCGGCGCCGTCCGGGCGCCGCCGGGCGTCCGCGAGGACGCGGACACCGGCGGACGGACGCGGACGGCGGGCGGACGGGGCCTCAGTTCGGCTTCGCCGCGAGCGGCTTGTGGCCCGGGTAGACGTGTCCGGGGCTCACGATGCTCGTGACGGCCTCTCCGAAGAGGGTGCTCGGTTCCTGCCCGTCCGTCTGGACGTCGGTGTTCAGCAGGACGACCATCGTCGCCTGCGCCTCGGGCAGGTAGACGGTCAGCGTCTCGTACCCGGGCAGGGAGCCGTTGTGGCCGATCCAGCCCTGGACGTCGAAGATGCCCAGCCCGTAGCCGTCCCCCGGAACGTTGATCGGCTTCGTCTTCAGGCGCTCGGCCTGCGTCGCGGGGGTCAGCAGCGTGCCCGTGGCGAGGACGCGCGCCCAGGTGCGCAGGTCCTGGAGGTCGGAGATCATCGCTCCGGCGGCCCAGGCCCAGGTGGGGTTCCAGTGGGTGGAGTCCACGAGCTTCCCCGAGGCCGTCTGGTCGGTGTAGCCCTGCGCGTACGGGGCCGGGATGTCCGCGTCCGTGGGGAAGACCGTCCGGCGCAGCCCGGCCGGCACGAGGACCTCCCGCTGGACGACCTCGTGGAGCGGCCGGCCGGTGATCTTCTCCACCACCAGACCGAGCAGGATCAGATTGGTGTTGCTGTACTCGAACTCCGCGTCCGGCGCGAACCGCACCGGGTGCGCGAAGGAGTAGGCGAGCAACTGCCGCGGGGTGAAGGGCTTGTCGGGGTTCGCCTCGAACGCCTTGATGAAGTCGGCGTCCTCGGAGTAGTTGAAGAGCCCGCTGCGCATCCCCGCCAGTTCGCGCAGCGTGATGCGGTCCCCGTTCGGAACACCGGCGACGTACCTGCCGATGGTGTCGTCCAGGCCCACCCTGCCCTGGTCGACCAGCTTGAGGAGCGCGGTGACCGTGAAGGTCTTCGTCTCGCTCCCGATGCGTACGTGGAGGTCCTGGCGCATGGGGGCGCCCGTGGCCTTGTCCGCGACGCCGAAGGACCTGACGTAGCTGCCCTTGCCCGGCGCCCACAGGCCCACGGTCACCCCCGGCACGTTCGCCTCGCGCATCGTGCGCCGCACGGCGGCGTCGAGCTCCGCCGCGACGGCCGGCGTGAGCCGGGCGAACACGGCGTCATCGGGCGACGGGGCCGCCGGAGACGCGGGAGACGCCGGAGACACGGGAGACGCGGGAGACGACGTGGACGAGGGGGAAGGCGGGGTGGGCGCGGCGAAGGTGGAGCGTCCGGCGACCGCCGCCCCGGGCGGGGCCGCCGAGCCGGCGACGGACGGTGCGGCCGGGACCACCAGCACGCCCAGGGCCACGCCCGCCACGCAGGCCCTGCGCAACATCGGATGTGCGTTCCTCACCGAGGGCCTCCTGACCTGTCGTACGACCTGTCGTGGAGCATCGAGCCGCTGCCCGCGGGCGGCGGGAGCGGCAGCACCAGCCTAGGCACGCCCCCTGCGGGTGCGCGCGGCGAGACCCGTCCCCCGCCCGCCCGGCGCGCCGGGCACGCGGCGCCGGGCCGTGCCGGTGCGCGGGGTCTACCGTCGGCGCCATGAACGGTGATCGCCGCAGGTGGCGCCAGTGTCTGCTCAGCGGGGCGGTGTTCGCCGTGTGCATGGCCGGCACCACGCTGCCGACTCCTCTCTACGGTCTCTACCAGGAGAAGTTCGGCTTCTCCGAGCTGATGGTGACCGTGGTGTACGCCGTGTACGCCTTCGCGGTCATCGGCGTGCTGCTGCTCGCCGGCAACGCCTCCGACGCCGTGGGCAGACGGCCGGTGCTGCTGGTCGGGTTGGGCTGCGCCGCCGCGAGCGCCGTCTGCTTCCTGAGCGCCACCGGGCTCGACTGGCTCTACGCGGGACGGCTGCTGTCGGGCCTGTCCGCCGGGCTCTTCACCGGGGCCGCCACCGTGTACGTGATCGAGTCGGCGCCGCCCGGCGGCGCCGCCCGGGCCACGTTCGTCGCCACGGCCGCCAACATGGGCGGGCTGGGGTGCGGTCCGCTGCTCGCCGGGTTGCTCGCGCAGTACGCGCCCTACCCGCTGTACCTGCCGTTCGTGGTGCACCTCGCGCTGGTGGCCTGCTCGGTGGCGGTGCTGCTGTGCCTGCGGGAGACGGTGCGGGAGCGGCTGCCGCTGCGCACCGTACGCCCGCAGCGGCCCGGCCTGCCCGCGCAGGTGCGGGCGGTGTTCGGGCCGGCGGCCATCGCCTCGTTCGTGGGATTCGCGCTCTTCGGGGTGTTCACGTCGGTCAGCCCGGCGTTCCTCGCGCAGTCCCTGGACGTCCACAACCACGCCGTGAGCGGGCTGGTCGTCGCCCTGGCCTTCTTCTCCTCGACCGCCGGGCAGTCGGTTGTCGACCGGGTCGGGGTCGGGCGCTCGCTGCCGCTGGGCTGTGCGGGGCTCCTCCTCGGGCTGGGCCTGCTCGCGGGGGCACTGCGGTGGGAGCTGCTGGTGCTGGTCGTGCTGAGCGCGGTCGTCGGCGGGGTCGGGCAGGGGCTCGCGTTCCGCGGGTCCCTGTCGGCGGTGGCACAGGCATCCCCGGCCGACCGGCGCGCGGCGGTGATCTCGACGCTGTTCGTGGTGGCGTACGCGGGCATCTCGCTGCCGGTGATCGGCGTGGGCGTGCTGGCGGGTCCGATGGGCCTGGAAGGCGCGGGGCTGGTGTTCATCGCCTGCATGGCCGTCCTGGTCTCGGTCGCGGGCGTCTACCTGCTCCGGCGGCCCGTCCGGTCGGCCGCCGGGTGACCGGCCGCCCGACCGAGTGACCGACCGCTCGACTGACAACCAACGGTTGACACCCGCACGACTGTCAACCTACGGTTGCCTCATGACGAGCCCTCCCGTGGAACCCGTTCGCATGACCAACCCGGTACGCCTCGACGACCTCATCGAGGCCATCAAGAAGGTCCACAGCGACACCCTGGACCAGCTCAGCGGCGCCGTCGTCGCCGCCGAGGCCCTCGGTGACGTGGCCGACCACCTCATCGGCCACTTCGTCGACCAGGCGCGCCGCTCCGGCGCCTCCTGGACCGACATCGGCCGGAGCATGGGCGTCACCCGCCAGGCGGCCCAGAAGCGCTTCGTCCCCAAGGCCGACAAGGAGGGCGACCCCGGTCCCGACGCGAACCAGGGCTTCGGCCGCTTCACCCCCCGCGCCCGGAACGTCGTCGTGGCCGCGCAGAACGAGGCCCGCGCCGCCGGCGGCACCGAGATCCGCACCGAGCACCTGGTCCTCGGCCTGCTCGCCGAGCGCGAGGGCTTCGCGGGGCTCGTCCTGCGCTCGCGGGGCATCGAGGCGGACGACCTGCGCGCCGCCGCGACCGCGACCCTGCCCCCGGCCCGGGAGGACGTGCCCGACCTCGTCCCCTTCGACGCGTCCGCCAAGAAGGCCCTGGAGCTCACCTTCCGCGAGGCACTGCGCCTGGGCCACGACTACGTCGGCACCGAGCACATCCTGCTCGCGCTCCTGGAGCAGGAGAACGGCACGGGCCCGCTGAGCGGTCTCGGCCTGGACAAGGCCGCCGCCGAGGCGACCGTCACCGAAGCCGTGGCAGCCGCAATCGGCGACGCGGACGCGCGGTAGACGCGTCCGCCTCCCGCGTCAGCTCGTACCGCTTGACGTACGCCCCCAGGAAGGCCTGCAGCGTGGCGACGGCCGGGATCGCGACGAGCGCCCCGACCGCGCCCAGCAGGGCGGTGCCCGCGATGACCGAGCCGAAGGCCACCGCCGGATGGATGTCGACGGTCCTCGACGTCAGCTTCGGCTGGAGGACGTAGTTCTCGAACTGCTGGTAGACCACCACGAACCCGAGCACGTACAGCGCGTACCAGGGGTTGACGGTGAAGGCCATCAGGACCGGCAGCGCGCCCGCGAGATAGGTGCCGATGGTGGGGATGAACTGGGAGACCAGCCCCACCCACACCGCGAGGGCGGGCGCGTACGGCACCTTGAGGACCGCCAGCACGATGTAGTGCGCGCCGCCCGAGATCAGTGCCATCAGCCCGCGCGAGTAGAGGTAGCCGCCCGTCTTGGTGACGGCGATCTCCCAGGCGCGCAGCACCTCGGACTGCTTCGCGGGCGGCAGTACGGAGCACAGCGCGCGCCGCAGCCTCGGCCCGTCGGCGGCGAAGTAGAAGGAGAACAGACCGATCGTCAGCAGCTTGAAGAGACCGCCGAGCACGGTGGTGGACACGTCGAGCACGCCGGTCGCGCTGTTCTGCACGTACTTGCGCAGCCAGTCGGAGCGCAGCAGGCTGTCCTGGATCTCCAGCCGGGAGAGCTTCGTGCGGAAGGTCCTGTTGATCGCGTCGATCACCGAGTCGAGGGTCCGCGGGAAGCCCTCGACCATCTCGATGATCTGCCCGGCGAGCATGGAGCCCAGCAGGATGAGGAAGCCGGCGCCGACGACGAGCACCGCGAGGAACACCAGGAAGGTGGCGAGCCCGCGGCGCATGCCGCGGGCGGCCATCCTGGCCACCGCCGGCTCGATCGCGAGGGCCAGGAAGAACGCGATCAGGATGTTGAGGAGCAGCCCGATCAGCTGATGGAAGGCCCAGCTGCCGAGCTGGAAGCAGGCGACCAGGGCCAGTACGAGGACCACGGCGCGCGGCAGCCAGCGCGGCATCCGGTCCCCGGGCCGCGGATCTGGGGGCGCGGGCGGCGTTCCTGCGGGCTGTTCGGTCGTTTCATCGTTGGCTGCCACGCGGCCAAGTCTGTCCCACCCGCCGCCCGGACCGCGAAGCAGTGGTCCCGGCCCGCGTCCCACCGGCCGCCGGGGGCGCGCGGGAGCGGTGTCAGCGCAGCGAGGCCGGTACGTCCATCGCCGAACACACCGCGCGCCACACGTCCTTGGCCTCCCAGCCCGCGTCCAGCGCCTGGTGCACGGTCCGGCCGCCCAGCTCCGTCATGACGTGGTCCCGCGCGAAGGAGTCCGCGTAGCCGGCACCGAAGTGCTCCGCCATCCGCTCCCAGAAAGTCGTCAACCGCATGCCTCCAGTATCCCGCTCCGGAGAGTGCACCCGTCCCGTTCGCCCCTCTCGGGCGCGGTACGGCGCCCTACGGTTTCTGCCATGTCTGGAGACGAAGCTCCCCCACCGGCCACCGCCGCCGCGGCCTCGCTGGCCCGCGCCGAGCAGTTCATCTGGCTCACGGCCCGCGTCCTGGAGCAGCGCCGGTTCGCGTTCCACTTCCTCGGTGGGGACGCCGACCCGGTGGACACCGCCCTGGGCTCGTACCTCAACGGGGACGGCGGCTACGGCCACGCCCTCGACCCCGATCTGCGCGGTCCGGTCAGCCAGCCCCTGCACACCGCGCACGCGCTGCGGGTCCTTGACGGCCTGGGCCGCTGCGCGGGGCAGCGGATCGAGCGGCTCTGCCGACACCTCACCCAGGTCTCCACACCGGACGGGGCGCTTCCGGTGGTCCTCCCGGCCCCGGGCCGCTATCCGGCAGCCCCCTACCACCCGATGCGTGACGACCCCGCCGGCGAGCTGCTGACCACGGGGCCGGTCGTCGGCCTGCTGCACCGCAACCGGGTCTGGAACGCGTGGCTCTTCCGGGCCACGGACTTCTGCTGGGACCGCGTCGAGACCCTGCGCGACTCGCATCCGTACGAGGTCCAGAGCGCGGTGGCGTTCCTCGACGGCGCCCCCGACCGGGCCCGCGCGGCGGCCGCGGCGGACCGGCTGGGGCGGCTGGTGCGCGAGCGCCGGCTCGCCGTGCTCGACCCGCGGCGCCGCGAGGAGCACCCGCCCGCGCCCGGCTACGCAGCCGACGAGCACCTCTTCCCGCACGACTTCGCGCGCCGCCCCGAGTCGGTGGCCCGCGCGTGGTTCACGGACGAGGAGCTGGGCCGCTCGCTGGACTTCCTGGCCGCCGAGCAGCAGCCCGACGGCGGCTGGCCGGTGCGCCGCCGCGCCTGGGCACCGGGCAGTTCCCTGGAGCGGCGGCCCATCGCCACACTGGAGGCCCTCCTGACGCTGCGCGCGTACGGAAGGCTCCCGGAGCCCGCTAACCGCCCAGGGCCCGTACGCCCGCGGTGACGGCCACGGCGGCCGCGACCACCACGAGGAACGGCGCCCGCAGCAGCAGGGCGAGGCCGGCGGCGGCGAGGCCGGCGGCGCGGGCGTCGAGGACGAGCTCGTGCCCGGTGCTGAAGGTCTGCTGCGCGGTGAGCGCAGCGAGCAGTGCGACCGGCAGCAGCGCGGCGAGCTTGCGCACCAGCGGCCGCTCCAGCGCACCGGCGGGCACGAGCAGGCCGGCGAGCTTGACGGCGTAGCAGCCGACGACGGTGAGCCCGATGGCGATCCAGACGTTCACGAGCGGCGCCCCTTCATCCACAGCACCGCGGGCGCGGCCAGCGCCGCGATCAGCACGGGCACCCCGGCGGGCAGTACGGGCAGGAAGCCGAGCCCGAGGACCAGCGCGAGCGCGGCGACCGCCCGCTCGGTGGAGGTCTTCAGCATCGGCGCGAGCAGCGCCAGGAAGACGGCGGGTCCGGCGGCGTCCAGACCCCACGCGTCGGTGTCCCCGATGGCCTCGGCGCCGAGCGCGCCCAGCAGCGTGGTGAGGTTCCACAGTACGTAGAGGCTCAGCCCGGTGACGGCGAAACCGAGCCGGGCCGCCTTCCGGTCGGGCTGCGCCAGTGCCACGGCGGTGGTCTCGTCGATGACCCAGTGCGCGGCGAGGGGCCGCACGGCGCGCGGCAGCGCGAGCAGCTGGGACAACCGCAGTCCGTAGAAGGCGTTCCGGGTTCCGAGGAAGAAGGCCCCGGCGGCGGCGGTCAGCGGGTTCCCGCCCGCGGCCAGTGCCCCGACGAGGGCGAACTGCGAGGCCCCGGTGAACACGAGCAGGCTCAGGGCGCAGGCCTGGAGGGCGCTGATGCCGGCCCCCGCGGCGGTCACCCCGAAGGCGAACCCGGACAGCCCGACGGCCACCCCGACCCCGAGGGCGTCCCGCACCACGGCGGCGCGCGGCCGCCCGGCCGGAACCTGCCCGGTGTCCGATTCTCTGATCATCTGCTGCTCTGCCACCCCCCGAAACTATGCGGGCGCGAGCACGGCCGTCTTGTACGTTCTTGCGCCCGCCGGAACCAGCCGCTCCGGATGGCCCGCGCGGGCCGGGGCCCCCGCGTCACGCCGAGCGCCGCTCCCTGCGGTACGCGCCCGGCGGCACCCCCACGATCCGTGTGAAGTGCCGGTTCAGATGCGGCTGGTCGGTGAAGCCGACCGCGACGGCCGCCTCCGCCGGTGCGGCGCCGCCGTCGAGCAGCCGGCGCGCCCGCCGGACCCGGGCGTCGGTCAGCCAGGTGTGCGGCGGCATGCCGTAACGCTCCCGGAAGGCCCGCAGCAGGGCGAACGGACTGGTGCCCAGGCCCGTGGCGAGCTGCTCCAGCGTGGGCGGGTCCGCCATCCTCTCCTCCAGCACGGCCCGGGCCGCCGCCGCGTCCGCCGCTCCCGCGCCGCGTACGGCGCGGGCGGCCAGCGGTCCCGCGTGCCGCTCCAGCATCCGGGCGACCGCCGCGCGCAGCAGGGTGTCGGCGGCCAGCGCGTTCCCGGTTTCCGCCGCCCGGTGCACCTCGGTGATCACCCGCGCCGCGTGCGGATCGGCCACCATCGCGGCGGTGAATCCGGGGGTCCCGCGCCGGAAGCCGATCTCCGCGGCGACCTGGCCGATCAGGCCCCGGGAGGGGTAGAGGGTCGCGTACGCCCACCCCTCCGGGTCCCCGGCCCTGGCGCTGTGCGGCACCTCAGGATTGATCAGGACCACGCTGCCGGGGCCCGCGCGCAGTACGGTGCCGCCCGGCATCCCGATCTCCTCGATGCCGCGGGTGACGGCCGCGATCACGTACCCGTCGTGCGTGTGGCGCGGAAAGGTGTGGCGGACGTAGCGGGCGCGCAGCAGATCCAGGCCGGGCAGCTCGGCGTACCGCCAGTGCCGGGCCCACTCCCGGCGCTCTTCGTCCGTACCCATCCTCCCATTCTGCGCCCCGCCGGACGGTGGCGTTCCCGCAGGTCCGGGCCGTTGTCGGTGCCGGGGTGCACGATGGGGGCATGGCCGGCTCCGCGCTCGACACGTTCTCCCCCGCGACCCGCTCCTGGTTCACGGGGGCCTTCTCCGCGCCCACGTCCGCCCAGGAGGGCGCCTGGCGGGCGATCGGGGAGGGCTCGGACGTGCTCGTCGTGGCGCCCACCGGCTCCGGCAAGACCCTCGCCGCCTTCCTCGCCGCCCTGGACCGGCTGGCCTCCGTACCGCCGCCGGCCGAGCCCGGCAAGCGCTGCCGGGTGCTGTACGTGTCGCCCCTCAAGGCCCTCGCCGTCGACGTGGAGCGCAATCTGCGCAGCCCGCTCACCGGCATCCGCCAGGAGTCGGTCCGCCTCGGCCTGCCGGAGCCGGAGATCCGCGTCGGGATCCGCTCGGGGGACACCCCGCCCGCCGAACGGCGCAAGCTCGCGACCCGGCCGCCGGACATCCTGATCACCACGCCCGAGTCCCTGTTCCTGATGCTCACCTCGGCCGCCCGGGACGCCCTCGCCGGTATCGAGACGGTGATCCTGGACGAGGTGCACGCGGTCGCCGGGACCAAGCGCGGCGCCCACCTCGCCCTCTCCCTGGAGCGGCTGGACGAGCTGCTGCCGCGCCCGGCCCGCCGCATCGGGCTGTCGGCGACGGTGCGGCCGGTGGACGAGGTGGCTCGGTACCTGGCACCGCGCGGCAAGGTGGAGATCGTGCAGCCGCCGTCGGCCAAGGAGTTCGACCTGTCCGTGGTCGTCCCCGTGGAGGACATGGGCGAGTTGGGCGGCTCCCCCGCCACCGAGGGCCGCGAGGGCGGGGACAAGCCGTCCATCTGGCCCCATGTCGAGGAGCGCATCGCCGACCTCGTACAGGCCCACCGCTCCACCATCGTGTTCGCCAACTCCCGCCGCCTCGCCGAGCGCCTGTGCAACCGGCTCAACGAGATCGCGTACGAGCGCGCCATGGGCGAGAAGCTGCCGGAGGGCGCACCGGCGGCCGAGATCATGGCCCAGTCGGGCGCCTCCCTCGGGGCCCCGCCCCTGCTGGCCCGGGCGCACCACGGCTCGGTGTCCAAGGAGCAGCGGGCCCTGGTCGAGGAGGACCTCAAGGCGGGCCGGCTGCCCGCCGTGGTCGCCACCTCCAGCCTGGAGCTGGGCATCGACATGGGGGCCGTGGACCTGGTGGTGCAGGTGGAGTCCCCGCCCTCCGTGGCGTCCGGGCTCCAGCGCGTGGGGCGGGCCGGACACCAGGTCGGCGCGGTCTCCACCGGCGTGGTCTTCCCCAAGTACCGGGGCGACCTGGTGCAGGCGGCCGTGGTCACCGAGCGGATGCGCACCGGCTCGATCGAGTCGCTGCGCGTCCCGTCGAACCCGCTGGACGTCCTGGCGCAACAGCTGGTCGCGATGGTGGCGATGGACACCTGGCAGCTGGACGACCTGCTGGCGCTGGTCCGGCGGGCCGCCCCCTTCGCGGCCCTGCCCGAGTCGGCGTTCACGGCGGTCCTCGACATGCTCGCCGGCCGGTACCCGTCGGACGCGTTCGCGGAGCTGCGGCCGAGGGTCGTCTGGGACCGCGTCGCCGGTACGGTCACCGGCCGGCCCGGGGCCCAGCGCCTCGCGGTCACCTCCGGCGGCACCATCCCGGACCGGGGCCTCTTCGGCGTCTTCCTCGCCGGTTCCGACCCGAAGAAGGGCGGCGGCCGGGTCGGCGAGCTCGATGAGGAGATGGTCTACGAATCACGCGTCGGCGACGTCTTCACCCTGGGCACCACGTCCTGGCGGATCGAGGACATCACCCGCGACCGGGTGCTCGTCACCCCGGCCCCCGGCGTGCCCGGACGGCTGCCGTTCTGGAAGGGCGACCAACTGGGCCGCCCCCTCGAACTGGGCCGCGCGGTCGGCGCGTTCCTGCGCGAGCTCGGCGGCCTCGGCGGCGAGGACGCACGTCTGCGCCTGCTGGCCGCCGGCCTCGACGCCTGGGCCGCCGAGAACGTCCTCGCGTACCTGGCCGAGCAGCGCGAGGCCTGCGGCCACGTCCCGGACGACCGGACGATCCTGGTCGAGCGCTTCCGCGACGAGCTCGGCGACTGGCGGGTCGTCGTCCACTCCCCTTTCGGCGCGCAGGTGCACGCGCCCTGGGCCCTGGCCCTCGGCGCCCGCCTGGCCGAGCGGTACGGGATGGACGCGCAGGTGATGCACGCCGACGACGGCATCGTGCTGCGCCTGCCGGACGCCGACCTGCTGAGCACGGACCTGCTCGACCACGACCCCGGCGCCGCCCCCGCCTTCGAGTTCGACGACGAGCAGGCGCCGCTGGGCGCGGCCGATGTCGCCTTCGACGCGGGGGACGTCACCCGGATCGTCACCGACGAGGTCGGCGGCTCGGCGCTCTTCGCCTCCCGTTTCCGCGAGTGCGCGGCGCGCGCGCTGCTGCTGCCGCGCCGCAGTCCGGGCAAGCGCACCCCGTTGTGGCAGCAGCGCCAGCGCGCCTCCCAACTGCTCCAGGTGGCCTCGGAGTTCGGTTCGTTCCCGATCGTGCTCGAAGCCGTACGCGAATGCCTCCAGGACGTCTTCGACGTGCCCGGCCTGACCGAGCTCATGGGGGACATCGAGGCGCGCCGCGTCCGCCTGGTCGAGGTCACCACCCCGGAGCCCTCCCCCTTCGCCCGTTCCCTGCTCTTCGGATACGTCGCCCAGTTCCTCTACGAGGGCGACTCGCCCCTCGCCGAACGCCGGGCCGCCGCCCTGTCGCTGGACTCCCGGCTGCTGGCCGAGCTGCTCGGCCAGGCCGAACTGCGCGAGCTGCTCGACGCCGAGGTACTGGAGGAGCTGGAACGGGAGCTCCAGTGGCGGACCGAGGACCGGCGGGCCAAGGACGCGGAGTCGGTGGCCGACCTGCTGCGGCTGCTGGGGCCCCTGACGGAGCCCGAGCTGGTGGAGCGCGGCGCGGATCCGGCCTGGGCGGGCGAACTGGGCGCGGCCCGCCGCGCCATCCGGGTGCGGATCTCCGGCGCGGACCACTGGGCGGCGATCGAGGACGCGGGCCGGCTGCGGGACGCCCTGGGCACCGCGCTCCCGGTCGGGGTGCCGGAGGCGTTCACCGAACCGGTCAAGGACCCGCTGGGCGATCTGCTGGCCCGGTACGCCCGCACCCGCGGCCCGTTCACCACGACGGCCGCGGCCACCCGGTTCGGTCTGGGCACGGCGGTGACCGAGGGCGCCCTGCACCGGCTCGCGGCCGTCGGGCGCGTGGTCCAGGGCGAGTTCCACCCGGCGGGCATCGGCCAGGAGTGGTGCGATGCGACGGTGCTGCGCAGGCTTCGCCGGCGCTCCCTGGCGGCGCTGCGCCAGGAGCTGGAACCGGTCCCGCCGACCTCGCTGGCCACCTTCCTCCCGCAGTGGCAGCACCTGGGCGGGGCGCTGCGCGGCATCGACGGCCTGGCCCGCGCGGTCGAGCAGCTCCAGGGCGCCCCCGTGCCCGCCTCGGCACTGGAGCGCCTGATCCTGCCCTCGCGCGTCAGCGGATACTCCCCGGCCCTTCTGGACGAGCTCACCACGACCGGTGAGGTGCTCTGGGCGGGCGCCGGGGCGCTGCCGGGCAAGGACGGCTGGGTCTCCCTCTACGTGGCCGAGGCCGCGCCCCTGCTGCTCCCGCAGCCGCACCCGCTGGAGCTCGGCCCGCTTCACCTGGCGCTCCTGGACACGCTCTCGGGCGGGTACGGGCTCTTCTTCCGCCAGCTCACCGAAGCCGTCCGGGCCGCCCATCCGGAGGCCTCCGACGCCGACCTCTCCACCTCCCTGTGGGACCTGGCCTGGTCCGGCCGCGTGACGAACGACACCCTGGGCCCGCTGCGCTCCTTGCTCGGCTCCGGCCGCACGGCGGGCTCCACGGCCCACCGCGCCCGGCGCACCGTCCCGCGCGGGCGGTACGGCACGCTCGGCGCGACCATGTCCCGTACCGGGCCGCCCACGGTCTCTGGCCGCTGGTCGCTGCTGCCCGCCGCGGCCCCGGACCCGACGCACCGGGCCCACGCGCTGGCCCGCACCCTGCTGGACCGCCACGGCGTGGTCACCCGGGGCGCGGTGGCGGCGGAGGGCGTGGAGGGCGGTTTCAGCGCGGTGTACCGCATCCTGTCCGCCTTCGAGGACAGCGGTCAGGCGCGCCGGGGGTACGTGGTCGAGGGACTGGGCGCGGCCCAGTTCGCGATGGACGGCGCCGTGGACCGGTTGCGCGCCGCCGAGCGGACCCCGCCGCCGCTGGCGGCGGTGGTCCTGGCCGCCGCCGATCCGGCGAACGCGTACGGGGCCGCCCTGCCCTGGCCGGAGCCTCCGGCGGGCGCCACGCACAAGCCCGGCCGCAAGGCGGGCTCCCTGGTGGTCCTGGTCGACGGCGAGCTCGTCCTGTACCTGGAGCGCGGCGGCAAGACGCTCCTCGCCTGGGCGGAGCCCGAGGACCCCCGCCTGACCGCCGCCGTCGCGGCCCTCGCCGCGGGCGCCCGCACGGGCACCCTCCCGGCCCTGACGGTGGTGCGCATCAACGCCACCGCGTCCCTCACCTCCCCGCACGGCCCGCCCCTGGAATCCGCCGGCTTCCACGCCACCCCCCAGGGCCTCCGTCTCCGCCCCTGACCCCACCGCCGCTTCCGCCCGGGGCCCGAGTCGCAGCAGCGGGGGCCCGGGGCGGAGCCTCGACCTCAGCCCCGCCGCGCATCCAGCCCCGCCGGCGTTCGAGGCACGGGGTCCGGGGCGGCACCCCGGCAGCGGCGCCGCAACCGCCCACGGCCCGCGCCACCCCACCGGCACAGCCATCGGCACAGCCGCAGCCACCGCCGCCACGCGACAATCACCCCATGCCCGAAGGAGACTCCGTCCACCACACCGCCTCCCGCCTCCACGCCGCCCTCGCGGGCAAGCCCCTCACCGGCAGCGACCTCCGCGTCCCCCGCTTCGCCACCGCCGACCTCACCGGCCGCACCACCCTCGACGTCACCCCCCGGGGCAAGCACCTCCTCACCCGCTTCGACGGCGGCCTCACCCTCCACAGCCATCTCCGGATGGACGGCGCCTGGCACGTCTTCGCCTCGGGAGAGAAGTGGCGCGGCGGCCCCGCCTACGAGATCCGGGCCATCCTCGCCACCGCCGACCGCACCGCCGTCGGCTATCGCCTCCCGGTCCTGGAACTGATCCGCACCGCCGACGAGGACCGCGTCGTGGGCCACCTCGGCCCCGACCTCCTCGGCCCCGACTGGGATCCCGCCCGCGCCGCCGCCAACCTGCTGGCCGCCCCCGACCGCCCCCTCGGCGAGGCCCTGCTCGACCAGCGCAACCTCGCGGGCATCGGCAACATCTACAAGGCCGAGGTCTGCTTCCTGGCCCAGGTCACTCCCTGGACCCCGGTCGGCGCGCTCCCCGAGTCCGTCCTCCCCCGCCTGGCCGCCGCCGCCCACCGCCTGCTGGCCGCGAACATCGGCGACCGACCGGGCCCCCGCAACACCACCGGCAGCCGCCGCCCCGGCCAGGACCTCTTCGTCTACGGCCGCGCCCACCGCCCCTGCCTGCGCTGCGGCACCCGCATCCGCGTGGCCCAGCAGGACGACCGCCCCACGTACTGGTGCCCGCACTGCCAGAGCGGCCCCACCCCCTGAGACCGGCTCCGGGAACGGATCCACCGCACCCCGCCCCATTGACGGTCCGTCAGATACGCCCGTACCGTCCCCGCATGCCCACACCCACAGCTCCGTACGACCTCACCGGCCGTACCGCTCTGGTCACCGGCGCCGCCAGCGGTATCGGCCGCGCCACCGCCGTCCTCCTCGCAGGGGCGGGCGCGCACGTCCACTGCGCCGACCGCGACGCGCCGGGCCTCGCCGAGACGGCCGAGCTCGCCGCCGAGACCGGCGGCTGCGCGACCGTCCACGCCCTCGACGTCACCGACCGGGCGGCGCTCCGCAGCGCCGTGGCCGCGGCGGGCACCCTCGACATCGCGGCCGCCATCGCCGGGGTCATGCACACCAGCAGTGTCCTGGAGACGGCCGACGAGGACCTCGACCGGGTCCTCGACATCAACTTCAAGGGCGTCCTGCGCACCTGCCAGGAGGCCGCGCGGGCCATGATCGCCGCGGGCCGCCCGGGCTCGATCATCACCATGGCCTCCGGCGCCGTGGACGCCGCCCGGCCCGGCCTGCTCTGCTACAGCGCCGCCAAGGCCGCCGTGGTCCAGCTGACCAGGACCCTCGCCACCGAGGCCGGCCCGCACGGTATCCGGGTCAACGCCGTCGCACCGGGCTGGATCCGCACGCCGATGACCGATCGGCACGGCCGGGAGGTCCAGGAGCGGACCGAGGCGCTGATGATCCGCATGTCCCCCCTGCGCCGGGTCGGCGAGCCGGAGGACGTCGCCCGGGCCGTGCTCTACCTCGCCTCGGACGCCTCGTCCTTCATGACGGGCCAGATACTTCGCCCGAACGGTGGAGTGTCGATGCCCTGGTGACCTCGGCGGTCACCGCGTCCCCGCCCGCCGCACGCCGAGCCCGGCGCACCGGCCGCGGGACGCAGTGCACCGGCAGCAGACCCAACCCCCAGCCGCCCACGGCCACCGCGCCCTCGACGGGCCCGGCCTCCTCGGGGGCCAGCACCATCCGCAGCACGGCCCACCACCACAGGGCCCCCACCGCCAGCGCGAGCACCAGGGCCGCGGGCACGGGCAGTAACCGCCGCACGGCTACCTCCCAGGGACCGGAACCCGCACGGCCCCATACTCCCGCACCCCCCGCGCCCCCGCACCCACAATGCCCACCCGCCGCACGACCGGGGGCACAGCACGGGGCCCCGGCCGGTGCTCGATGCACCGACCGGGGCCCCGGCCACACTCACAGGCTCACGCACTCACGCGGCTACGACATTCACCGCTTCCGCAGGCGCCTTGATGGTCACCCGCTCCGGTCCGGCCGTGACCGAAGCCATGGAGACCGAATTGAGCATCGGGCGGACCGGCGCAGGCACCGGTTCGCTTGCCGCGGCCGACTGTGCCAGTTCGGCCAGCGACAGTTCGTCGCTGACTTCGCGCATCAGCTCGGACATCCGTACGTCCAACGCGTCGCAGATCGCGGAGAGCAGCTCGGAGGATGCCTCCTTCTGCCCCCGCTCCACCTCGGAGAGATAGCCGAGCGAGACTCGGGCCGACGAGGAGACTTCGCGCAGAGTACGGCCCTGGCGCTGGCGCTGCCGACGCAGCACGTCACCCAGCAGGCGACGGAGCAGAATCATCGGTGGCTCCCTCCTCTGACCGTGTAGCCGCATCCTTCACGCCCCACCGTACCGCCTCGCGCCGCGGCCGTGCGGGGAGCGATGTCGTGTTCACTCAGGGCTGCAAACATCAAATCCCCCCGTTCTGTTCCGTATCCTGCCTCCGCGCATTCTCGCGGAGTTGGCTCCACAGAAGTTCCAGCACTGTGCGTGCACTCTCCCTACGAATTTCCGTGCGGGAGCCGTTCAACCTCAGCCGGGCCGTTTTCCTGCCCCCGGGGCCGTCCACGGCGATGAAAACCGTGCCCACGGGCTGCCCGTCCTGCGGGGCCGGTCCGGCCACTCCGGTGGTCGCGATCCCCCAGGAGGCGTCCATGACCCGCCGCACGCCGGCCGCCATCTCCTCGGCGACCCGCGCGTTCACCGCACCCTCGGCGGCGAGCAGCGCGGCGTCCACGCCCAGCACCCGGTGCTTGAGCTCGGTGGCGTAGGCCGTGACCGACCCCCGGAAGGACCGGGAAGAGCCGGGGACTGCCGTGAGCTCGGCGGCGACCATGCCGCCGGTCAGCGATTCCGCGACCGCGACCGTCTGGCCGCTCCGCGCGAGCAGCCGCAGCACCTGGGTCGCCGCATCCGCCGCACCGTCCGCGCCCCGCGGTCCCGGAGCGCCCCCCGCCGCGGTCACCGCTCGGCCCGCTCCGCCTCGATGCCCCGGCGGCGCAGTACGACCGCCTGGCGGATGTAGTCCAGACCGGTGACGACGGTCAGCACGACGGCGACCCCCATCATCCAGAAGCGCAGGGTCGCCAGCGGCCCGGTCAGCGCGAGGACGTACATGCCCACAGCCGTGCCCTGGGCCAGGGTCTTCAGCTTGCCGCCCCGGCTGGCCGGAATCACGCCGTAGCGGATCACCCAGAACCGGAGCAGTGTGATCCCGAGCTCCCGCCCGAGGATCACTCCGGTCACCCACCAGGGCAGGTCGCCCAGCCAGGACAGGCAGATCAGCGCGGAGCCCATGATCGCCTTGTCGGCGATGGGGTCGGCGATCTTGCCGAAGTCGGTGACCAGGTTGTACGTCCGGGCCAGGTGGCCGTCGAAGATGTCCGTGATCATGGCAACGGCGAACGCCGCCCACGCCCAGGCCCGCCAGGCCGGGTCGTACCCGCCCTGGGCGAGCAGCAGGAGGACGAATCCCGGCACGAGCACGAGCCGGATCATCGTCAGGATGTTGGCGATGTTCCAGAGGCTGGCCTGATCGACCGCCGCGGTCCCCAGCTTCGCGCCGGGCACGGGCCGACGGCCGGTCCCGCCCGCCGCAGATGCCGGGACTCCGGTCATCCGGTCGCCTCCTCAAGATCCAGGCCCAGGGGCTCGGCCACCAGGTCCACGCCCAGGGTGCCGACCACCTTCGCGGTGACGATGCGCCCGGGGACCAGGCCCGTACCGTCGGTGAAGACGACCTGCCCGTCGGTCTCGGGGGCCTGGTGCGCGGCGCGCCCGTAGGCACCCTCGCCCTCGTCGGCCTCGTCCAGCGGGACGACGGTCTCGACGAGTACCTCCAGGGTCTCCCCGATCCGCTCCTCCGCGCGCTGCGAGGTGAGTTCCTCGGCGAGCCGCTGCATGTGGGCGAGCCGCTCGGCGATGGTCTCCTCGTCCAGCTTGTCCTCGTACGTGACGGCCTCGGTGCCGTCCTCGTCGGAGTAGCCGAAGACGCCGATGGCGTCGAGCCGCGCGTGGGTGAGGAAACGCTCCAGCTCGGCGAAGTCCGACTCCTTCTCGCCGGGGAAGCCGACGATGAAGTTGGACCGGACGCCGGCCTGCGGGGCCTTGGAGCGGATGGTGTCCAGCAGTTCCAGGAAGCGGTCGGTGTCCCCGAAGCGGCGCATGGCGCGCAGCACGTCGGGGGCCGAGTGCTGGAAGGACAGGTCGAAGTACGGCACGACCTTGGGGGTGGAGGTGAGGACGTCGATCAGCCCGGGCCGCATCTCGGCGGGCTGGAGGTAGCTGACGCGGATGCGCTCGATGCCGTCCACCGCGGCCAGCTCCGGCAGCAGGGTCTCCAGCAGCCGGATGTCGCCGAGGTCCTTGCCGTACGAGGTGTTGTTCTCGGAGACCAGCATGACCTCCTTCACACCCTGCTCGGCGAGCCAGCGCGTCTCGCCCAGTACGTCGCCGGGGCGGCGGGAGATGAAGGAGCCGCGGAAGGACGGGATGGCGCAGAAGGAGCAGCGCCGGTCGCAGCCGGAGGCCAGCTTGACCGAGGCGACGGGGCTCTTGTCGAGGCGGCGGCGCAGCGGGGCGCGCGGCCCGGAGGCGGGCGCCAGTCCGTCGGGGAGGTCCGCGGGGGCCTCGGCCACCGGCTCCTGGGCGTGGCCGGGGAGCGCCACCTCGGCGTCCTGGCGGGCCGCGGGGCTGATCGGCAGCAGCTTGCGCCGGTCGCGCGGGGTGTGGGAGGCGTGGATGCCGCCGTTGAGGATGGTCTGCAGGCGGTCGGAGATGTCGGCGTAGTCGTCGAAGCCGAGCACGCCGTCGGCCTCGGGGAGCGCTTCGGCCAGCTCCTTGCCGTAGCGCTCGGCCATACAGCCGACGGCGACGACGGCCTGGGTCTTGCCGTGATCCTTGAGATCGTTGGCTTCCAGCAGGGCGTCTACGGAGTCCTTCTTGGCGGCTTCGACGAAGCCGCAGGTGTTGACGACGGCTACGTCCGCGTCGGCGGCGTCCTCGACGAGCTCCCAGCCATCCGCCGCCAAGCGGCCTGCGAGCTCCTCCGAGTCCACCTCGTTACGGGCGCAGCCAAGAGTGACAAGGGCGACGGTACGGCGTTCGGGCATGGACTCAAGACTACTTCGTCCCGACACCCGCCCCCGCCCCAAGTCCCCCGCAGCAAGATCCCCGGGGTGCGGCGCGGCACCCCGGGGATCCGGAATCACATGTTCGGCCCGGATGAGAGCCGGGATCAGCCCGCCTGGGGTTCGCCCGGGAGCGGGTCCTCCTTGGTGTAGGTGAGACGTTCCACCTGCCCCGGCTGGAAGTCGTCCTTGATCTCCTTGCCGTTCACGAAGAGCTTCACCGCGCCGGCGTCGCCGAGCACGAGGTCGACGGACTCCTTGTCCGTGAAGGTCTTGGACTCACCCTGGGCGAGGGTGCCGTCGAAGAGCAGCCGACCGCTGTGGTCCTTCGCGGAGATCCAGCTCTCGCCGGTGTCGGCCGTCAGGACGACCGTGACGAGGTCCTTGGGCGCGGCGGCGATGGCGCTGTCCGAAGGCTCCGGCTTGGGGGCCTGCGGGGTCTGCTGGGGCTGGGCGGCGGGCTTTCCGCCGCTCTGCTTCGGTGCGGGCTGCGGGGCGGCGGAACCTTCCGCCACCGGCCGCTTGGCCTGCCCGTCGCCGCCGCTGAACGCGGTGAAGCCGACGAAGCCGATGACGGCGACGATGGCGGCGACCATGGCGGCGGTCCAGTTGGGCCGCTGCCGCTCGGGGCGGATCCGTTCCGCTTCGAACATCGGCGCGGCGGGGGTGGGTGCCGGCCGGCCGCCGTGGGCCGCGTCGTAGCTCTCGATCAGGGGTGCCGGATCGAGCTGCACGGCGCGGGCCAGCGTACGGATATGACCGCGGGCGTAGACGTCGCCGCCGCACCGCGTGAAGTCGTCCTCTTCGATCGCGTGCACGATCGGAATGCGCACGCGGGTGGTGGAACTGACCTCGTCGACTGTGAGCCCGGCGGCGATCCGGGCCTCCTTGAGGGCCGTCCCGATGGACGGTCCTTCGACGGGACGCTCGACGATGCGGTCCTCGGACCGGTCGTCGGTCGAAGGCCGCTCTTCTTCGGGGGAGTTGGAGTTGCCGATGGACACGTGGGCGCCTTTCGAGCGTGTAGCCACCTGCTGGATGTTCAGTCTAGGGGGGTGACGAAAGGGTGGAGCAACCGGAGGGTGCTGTTCCTACGCCATCCGAATGGCGAGGGGACATCTCCCCGGTGCGGCGGCCCCGCGTGCTGCCGATGTCGTGCGCGGTACCGTCACCCCGTTCAACTGGACGCGGGCCCGAGGGAAACGGTTGCCCGCCCGATCCCTCGGGCCCGCGCGCCTCACGGGTGAGCCTCTCCTCGGATGACGGCGAGCACTCCGTCCAGCTCGTCGGCCTTGAGCAGTACGTCCCGCGCCTTCGAGCCCTCGCTGGGTCCGACGATCCCGCGCGACTCCATCAGGTCCATGAGCCGGCCGGCCTTGGCGAAGCCCACCCGGAGCTTGCGCTGGAGCATGGAGGTGGAGCCGAACTGGGTGGAGACCACCAGTTCGGCCGCCTGGCACAGCAGGTCCAGGTCGTCACCGATGTCCTCGTCGATCTCCTTCTTCTGCTTCTGACCGACCGTGACGTCGTCCCGGAAGACGGGGGCCATCTGGTCCTTGCAGTGCTGCACGATGCCGGCGATCTCGTCCTCGGTGACGAAGGCGCCTTGCAACCGGACGGGCTTGTTCGCGCCCATCGGCAGGAACAGCCCGTCGCCCTTGCCGATCAGCTTCTCGGCGCCGGGCTGGTCCAGGATGACCCGGCTGTCGGCGAGGGAGGAGGTGGCGAACGCGAGCCGCGAGGGCACGTTCGCCTTGATCAGGCCGGTCACCACGTCCACCGAGGGCCGTTGGGTCGCCAGCACCAGGTGGATACCGGCCGCGCGCGCCAGCTGCGTGATCCGCACGATGGAGTCCTCCACGTCGCGCGGAGCCACCATCATCAGATCCGCGAGCTCGTCGACGATCACCAGCAGGTACGGGTACGGGCTGAGCTCCCGCTCACTGCCCGGCGGCAGTTTGATCTTGCCGTCCCGGATCGCCTGATTGAAGTCGTCGATGTGCCGGTAGCCGAAGGCGGCCAGGTCGTCGTAGCGCAGGTCCATCTCGCGCACGACCCACTGCAAGGCCTCGGCGGCCCGCTTGGGGTTGGTGATGATCGGCGTGATCAGGTGCGGGATGCCCTCGTACGCCGTCAGCTCCACCCGCTTGGGGTCGACCAGGACCATCCGCACGTCCTCCGGGGTGGCCCGCACCATGACCGAGGTGATCAGGCAGTTGATGCACGAGGACTTGCCGGAACCGGTGGCGCCGGCGACCAGGACGTGGGGCATTTTGGCGAGGTTGGCCATGACGTAGCCCCCCTCGACGTCCTTGCCGAGCGCGACCAGCATCGGATGGTCGTCCTCGGCCGCGTCCGCCAGCCGCAACACGTCACCGAGGTTGACCATCTCCCGGTCGGTGTTCGGGATCTCGATGCCGACCGCCGACTTGCCCGGGATCGGGCTGATGATCCGCACGTCCGGGGAGGCCACGGCATAGGCGATGTTCTTCGCCAGCGCGGTGATCCGCTCGACCTTGACCGCCGGGCCGAGCTCCACCTCGTAGCGGGTGACCGTCGGGCCCCGGGTGAAGCCGGTGACCTTCGCGTCGACCTTGAACTCCATGAACACGTTGGTCAGCGAGGCCACGACGGCGTCGTTGGCGGCGCTGCGGGTCTTGCCCGGACCGCCCTTCTCCAGCAGGTCCAGGGAAGGCAGTGCGTAGGTGATGTCCCCGCGCAGCTGGAGCTGCTCGGCCCGCGGCGGCAGGGCCTGGGCCGGCGGCGGAGTCTTGGTCAGGTCGGGCACCGACAGCGTCCCGGAGGCCGCCGCGGTGGTGGCGTGCGGCTCCCCCGCGCCGGGCCCGGACGCGGCCGGCCCGGCCGGCTCCGCGGACCGCGCGGGCGCGGTGGACGCCGGCGGTACGGGACGCCCCGCGCGGGCGGGCGGCACGGGAGCGGTGGGCTCCGCGCCCTCCCGCTCGGGAGTGATCCCGTGCGTGAGGTCGGCGACCAGCGGGGAGGGCGGCAGCCCCCCGTACACGGCCCCGTCCAGTGCGGCGGCGGCCGCCGCGGCCACGTCCACGGCGTCCATCTCGCGGTCCATGGCGGGCCGGGCCGAGGCCCGGCGGGGCCGGCGCCGGCGGGCGAGCGCCTCGTCCTCGGCCGCGTCCACCGGGTCACCGGAACCGGCACCCGCGCCGGAGCCCGCCCGGGCCCGCCAGCGCGCGGGGTCGTGCCGGTCCGCAACGGGCGCCCCCTCGGCCTCCCCGTAGCCCTCGTCGTACTCGTTCGGCGCGATGATCCCGAGCCTGATGCCCAGCCTGCGCAGCCGCTGCGGGATCGCGTTGACCGGGGTCGCGGTGACCACGAGCAGGCCGAAGACGGTGAGCAGGACCAGCATCGGCACGGCCAGCGGCGCGCCCATGGTGAAGATCAGCGGCTTGGAGGCGCCCCAGCCGATGAGCCCGCCCGCGTCCTGCATGGCGGTGGTGCCCTCGTCCCGGCCGGGCGCCCCGCAGGCGATGTGGACCAGGCCCAGCACCCCGATGACGAGGGCGGAGAGGCCGATGCCGATGCGGCCGTTGGCGTCCGTCTGCTCGGGATGGCGGATGAAGCGCACCGCCATCACGCCGAGCAGGATCGGCACGAGCAGATCCAGTCGCCCGAAGGCACCGGTGACCAGCATCGTGACCAGATCGCCGACGGGACCGCTCAGATTCGACCAGGTTCCGGCGGCGACGATCAGCGCGAGGGCGAGCAGCAGCAGCGCGACGCCGTCCTTGCGGTGGGCGGGATCCAGGTTCCTGGCCCCTTGACCGACCCCGCGGAAGATCGCCCCGACCGCGTGGGCGCAGCCCAGCCAGACGGCGGCCAGCAACCGCACCACACCGCTCGTCGGAGACGGCGCGGGCTTGGCCGCGACCTTCTTCACCGGGGCGCGCCTGGCCGCAGCGGCCTTCTTCGCCGGAGGCTTGCGCGCGGGAGCAGCCTTCTTCGCCGGCGCCGTCGTACGGCCGGTGCGGCCCTTCGCGGTGCCCGCCGTGCTCTGGGAACCCTTGCCGGACGTACGTGAGGCCATGGGGCCGAGGTTACCGGTGCGCACCCCGGTGGACACGCGTGCCCACCCCTTCACCCGTTCGTGTCGCTCTTCGGGCAGCCGCTTTGACGCCCCGCCAGAGCTGACGCGCCACCAGACCGCACCCGGGCAGGACCCCTTGCGGACGCCCCGCGGACGGGCGGGGAGCGGCGGGACGGGGAGGTCGGGATCTAGCCCTGAGCGGGCAGTACGGCTCCCCCGCCCGTCCCGGGCTCCAGCGCGTCGAGCGCCCTGCGCAGGCCGGTGAGCTTGCGCTCCAGATGGGCCGCGGTCGCCACCACCGCCCCGTCGGCCGACTCCTCGCCGAGCTGCTTGGTCAGCGCCTCGGCCTGCTCCTCGACCGCCGCGAGCCGCGCCGACAGCTCGGCCAGCAGCCCGGCCGTCTCCTTGCCCGCGTCCACCCCGTTGGAGCTGCCGCCCTCCAGCTGGAGCCGCAGCAGCGCCGCCTGCTCCCGCAGTTGGCAGTTCTTCGTGTACAGCTCCACGAAGACCGAGACCTTGGCCCGCAGTACCCACGGGTCGAAGGGCTTGGAGATGTAGTCGACCGCACCCGCCGCGTAGCCGCGGAACGTGTGGTGCGGACCGTGGTTGATCGCGGTGAGGAAGATGATGGGGATGTCCCGCGTCCGCTCCCGCCGCTTGATGTGCGCGGCCGTTTCGAATCCGTCCATCCCCGGCATCTGCACATCCAGCAGGATGACCGCGAAATCGTCCGTCAGCAGCGCTTTGAGCGCTTCCTCCCCGGACGACGCCCGCACCAGTGTCTGATCGAGCGCGGAGAGGATGGCCTCCAGCGCCAGCAGATTCTCCGGCCGGTCGTCGACCAGGAGGATCTTGGCCTTCTGCACCATGCCCTGTCCTCCTCGCCCCGGCATGGGGCCTCCCCGGCTCCGGGCGCCGGCCTGTGCGCCGGGCCCCGCCCCAGAGGACGGCATCCTTGCGCCGTCCGTCCTTGTGCCGGTCATCGTAGCCCCAGTCCCGAGATCGCCACACCCTGTCACCGAGATGTCACTGTGCACGTAGCAGAAACGTGGTGGGAGAGCAGAAGGTTCCCCGTTCACCGCTCTTCCACACCGCTACGGCCGCGGTCAGTCAGCCGTGCACCTCACTTCGCCCGCCGGGCGATCACTTCCCGCGCATCCACTGCTCCATCACCGACAGCAGGTAGTCCGGGTCGACCGGCTTGGTGACGTAGTCGGAGGCACCCGAATCGATGGCCTTCTCGCGGTCGCCCTTCATCGCCTTCGCCGTCAACGCGATGATCGGCAGCCCCGCGAACTGCGGCATCCGCCGGATCGCCGAGGTCGTCGCGTACCCGTCCATCTCGGGCATCATGATGTCCATCAGCACGACCGTCACGTCGTCGTGCTGCTCCAGGACCTCGATGCCCTCCCGTCCGTTCTCCGCGTACAGCACCGCCAGCCCGTGCTGTTCCAGCACGCTGGTCAGCGCGAAGACGTTGCGGACGTCGTCGTCCACGATCAGCACCTTCTCGCCGTGGAAGTCGTACGTCCGGGGCACCACCGGGAGTTCCTCGTCCGCGCTCCCCCAGCCGTCCTCGGCGCCCACCGCGTTCGGCTGCCCCGGCACCGCCGCGGACCGCCCGTCCGCGTCGCCCAGCGCCTTGCGCCGGCGCCGGAACAGCGCGCCGCCGCCGTGGCCGCCGCCCTGGCCCGGCTGCCCGTTCTCGGACCGCGATCCGGACAGCGCGGCCCTCGCCGGCTGCGCCTGGACGGGCGCCCCGGTCGCGGGCGGCGCCGCCGGGCCCGCGGGCAGCGCGGGCCGCGTCTGCTCCGCCTGCCGGCGGTACAGCTCCCCGCGGCCACCGCCGGGCCCGGGCGGCGCGTACCCCTGCGGCGGCAGCTCGCTCGGGTGCAGCGGCAGGTACAGCGTGAAGGTGGACCCGCGGCCCGGCTCGCTCGCCGCGTGGATCTCCCCGCCCAGCAGCCGGGCGATCTCCCGGCTGATCGACAGGCCCAGGCCGGTGCCGCCGTACTTGCGGCTCGTGGTCCCGTCCGCCTGCTTGAACGCCTCGAAGATCACCAGCATCTTGCTCGCCGCGATCCCGATCCCGGTGTCCGTCACCGAGAAGGCGATCAGGTCCGCGTCGGCCTCCCGCAGCGACCCGGCCTCCAGCAGCTGCTCCCGGATCGCCGAGGGCACGTCGGACCCGGCCGGCCGGATCACCAGCTCCACGGCTCCGGTGTCGGTGAACTTCACCGCGTTCGACAGCAGGTTGCGCAGCACCTGGAGGAGGCGCTGCTCGTCCGTGTGCAAGGTGGCGGGCAGCTCCGGGGAGACCCGTACCGAGAAGTCCAGCCCCTTCTCCGCGGTCAGCGGGCGGAAGGTCGCCTCCACGTAGTCCACGAGCTGGACCAGCGCGATCCGGGTCGGCGAGACGTCCATCTTGCCGGCCTCGACCTTGGACAGGTCCAGGATGTCGTTGATCAGCTGGAGCAGGTCCGAGCCCGCCCCGTGGATGGTCTCGGCGAACTCCACCTGCTTCGGCGAGAGGTTCTCGTCCGCGTTGTCGGCGAGCAGCTTGGCCAGGATCAGCAGCGAGTTGAGCGGCGTGCGCAGCTCGTGCGACATGTTGGCCAGGAACTCGGACTTGTAGCGCATCGAGACCGCGAGCTGCTCGGCGCGCTCCTCCAGGACCTGCCGGGCCTCCTCGATCTCGGTGTTCTTCACCTCGATGTCCCGGTTCTGCCGGGCCAGCAGCTCCGCCTTCTCCTCCAGCTCGGCGTTGGCGGCCTGGAGGGCCTTCTGCCGGTTCTCCAGCTCGTCGGAGCGCTCGCGCAACTGCTCGGTCATCTCCTGCGACTGCTTGAGCAGCATCTCCGTCTTGGAGTTGACGCTGATGGTGTTGACGCTCGTACCGATCATCTCGGCGATCTGGCTGAGGAAGTCCTTCTGGATCTGGGTGAACGGCGTGAAGGAGGCCAGCTCGATGACGCCGAGCACCTTCCCCTCGAAGAGCACCGGCAGCACGATCACGTGCGCCGGCGGTGCCTCCCCGAGTCCGGAGGAGATCTTCAGGTACCCGGGCGGGGTGTTCTCGACCAGGATCGTCCGCTTCTCCTCGGCGACCGTCCCGATCAGCCCCTCCCCCGGCCGGAAGGACGTGGGCACCTGGCCGCCCGCGTACGCGTAACTCCCGCGCATCCGCAGCTCGTACGAACCGTCCGCGCCCCCCTCCGTCCCGATCTCGGTGGTGCCTCCGGCCGGCAGCGCCAGGAAGAACGCGCCGTGCTGCGCGGACACCACTGGGGTGAGCTCGCTCATGATCAGCGAGGCCACGTCGTCGAGCTCCCGACGCCCCTGCATCAGGGCGGAGATCCGGGCGAGGTTGCCCTTGAGCCAGTCCTGCTCCTTGTTGGCCAAAGTGGTGTCGCGCAGGTTGACGATCATCGTGTTGATGTTGTCCTGGAGGACCTGGATCTCCCCCGCGGCGTCCACGTCGACCTTCAGGCTCAGATCGCCGCGGGTCACCGCCGTGGCCACGGCCGCGATCGCGCGCACCTGCCGGGTGAGGTTCCCGGCCATCTCGTTCACGGATTCCGTCAGGTCCCGCCAGGTCCCGTCGACGTCCCGCACGCGCGCCTGACCGCCCAGGATGCCTTCCGTACCCACTTCGCGGGCGACCCGCGTGACCTGGTCCGCGAAGGACGACAGCTGGTCGACCATCGTGTTGATGGTGGTCTTGAGCTCCAGGATCTCGCCGCGGGCATCGATGTCGATCTTCTTGGTCATGTCGCCCTTGGCGATGGCGGTCGTGACCATGGCGATCTGCCGCACCTGACCGGTCAGGTTGGAGGCCATGAAGTTCACCGAGTCCGTCAGGTCCTTCCACGTCCCGGACACCCCGGGGACGTGCGCCTGACCACCCAGGCGGCCCTCCGTACCCACCTCGCGCGCCACCCGGGTCACCTCGTCGGCGAAGGACGACAGGGTCTTCACCATCGTGTTGACCGTGTCCGCGAGCTGCGCGACCTCGCCGCGCGCCTCGACCGTGACCTTCTTCGTCAGGTCGCCGTTGGCGACCGCCGCCGAGACCTGGGCGATCCCGCGCACCTGGGCCGTCAGGTTGCCGGCCATCGTGTTGACGTTGTCGCTGAGGTCCTTCCAGATGCCGGTCACCCCGCGCACCCGGGCCTGACCGCCCAGGATGCCCTCGGTACCCACCTCGCGGGCCACCCGGGTCACCTGCTCGGCGAAGGAGGACAGCTGGTCGACCATGGTGTTGACCGTGGTGACCAGTTCGAGGATCTCGCCCTTGGCGTCGACCGTGATCTTCTTGGAGAGGTCGCCCATCGCGACCGCCGTGGTCACCTCGGCGATGTTGCGCACCTGCGAGGTCAGGTTGTTGGCCATGAAGTTGACGGACTGCGTGAGGTCCTTCCAGGTGCCGGAGACACCCTTCACCTCCGCCTGACCGCCGAGGATGCCCTCGGTACCCACCTCGCGCGCGACGCGGGTCACCTGCTCCGCGAAGTTCGAGAGCTGGTCCACCATCGTGTTGAGGGTGTTCTTCAACTCCAGGATCTCGCCCCGCGCGTCCACGTCGATCTTCTGCGACAGGTCGCCGCGCGCCACCGCCGTGGCGACCTGCGCGATGTTGCGCACCTGCGAGGTCAGGTTCCCGGCCATGCCGTTCACGGAGTCCGTCAGATCCCGCCAGACACCGGCCACGCCCGGCACCTGCGCCTGACCGCCGAGCCGGCCGTCCGTACCCACCTCGCGCGCCACGCGGGTCACCTGCTCCGCGAAGGCCGAGAGCTGGTCCACCATCGTGTTGATGGTGTTCTTCAACTCCAGGATCTCGCCCCGCGCATCCACATCGATCTTCTGCGACAGGTCACCGCGCGCCACCGCCGTGGTCACCTGGGCGATCTGCCGCACCTGGGAGGTGAGGTTCCCGGCCATGAAGTTGACGGAGTCGGTCAGCTCCTTCCAGGTACCGGAGACACCCTCCACCCGCGCCTGACCGCCGAGCCGGCCCTCCGTACCCACGTCCCGCGCCATCCGCGTGACCTGGTCGGCGAAGGACGACAGCTGGTCCACCATCGTGTTCACGGTGTTCTTCAGCTGGAGCATCTCGCCGGAGACGTCCACGGTGACCTTCTGCGACAGGTCGCCGTTGGCCACCGCCGTCGTCACCTGCGCGATGTTGCGGACCTGCCCGGTGAGGTTGCGGAAGGCGGTGTTCACCGAGTCGGTGAGGTCCTTCCACGTACCCGCGGCCCCCGGCACCTGCGCCTGACCGCCCAGCTCACCCTCGACGCCGACCTCGCGGGCCACACGCGTCACTTCCGCACCGAAGGACTGGAGCTGGTCCACCATCGTGTTGACGGTGTTCTTCAACTCCAGCATCTCGCCGGCCACGTCGACCGTGACCTTCTGCGACAGGTCGCCGTTGGCCACCGCCGTCGTCACCTGCGCGATGTCCCGCACCTGCGTCGTCAGGTTGCGGAAGACCGTGTTCACCGAGTCGGTGAGGTCCTTCCACATACCCGCGGCCCCCGGCACCTGCGCCTGACCGCCCAGCAGGCCCTTGGCACCGACCTCACTGGCCACACGGGTGACCTCGTCCGCGAAGGTCCGCAGCGTCTCGGTCATCTGGTTGATCGTTTCGGCGAGCTGCGCCACCTCGCCCCGCGCGCTCACCCGGACCTTCTGCGACAGGTCGCCGTTCGCGACCGCCGTCGTGACCTGCGCGATCCCGCGCACCTGGGCCGTCAGGTTCCCGGCCATGGTGTTGACCGAATCCGTCAGGTCCTTCCACACGCCGGCGACCCCGGGCACCTTCGCCTGGCCGCCCAGCTCCCCCTCCGTACCCACCTCGCGGGCGACCCTCGTCACCTCGGAGGAGAACGAGGACAGCTGGTCCACCATCGTGTTCACGGTGTTCTTCAGCTGGAGCATCTCGCCGGCCACGTGCACCGTGACCTTGCGCGACAGATCGCCCTTCGCCACCGCCGTCGTGACGAGAGCGATGTCACGCACCTGAGCGGTGAGCCGGTACGCCATCGTGTTGACGGAGTCGGTCAGATCCTTCCAGGAACCCGACATACCGCGCACCTGGGCCTGACCGCCCAGCTTGCCCTCGGTACCCACTTCGAGCGCCACGCGCGTCACCTCGTCGGTGAACGCGGACAGCTGGTCGACCAGGTTGTTGACGGTGCGCCCGACCTTCAGGAACTCCCCGCGCAGCGGATGCCCCGCCCCCTCGGCGGCCTGCGTGCGCAGATCCATCCGCTGGTCCAGATCGCCCTCGGCGACCGCCGACAGCACCCGGCCCACCTCGGACACCGGTCGCGCCAGATCGTCCACCAGCTGGTTCGAGGCGTCGATCGCGGCCGCCCAGGAGCCCTCGCACGCACCTGTTTCCAGCCGTTCGCTGAGCTTGCCCTCCCGGCCCACCATCCGCCGGACCCTCGACAACTCCCCGGTCAGGTGGAGATTGCGGTCGGCGACCTCGTTGTAGACGGCGGCGATCTCCGCCATCACGCCTTCGCCGGACACCGTCAACCGCTTGCGGAAGTTCCCGTCCCGCATCGACACCAGGGCCGTGAGCAGCCGGTTCAGGGCCGCGGTATCGACCTCCGTCGTACCACTGCGCCGGGAGCGGCCGCCCTTCGGCCGCGTTCCCGTACGCCGCACCGCTGCGCCAGACTCCACCGTGTCCCTCCCGAAAGGGTCGACCACTGTTCCACCGGACGCCGGACTCCGCGAGCCGGCTCTCCAAGCCTGCCCAGTGTTTCACCCCGGCCGAACCCGGCCATAACATCTCGGCACCATCGCACACCCGCCGTACCCTGCGGGTGGATTCCCCGACGAGGGCACCATGCCGACCGCGAAGGTAAGTAACCTGGCACCCGATGTCCAACCGCGTCGAAGGAGAATCGTGATCACGGCACGGGCGGCTGCCAGTTTCGACCCCCTGGGGCGTTCGGTCGCCGCGGCCCGCGCGTTCGTCCGCGACACCCTGCAGGGCTGGGGCTTCGCGGACATCGTCGACGACGCGGTGGTCCTCACCAGCGAGCTCGTCACCAACGCCGTGGTCCACGCGGGGACCCGGGCCGAGGTCCTGTGCCTGCGCGCCGAGGACGGCGTACGGGTCGAGGTCGCCGACCGGTACCCCGAGCGCGAGCTCCCGCTCCAGCTCCCGGGCGAGCGCCCCTACGCTGACCCCGACCGTGAGAACGGCCGGGGCCTCATGCTCTGCGCCGCCCTCGCCACCCGCTGGGGAGTCGAGTACACCGCGGCCCACAAACACGTGTGGTTCCGCCTCGACCTACCCGACCGGCCGGTCGGTACCCGATCCGCGGGCCCGGTCGTTCCCGACCAGCTGCTCCCCCTCGCCGACAGCCGCGTGCGCGTCGCCGTCCTCCAGATCGACGCGGCGGGCATCGTCTCCGGCTGGAACGAGGACGCCGAGCACGTCTTCGGCCACCCGGCGGAGAAGGCCATGGGCCGCCCGCTCTCCGAGCTGGCCGCCTGGCCGCAGACCCCCGGCACCGGCACGGGCATCGCCGAGGCCCTGCGCCTGTCCCGCTGGGAGGGCAGCTACGGCATCCGCGGCGCCGATGGCCGGGTCATCCCCGTCTACGCCTCCCACCTGCGGGTGCGCGACGCCCACGGCGAACCGTCGATCGTCTGCCTGCTCGTCCACGACGACGAGCGCGCCCTCCTTCAGACCCCCGCACGGGTTCCCGCCTCCGACGGCCACCTCACCGAGCCGCGCGCCGCGGACCCCTTCGAGGTGTTCATCGGCTCCCCCGCCCCCGAGGACCTGGACGGCCTCCTCCAGCGCACCGTCGAGCGGGCCCGCGACCTCCTCGACGCCGACGCCGCCTTCCTGCTGCTGGCCACCGACGACGAGACGGAGCTGGAGGTGCGCGCCACGACCGGCCTGCCCTCCACCCGCCAGCGCTTCGCCCGCGTCCCCATCGAGGCCGGCACCCACCGCTACGGCTCCGCCCGCATGCCCGCCGTCCACGACGACCTCGCCGCCGTCTCCGGAGCGGTCCCGCTCCTGGAGAACACCGGCATGCGCTCCGTGGTCACCGTGCCGCTCAAGATCGAGGGCCGGCTCACCGGCTCCCTCGGCGTCGCCGCGGAAACCCCCGGCCGCTACACGAACGAGGACGCACTGCACCTCCAGTTCGCCGCGGACCGGATCGCCCTCGCCGTCGAGTCGGCCCGCCTCGGCGAGCTGGAACGCCTGCGCCGGGGCTCACTCTCCTTCCTCGTCGAGGCCTCCGACCTGCTGGCCGGCACCCTCGACCGGGACCAGACCCTGGCTCTCATGGCCCAGATGACGGTCCCCACCCTGGCCACCTGGTGTGCCGTCTACACCATCGCCGACCAGTCCTCCGACCCGTACCTCTCCTACGTCCTGCACGAGGACGAGGACCGCATCGACGGACTCAAGGCCCTGCTCTCCCGGGTCAGCCCGCCCGAGCCGGTCCGCGAGGCCGGCGCCCGCCCCTGGCCGGAGACGGCCCTCGCGGTCGGCGGCGAGACGGTCGTGCTGCCCCTGCTGGCCCGCAACCGCGTGATCGGCCTGCTCACCCTGGGCAAGCCGAGGGAGGAGCACTTCCGCCAGGAGATCCTCGAACTGGCGGAAGACCTCTCCCGCCGCGCCGCGCTCGCCCTCGACAACGCCCGCCTCTACTCCGAGCGCACCGCGATCAGCCGCTCCCTCCAGCGCAGCCTGCTGCCGCCGGGCTCACCCGCGGTCCCGGGCATGGAGGTCGACGTCATCTACCGCGCGGCCGGCGAGGGCAACGAGGTCGGCGGCGACTTCTACGACGTCTTCCCGATCCGCGACGGCGTGTACGGCTTCGCCATCGGCGATGTCTGCGGTACGGGCCCGGAGGCGGCGGCCGTCACCGGCCTGGCCCGGCACGCCCTGCGCCTCCTGGCCCGCGAGGGCCTGGGCGGCCCGGCCGTACTGGAGCGGCTCAACGCGGCGATCCTCGACGAGGGCGCCCGCAGCCGTTTCCTCACCCTCCTGTACGGAGAGCTCCACCCGCAGACCGACGGCAGCGCCCTGATGAAGGTCGTCTGCGCCGGCCACCCGCTGCCGCTGCGCCTGCGCACGAACGGCGAGGTCACCCCGGCCGCGGACCCCCAGCCCCTGCTGGGCGTGATCGACGACCTGGAGCTCTACGAGCAGACCATGACCCTGGACCCGGGCGACGTCCTGCTGTGCGTCACGGACGGCGTGACCGAACGCCGCGAGGGCAGCCGCATGCTCGGCGACGACGGCCTGGCCGAGGTACTCACCACCTGCACCGGCCTGACCGCCGGCGCGGTCGCCTCACGCATCCTGCGCGCGGTGGAACGCTTCGCCGCGGAACCGGCCTCGGACGACATGGCCATCCTCGCCTTCCGGGTCCCGCAGCAACGCGAGGGCGAGTAGCCACGGGCCGGTTCGCGACCTCACCCGCTCCGTCACCCGCTCTTTCACCCGCCCCGGATTCTCGGGAGCGGGTGAATCCGGTCCATCGGACCCCGGAACGCAAGAAAGGCCCCCGCCAAGAGGCGGGGGCCTTTCTTTGTCAGAGCCCTTTAACGGAATCGAACCGTTGACCTTCTCCTTACCATGGAGACGCTCTACCGACTGAGCTAAAAGGGCGGGTTGTTCGGCGGCGTCCTACTCTCCCACAGGGTCCCCCCTGCAGTACCATCGGCGCTGAAAGGCTTAGCTTCCGGGTTCGGAATGTAACCGGGCGT